>CAYNXB010000004.1:0-68449 GCA_964401045.1 uncultured Sphingomonadaceae bacterium | reverse complement strand
CCGCGTTCGCTGCTGGCGGCAAGATCGATTCCGCGCCCTTCGGCTGCCGCCTCGCCCAGCAGCAGCGCGGTGCCGGACGGCGCATCGACTTTCATCCGGTGGTGCATCTCGACGATCTCGATATCCCACTCCGGCCCCAGCCGCGCCGCCGCCTCGCGCACCAGATGCGCGAGCAGCGTGACGCCGAGCGAGGTGTTGCCAGTCTGGAGCACGGCGACGCCCTTCGCCGCGCAATCGATCGCCGCGTGCTGCGCAGCACCGAGTCCGGTGGTGCCGATCACGATCGGAACGTTGGCCTCGCTCGCCGCGCGAAGATGGGCCTCGATCGCGGCAGGCGAGGAGAAATCGACCAGCGCATCGCTGTCCGCCGCGAGCGCGCCGACGTCCCCGCCCTTGTCCACGCCGCCCGCGCAGGAGTGCCCGGCCGCCTCGATTGCGCGCACCAGCGCGTGGCCCATGCGCCCCTCGCTGCCGATGATGCCGATGCGTGTCATTGTTTCCCCTTGTGCGGCATGCTTCATGGGCGACATGCACGCGGTCCGCAATATCGTCATCCTAACCGGCGCCGGGATCAGCGCCGAGAGCGGACTCAGGACCTTCCGCGCCGAGGACGGGCTGTGGGAAGATCATCGGGTCGAGGAGGTGTGCACCCCGCAAGCCTTCGCGCGCGATCCGGAACTGGTGCAGCGCTTCTACGACATGCGCCGCGCGGCGACCCTCGCCGCCGAACCCAACCGCGCACACATGGCCCTCGCGAAGCTCGATGCGGCTTGGGACGGTGAACTGCTGATCGTCACCCAGAACATCGACGACCTGCACGAGCGTGCGGGAGCGCGCCGCGTGCTGCACATGCATGGTGAGGTGCTGGGCGCGTGGTGCACGCAATGCGACTCGCGCCACCGCTGGAACGGCGCCCTGCTCGGCGATCCGCCCTGCCCCGCCTGTGGCGAAACCGCGTTGCGCCCTGATATCGTCTGGTTCGGCGAGGTGCCGTACGAGATGGACCGGATCTTCGCCGCCCTCGCCCGCGCCGACCTGTTCGTCTCGATCGGCACTTCGGGCGCAGTCTATCCGGCAGCCGGGTTCGTCCAGGAGGCGGCTACTCACCGCGCGGCGACACTCGAACTCAACCTAGAGCGCAGCCTCGGCTCGCGTCAGTTCGACGAAACCCGCCTTGGCCCCGCGAGCGAGCTGGTGCCGCGCTGGGTGGACGATGTGCTAGCCGGCTGACTTGCATGCCCGGCACGCCGAATCCTTCGCTATCCGGAGCGTGCGCAGCGATGGCACCAGGCCGTCGAGCACGTGCATTCGGCTCCACTGCGGATCGCCGAACGCCGCGTGGCCCGCTAGCAGCACCCGGACGGCATGCATTGCAGCGAAGGTCCCGGCCCAGCCCGACATCGCGCCAAGCATCCCATCCTCTGCGCAGGTGTCGCAATCGTCGGCATCGAACGCATCGCCGACGTAGCAGCGATAGCACGACTGACCGGGCAGATGCCCCGCGAACGCCCCGACCTGGCCCTGAAACCGCCCGACCGCCGCCGAGAGCAGCGGCACGCCGGCTGCGACACAGGCGTCCGAGACCGCCAACCGGGTGGCGAAGTTGTCGCAACCGTCGAGCACAAGATCGGCGCCTGTAACGAGCGCCCCGGCGTTCTCAGCGGTGACCCGGGCATCGCTGATCGCCACATCGAGCGCGGCGTCGAAACTCGATACCCACAGCTTGGCCGCGACGGCCTTGCCGTGCGCGAGATCACGTTCGGTGTAGATCGTCTGGCGCTGGAGGTTGTTCGCGTCGACGGTATCGTCGTCAATCAGCGTCAGTCTGCCGATTCCCGCCGCGGCCAGATACTGCAGCGCCGGCGAGCCGATCCCGCCAAGCCCGACCAGCACGACATGCGCCTTCGCCAGGGCCGCCTGTCCCACACCGCCAATCTCAGGCAGCACGATATGGCGCGCGAAGCGTTCGAGGCGGTCTGGCGGAAGGCTATTCATACTGCCCCCTACCGCCATTCCTGCGAAAGCGGGAACCCCGCTTTTCATCAGGCAGCAGCACCCCCCGCTTTTGCGGAGGCGACGATCAGGATTCGAGCTGCCGCAGCAGGCTGCGCACGTCACCGTCCATGTCGGCGTCACGCTTGCGCAGGTCTTCGATCAGCCGAACCGCATGAATCACCGTCGAGTGATCGCGGCCGCCGAACTTGCGCCCGATCTCCGGGTACGAGCGCGGCGTGAGCACCTTTGCGAGGTACATCGCCACCTGCCGCGGCCGCACCACCGCGCGCGCACGGCGCTTGCTCGACATTTCCGAGCGGTCAACGCGATAGAACTGGCACACCGTGCGCTGGATCTCGTCGATCGTGATGCGCTTGCGGTTGGCCGAGAGGATATCGGTCAGCTGCTCCTCGGCGAGCTGGAGCGACACTTCCTGCCCGGTGAGCTGAGCATAGGCGATCAGCTTGTTGAGCCCCCCGATCAGCTCGCGCACGTTGCGGTTGATCGTGCGTGCGAGGAACTCGATCACGTCGGCCGGCACATCGAGCGGCGCGAACCGGGTGAGCTTCGATTCGAGAATCGAGCGGCGCAAGTCGATATCGGCCGGCAGGATGTCGGCGACAAGGCCCATCGACAGGCGGCTGAGCAGCCGTTGTTCGACCCCGTCGAGCGCCTGCGGCGCGCGGTCGGCAGCGAACACCAGGCGCTTGCCCTCGGCGAGCAGCGCGTCGATCGTATAGAGCAGCTCTTCCTGGGCGCTGGTCTTGCCGATGATGAACTGGATGTCGTCGACCAGCAGCAGGTCGAACCCGCGCAGCCGCGCCTTGAACTCAATCATCTCGTTCTGCTTCAGCGCAGAGACGAACTCGACCATGAAGCGCTCCGCGCTGCAGTAGAAGATCCGCGCCCGCGGGTGGGCCTGGAGATAGGCGTGGCCGATTGCGTGCAACAGGTGCGTCTTGCCGTGGCCGGTCGCCGCCTTCAGGTAGAGCGGTGAGAACTGCGGCGTCTCGGTCTTTGCCATGCGCTCGGCGGCATTGAACGCGAGCACGTTGGTGTTGCCGGTGACGAACGAGGCGAAAGTCAGCGACGGATCGAGCCCGATCGACGAGGTGAAGCCCCGCTCGCCGATCGTGTCGGCACCCATGGCGATCATGCCGGATGCCCCGCCATCGTTGGCGGGGCTGCGGCCAAAGCGCTGGCCCTTCAGATCGATCTCGCCGAGTTGGCGGCGACCCGGGTGGACCTGGATGCGGACGTGCTTGACCTCTCCCCGGGCGATCTTCCACGCCAGCGACAGGCGATCGTGGAACCGGTCCTGCACCCAGTTGGCCGAGAATTCGGTCGGCAGGAACAAGTCGAGCGTGCCGGTTTCCTTGCAGAAGCTGCCGAGCTGGATCGGCTTGATCCACTGGCTGTGCAACTGCTGACCCAGGTCCTTGCGCAACCCCAGGCTGATGTCCGACCAATCTGCGGCCAGATCCAGTGCTTCCTGGTCCTGCAACATTCCTTCACTTCCCTCTCGATTTTTCACGCCGTCATCCCCCGCGCATGCCCGATGCGTATCATCTGCCCAACCTCGACCCTTTGAGCGACTGCTCGATTGCGCCCGGCTTTCTCTGTCTTTGATCCCCTGCCAAGAGACCTCATCTATGGCGAACAAAGCTTCGCCACGGTCCCCAACACCACCCCGTGCGGGCCCGTTAGACTGCGTCTCGACTTTTGGAGCAGGAGCAGTTGTCGCTCCGGCAACTGCAGCTTTAAAAAAGGACGGCCACAATAGGCAAGGGCTGGGTGTCACGATTCCGAAATAAAAACGCCTTGACTTGCCTGTGACCCGCAGAGCTTCGTTCACGCTCCTGAATCTGCGTCCTAATTTTTGTTACAGTCCGCGAATCGCGGGACTTGCTGGACTTTTTGCCACCCGCTCCGCTTCCTGTTCGCGGATGCAAAAAAGGCCGGTGTTTATGACACCGGCCTCGTTCGAATTTCGTTCTCGTGACTCGAGCCGCGACTCGCCGAATCAGAGGCCGGCGAGTCGGTCCCGGCGGCAGATCAGAGCGCAGAGACCCGCTTGGTGAGGCGCGAGAGCTTGCGCGAAGCGGTGTTCTTGTGAAGCACGCCGCGAGCCACGCCGCGCGCGAGTTCGGGCTGCGCGTCCTTGAGCGCGGCGGCGGCCGTGGTCTTGTCGCCACCCTCGATCGCCGCCTCGACCTTCTTGACGAAGCTGCGGATGCGGCTGACCCGGTTGGTGTTGATGTCGGTGCGCTTCGCGTTGCGGCGGATGCGCTTCTTGGATTGCGGCGTATTGGCCATGTCTGTCCTTACCTCGGGCCGCCGGATGCAGCCGGAATACCTGCTCGAAAATCGTTGCGAAATCGGCGGCACACCGCCGGAAAGCGGCGCCCTTACCGGGGAGACCCCGAATCGTCAAGGAGAGGTGTCACTTCTGGCATTTCGGGCAGAACCAGGTGCTGCGTGCACCTTGCACGATGCGGCGGACCATCCCACCGTCTTCCCGGTGACACTCCTGGCCCTCGCGACCATAGACGGCGAAGCGGGTTGCGAAATAGCCTAGCTCGCCGTCGGGCTGCGCGTAGTCGCGCAAGGTTGAGCCACCATCGCCGATCGCGGCATGGAGCACATCGCGGATCGCCGGCACCAACCGCGTCAGCACCGTCTTGGAGACTTTGCCGCCGGCCTTGCGCGGATCGATCCGGGCCCGCCACAGCGCCTCGCAGACATAGATGTTGCCGAGCCCGGCGACGATCCGCTGGTCCAGAAGCAACAGCTTGATCGCCTGCTTGCGCCCCGCGAGCGCGGCGGCGAGATGCTGAGGCGTGAGCCCTTCGCCGAGCGGCTCCGGCCCCATCACAGCGAACGCAGGGTAGGCATCGAGCGCTGCCGTATCGACCAGATCGACGAACCCGAACCGTCGCGGATCGTTGAGCGCGAAGCGATGGCCTGGCGTCTCGATCACCAGGTGATCGTGCTTGCCCAGTTCGCCCGGATCGATCCGCCAGCGCCCGCTCATGCCAAGATGGAAGATCAGCGTCGTCCCGCGATCGGTGTGGATCAGCCCATATTTGGCCCGCCGCGACAGCCCGGCTACGCGAGCGCCAGCCAGCGCCTGCACGAGCCCCTCGGGAAACGGAATGCGCATGTCTGGCCGGTGGAGCGCCACACGCTCGATCCGCGCACCATCCAGGTGGCGCGAGAGGCCGCGCACGGTGGTCTCGACTTCGGGAAGCTCGGGCATCGCACTGCCCTAGCGGGTAGTCACAGCGCTGTCATCGGAGTGAAATGGTGCCCAGAAGAGGACTCGAACCTCCACGCCCTTGCGAGCGCCAGCACCTGAAGCTGGTGCGTCTACCAATTCCGCCATCTGGGCACCGGATGCGCCGCGGCTCGTTGATGGCCGGGGCGCTTGGCAGGGGCGGGCCGATAGCGGCTGGCGCGCCTGCTCGTCAATCATAATAACGGGCGCCGATAACGGAGATTGCGGCGCGCGCGGGCTTGGGGCAAGGGCCGGCCAACCAACGCAGGACAGGATCGATGGCAAGACAAGCGGCGCTCGAAGGCAAGCTGGTGGTGCTGGTGGGCGGCAGCGGCTTTCTCGGCAAGCATGTGGCGCAGGCACTGCTCGATCGCGGCGCGCGCCTCCGGATCGCGGCGCGCCACCCGCGCGATGCGTGGACCCTGCGCCCGCTCGCCAACCTCGGCCAGCTGCAGTTCGTCCATTGCGACGTGCGCAAGCCTGAAAGCCTTGCCGCGGCGCTGCGCGGTGCGGATGCCGCGGCCTACCTGGTCGGCGCGTTCAAGGGCGATCTCGACGAGCTGCAGGCCAACGCGGCCGGGCGCGCGGCGGCGATCGCGGCCAGGGAAGGCATGCGGGCTTTCGCCTATGTCTCGGCACTGGGCGCCGACGCGGAGTCCGAGATCGCCTATGCCAGCAGCAAGGCGAAGGGCGAGCGGCTGGTGCAGGGCGCATTTCCGAATGCGACGATCCTGCGTCCGTCGGTGCTGTTCGGCGAAGACGATGCGTTCGTGAACATGTTCGCAGGGCTGATCGCCGCACTCCCCGCGCTGCCGGTATTCGGCGCCGAAGCGAAGCTGCAGCCCCTTCATGTCGACGACGCGGCCGAGGCGCTGGCGAACGCGCTCGCAGATCCCGCGCGCCACGGCGGGCAGACTTACGAGATCGTTGGGCCAGAGGCCCTGACAATGATGGAGCTGCACCGGCGCATCGCGGCGGCACAGTACCGCCAGCGCGCCCTGTTCGCGGTGCCGGACCTCGCCGCGGCGATTTTCGCCGCGCTGCCGGGCACGCCGATGACACGCGAACAGTGGGCGCTGCTCAAGGCAAGCAAGGTGGCGGACGGCGCGCTGCCGGGGATCAAGGACCTCGGCGTCGTGCCCAAGCCGCTAGCGCTGTTCCTCGACCGATGGATGACGCGCTACCGGAAGCACGGCCGCTTTGGCGACAAGCGCGAGCTCGCATAACCGCGCGCGAACATCGCTTGTTGGAGATGTGTCCCTGAGCGGCATGACACATGGGGGCGTCAGAGCGCGGGCAGGGTCTCGCCGCCCGGCGGGACCATGCGTTCGACCACCAGGACTGCCCCGTTGGTGCCGGTGATGCGCACTCGCACGCCGGCCTCGATGTCCGGCCCGCTCGCGAGCCATTCGCTGTCACCATGGTGCACCCGGCCGGTGCCCCCCTCAATCGCGACGGTGATCACGCCGGTTTGCCCGACGAGCTGCGCTCCGCGCCGATTGAGCAGCGGATCCGCTCCCGTCACCGGGTTGTCCCGCAGCCAGCGCCGCCCGGTTACCACAGATACGATCGACAGCACCGCGAAGATCACCACCTGCAACGGCACGCCGATGTCCGCCTGCCACGCGACCACGCCGGTCAGGAGCGCCGCACCCGCCATCCAGATCAGAAACACGCCGGGGAAGGCCATCTCGGCCGCGGCGAGGATCAGCCCGACCGCGATCCACACCCAGTGCGGCTCGAGCTGGCTCAGCCAGTCCATCAGCGATCCCGCGTGACCGGCACGGTGGCCCGGCCAGCCAGCGCGGTGCCCTCACCCGCGCCCTTGTTTCCGAGCGCCTCGCGCGCGAGTTCACCGATCCCGCCGAGCGTGCCGATGAGGTTGGTGGCCTCGACCGGGAACAGGATGGTCTTGGCGTTGGGCGAATCGGCGAACTTGCCGATCGCCTTGGTGTATTCCTGGGCGACGAAGTAGTTGATCGCCTGCACGCCGGATTCGGCGATCGCGGCCGACACCACCTGCGTCGCCCGCGCTTCGGCCTCGGCGGCGCGCTCCCGCGCCTCGGCATCGCGGAAGGCGGCTTCCCTCTTGCCTTCGGCCGAAAGGATCGCCGATTGCTTCTCACCCTCGGCGCGCAGGATGCGGCTGGCGCGGGCGCCCTCGGCCTCGAGGATCTCGGCGCGCTTCAGGCGCTCGGCCTTCATCTGGCGCGCCATCGCTTCCGAAATGTCCGCCGGCGGGCGGATGTCCTTGATCTCGACGCGGGTGATCTTGATGCCCCACGGCGAGGTCGCGTGATCGACCACGGATAGCAGCCGCGCGTTGATCTCGTCACGCTTGGACAGCGTCTCGTCGAGCTGCATCGCGCCCATCACCGTCCTGAGGTTGGTCGTCGTCAGCGCCATGATTGCGTTGTACAGGCTGTGCACCTCATAGGCCGCCTTGCCCGCGTCGAGCACCTGGAAGAACACTACTGCGTCGACGCCGACCATGGCGTTGTCCTTGGTGATGATCTCCTGCCCGGGGATGTCGAGCACCTGCTCCATCATGTTCACCTTCTGCCCGACGCGGTCGATGAAGGGGATGATCAGGTGCATGCCGGGCTCGGCGGCGAGGGTATATTTGCCCAGCCGTTCGATGGTGTAGACGTAGCCCTGGCGGACCACGCGCACGCCCATCATCAGGAAGATGAACACGACTGCGGCCAGGATCCCCGCGATCACGCTGCCGTCCATTGTCGTTCTCCCCTTTTGATCCGGAAGGCATCGTAGCGCGGGGGGGTGCGGCGTCCAAGCGAAAGCGGGCGGTGGACTCGCGCGCCGGATGCAGCCACACTCGGCGCAAAGGTTGCGAGGGAGAGCATCGATGAAAGCGACGGTTTTGATAGCTGCGGCAGCGGCAGCGTTGGTCTTGGGCGCCCCGGCGGCCGCGCAGATGCGCGCCTTGAGCGATCCGGTGGTCGCACATCCGAATCCGGAATCGCTGTTCACGAACGCCGACCCGGTCCTTCAGAAGAACAAGCAGGCCGCGCTGCACATCATGCGCGAGCTGCTCCAGTGCAACGAATGGAGCCGCGCGGGCGAGTGGCTGACCGACAAGTACATCCAGCACAACCCGCTCGCCGCTTCGGGCCTGCCGGGCGTGATCCACTACTTCACCGAGGTGGCCAAACGCCAGCCGACACCGACTTGCGACAAGCTCACCAGCCCGGTGGTGGCGGTGCAGGCGGAAGGCGATTACGTGACCGTGCTGACAGTGCGCACGATCCCCTATGCGGACGATGCGAGCAAAAGCTACACCACCACCTGGTTCGACACGTGGCGCTTCGTCGATGGCAAGGCCGACGAGCATTGGGACCCGGCGACGCTGCCCGTCGCCGCGAAGTAGCCGCCGGCGAAAGACCCGCTGTCCCGCGCCCAAGCATCTGGGGGGTTAAACCCGCGCGCCGGCTGCGTTAGAGGGCGCGCGAAACAGGAGTCCCCGATGAGCGAGAACGTGCTGGAGCAGCTGGCGGCAACCAACCCTGATGCGGAGATCTGGTGGGATTCCAGCCCGCTGATCTATCCGAGCTGGGAGGCCGAGACGCTGGCCAAGGCGCCCGAAGGCAAGCGCGCCGATTGGGAGGCGCAGCTCAATCGCCTCTACAATAACGAGACCATTCATTCCAAAGGGACGATGGGCTTCCGCGGCGTAACCACCAATCCGCCGCTGTCGCTCCAGGCGATCAAGCTCGCGCCCGAGCTGTGGGCAGCGGAGATCAAGTCGATTGCCGCAAAGAATCCCGGGCTCGATGTCGAGGGCGTCTACTGGACGATGTACCTCGATCTGGTGAAGAAGGGCGCGCAGGCGATCCGTCCGGTGTGGGACAAGTCCGGCGGCAAGTACGCCTGGCTCTCCGGCCAGGTCGATCCGCGGTTCGTCACCGATGGCGACAAGATGCTCGCGCAGGGTCTGACGATCGCGGCGCAAGGGCCGAACGTGATGGTCAAGCTGCCCGGCTCGAAGCAGGGCTACGAGATCCTCGAGGAGCTGACGGCGCGCGGCATCAGCACCAACAACACCACCAGCTTCACCGTACCGCAGTATGTGCGCTGCATGGCCGCGGTCAGTGCCGGGCTGCTGCGCGCGCGCGCAGCGGGCGTCGATCTTTCGAAGTGGCGCTCGGTCATCACCCACATGTCGGCGCGTCTCGGCGAATTGAGCGACTGGAAGACCGAAGCCAAGGCCCGCGGGATCGAGTTGACCCTGCCCGAGATTCGCGATGGCGAGGAAGCGGTGCTCAAGCGCGCCTATCACTTCGGCAAGCGCGAGAATCACCCGTCGAAGATGCTGCAGTGCTCGATGCGGGTCGAGAAGGACGAGCGCACCGGCAGGACCGTCAGCCGCCATATCGAGGACTATGCCGGCAGCGACATGGTCTACACCTGCCCGCCGGGCTACATCGCCGGACTGATGGCGGCGCAGGACGAGCTCGCCCCGTTCGACGCCGCGGCGATCGACCGCGAGCCGAACAAGGCAAGCATCGAAAAGCTGCTCAAGCTGCCGAGCTTCCGCCAGGCCTATGAATACGATGGCATGACGCCGGACCAGTTCTCGCAGTTCGGCAGCTTCCAGGCGACCGCGAACGAGTTCGCCACCGCCACCCGGCAGACGGTCGACTTCGTGCGCATGACGCTCGAAGGCTGACCTTCCGGGCACTCCCTGCCCCGCGCCGCGTTGGGGCGGGACAGGGGGCGCCTCGCTTGCACGGCTTTCTCGAGACTTTCTGGGCCATCGTCCTCGCGCTGTTCGGCGCGCTGGTGATGGGCGGGCTGATCGTCGGCGGCGCCATCCTCGCGATCGGCTGCGCGCTGTTCGGTTGCGGCTGGCTGGTGCTGCGCCGCCGCCGGCGCGGCGCGGTGAAGCGGGACTAGCTGCGCTCGAAGATTGCCACGTTCAATTCGCGGCGGATGCGGTAGCCGAGCCGCTCGTAGAGCGCGATCGCGCCGTAGTTGTCGCTCCAGGCGTGGAGGAACGGCGTCTCGCCTCGATCGAGGATCGCGCGCGTGACATGAGTCGACAGCCGCGTGCCGAGTCCCTCGCCACCGAAATCGGGATGGGTGCAGACGCCCGACAGCTCGCAGAAGCCAGGAAAGTGAAACCGCTCGCCCGCCATTGCCGCGAGCCGGCCATCGCGCTTCACGCCGACGAAGCGGCCCATCCTGCGGGTCTCGCGCCGGAACGGGCCCGGTTGCTGGAGTATCGCCAGCGCGAGCATCTCGTCGGCGTCGCCCTCGGCGAGCCGCGTGATCTCCTCATCCACCTCGCGCGCCGGCACCGGCCCTTCGAACACCATCTGCACCAAGGGGCTGCGAAGCACGGCGGTGAGACCCGGCAGTTCGGGCGCGGGCTCGGCCTGTACGATGTAGGCACGGTCTCCCGGCGTAACCAGCGCCGCCGCGGCGGCCAGCGCCTCGGCACCGTGATCGACCGGCGAGACGAACACGTTGACCTCGGGCTGGTAGCGCAAGGCGCGGTCATCGCCCTGCGCGAGATCGGCATGCGCGGTGGTGAGGCTCGACCACGCCGGGCGGTCGAGCAGGGCGACGGCTTCGGCGGTCAGTCCGCCCAATAGAGCGCTTCCGGGTTGGTCACGAGCAGCTTGCGCTGAAGCTCCTCGGTCGGGGCGATGCGCGGGATCATGTCGACGATATGCCCGTCGTCGGGGATCGCATCCTGCATGTTCGGGTGCGGCCAGTCGGTGCCCCAGATGCAGCGGTCCTGATAGTCCTCGACCAGTGGCTGCACCGCCGTCGCGAACGCATCCCATGGATCGCCGGTCGGATCGAGCCGGTCTGGGCAGGTCGCCTTGAACCAGATATCCGGCCGCGAATCGAGCAGCCGGCGAAACGCGGTCATGTCCGCTCCGTCCGGCCCTTGGGTAACATCGGGTCGGCCCATGTGATCGATCACCAGCGGCACCGGGATCGCGTCCATGAACGGGCGCAGTTCCTCGAGAATGTCGGCCTCGAAATAGATCACCACGTGCCACCCGGCGGGCAGGCGCTTCGCCACTTCGAGGAACTGGTCCTTGGGCGCGTTGTCGACCAGCCGCTTGAGGAAGTTGAAGCGGATGCCGCGCATCCCGCCTTCGTGCAGCGCCGCAAGCTCCGCGTCGGAAATTGCCGGATCGACCACCGCCACGCCGCGCGCCTTGCCGTTCGACTTCGCGATCGCGTCGAGCGTCGCCGCGTTGTCCGTTCCGTGGCAGCTCGCCTGGACGATCACGTTCTTGTCGAACCCGAGGTGATCGCGCAGCGCGAACAGCATCTCCGGCCCCGCGTCCTCGGGCAGGTACTTGGCCTTCGCGCTGAAGGGGAATTCCGCCATCGGCCCGAACACGTGGCAATGCGCGTCGATGGCACCGGCAGGCGGGATGTACGCCGGCTTAGACGGGTTGGCGTGCCAGGAGACGATGCGGTCGGACAAAACGTACTTCCTCTCTATCGCGTCATTGCGAGCGCAGCGAAGCAATCCATCGCCTGAAAATGGATTGCCGCGTAGCCTGCGGCGATGCGCAATGACGATGGGGTTTAAACAAACACCACCCCGTCCATCAGCTTGCGTGCGGTGCGTAGCAGCGCAGCGGTCTCGACCTCGCCCGCGTCATTGACTGTCAGCACACAGCTCATCTCGCCGGTCGGGTGTTCGACCGAGAGCATCTTGGTCGTGCCATCTGGAATCGACGCCACCTCTGCGGCCGGCGAGCCTTTCACGAGGCATGCGGTGGCGACACTGACCGCGCCGAGCACGCCGATCGTGGCGTGCGCGCGGTGCGGGATGAAGCTGCGCACAGTCACCGCGCCGCCGTTCGCGGGCGGGGCGACCAGCATCATCTTGGGGACGCTCTTTTCCTTCACGTCACCAAGGTTCATCAGCGGCCCGGCCGCGAGCCGGATCGCCTCGATCCTCGCGCGCATTTCGGCGAAGGCTTCGCTCTCGAGTTCCTCGCGGCTTTCATAGCCCGTCGCGCCGACAGCCTCGGCCTTGAACACCACGCACGGCATGCCGTTGTCGATCAGGGTGCAGGCAACACCTTCGATCTCGTCGACCGCGTTGCCGGTCGGCAGCAGCGCGCCGCACGAGGAGCCGGCGGTGTCGCGGAATTCGAGCGGCACCGGCGCATGGCTGCCGGGCACGCCGTCGATCTTCGCATCGCCCGCGTAGGTCACCTGGCCGCCGGGCGTCTGCACCGTGGCGACCGCGACCTGGCCGGTGTTCTCCATGAAGATCGCCACCCGCGTCTCGTCGCCGGTCGCCTCGATCAGCCCGCGCTCGATCGCAAACGGGCCCACACCCGCCAGCATGTTGCCGCAGTTCTGGCTGTCGGTGACGATCGCCTGGTCGACGAACACCTGCAGGAACAGGTAATCGACCTCGATCCCCTCACGCGCGGACTTCTTCACGACCGCGACCTTGCTGGTCAGCGGATCGGCGCCGCCCATGCCGTCGATCTGGCTCGGATCGGGAGAACCCATCACCCGCAGCAGGAATTCCGCGCGCTCGGCCTCGCCCGCCGGAAGATCGCTTTCGAGGAAGAACCCGCCCTTCGAGGTTCCGCCCCGCATCCACATGACCGGTGCGGAGTTCATGCTCACACCCACTTCAGCCCCATGTCCTTCAGCTTGTCCCGGAAGCCGTACATGTCGAGACCGAGCACCCCGTTCGCCAGCTTCTCCCGCTTGTCGCCTTCGTTGGCGATGCGGGCCCGGGCCTTTTCGAGGACCGACCCCGCGTCCGCGCGCTTCACCACGCACACGCCGTCATCGTCCGCCACGATCACGTCGCCCGGCTCGATGTAAGCCCCGGCGCAGACCACCGGGACGTTGACGTTGCCGAGGCTCGCCTTGATCGTCCCTTGCGCGAACACCCGCTTCGACCACACCGGGAAGTTCATTTCGTGCAGGTCGCGCACGTCGCGCACGCCGGCGTCGATTATCAGGCCGCGCACGCCCCGCGCCTGGGCGCTGGTGGCGAGGAGATCGCCGAAATAGCCGTCCTCGCACGGGGACGTCGGCGCGATCAGCAGCACGTCGCCTTCCTGGCATTGCTCGATCGCGGCGTGGACCATGTAGTTATCGCCCGGCGGAACCGAGATCGTCACCGCGGTCGCGCCGATCCGCGCGCCGGGGTAGATCGGCCGCATGTAGCTGGCGAGAAGCCCGGTACGCCCCTGGGACTCGTGGACCGTGGCCACGCCGCATTCGCCGAGCGCGGCCGCCACGTCCTGGTCCGCGCGCTCGATGTTCTGGACGACGACGAAGGCCATGCGCGATTCTCCCTTGCACTATTCGCGAAGCCGGTGGACCGCAGGTTGCCCCCGCGTCAAGGCCGTGACGGCTGGAGGGCGCAAACTTGTAAGCAACACTTACATTCGTTAACGGCGACGCCCAAGGATGCCTGATTGCCATGTCTGACTCGATTGCCCCCCTCTCCGCGCCTCGCGTGGCGCTGATCGGCTTCGGCGAAGCCGGCGAAACCTTTGTCCGTGCCAACGGCTGGCGCGGCGAGACCCGCGCCTGGGATGTCGTCCCCGATCGCCGTGCGCTGATGGGCGAGATCGGCGTCGAAACCGCCGAGACCGCCGCCGAAGCGCTCGACGACCGCGCCTTCCTGCTCTCGCTGGTTACCGCCGACCAGGCGCTCGACGCGGCGTGCACTTACGCCCAGTTGCTCCCAGAGGGCGCGCTGTGGTGCGACATGAATTCGGTCTCGCCCGACACCAAGCGCCAGGCGGCGACGGTGATCGAGGCGGTCGGCGGGCGCTACGTCGATGTCGCGGTGATGGCGCCGGTCGAGAAGGGGCTCGCGGTTCCGCTGCTGGTTTCCGGCCCGCACGCGCTCGCCGCCCAGCCGCTGCTCGAGGCGCTGGGCTTTACCGATGTGCGCGTTGTCGGCGATGAAGTGGGCCGCGCGTCGGCGATCAAGATGATCCGCTCGGTGATGGTCAAGGGCATCGAGGCGCTGAGTGACGAATGCGCCGCCGCCGCCGAAGCCGCCGGCGTGTTCGATGAAGTCGTCGCCTCGCTCGACGCGTCCGAGAAGCGCGTCGGCTGGGCCGAGCGCTTTGCCTATAATCGCGAGCGAATGGCGACTCACGGCCTGCGCCGCGCGGCGGAAATGAAGGAAGTCGCCGCCACCCTGCGCGGGCTCGGCGTCGAGCCGACGATGAGCGAGGGCACCATCAAGCGCCAGCACGCCGCGGGGGCGGAAGGCATAGCCAAAAGGAATAGCGGGGCATGAGCCTGATCATCGACTGCCATGGCCACTACACGGTGCTCCCCAAGGCGCACGACGCATGGCGCGAGGAGCAGAAGACCGCCTTCAAGGAAGGCCGCCAGCCGCCCCCCTACCCGGAGATCTCGGACGCCGAGATCCGCGAAACGATCGAGGCCAACCAGCTCAAGCTGATCCAGGAGCGCGGCGCCGACCTCACCATCTTCTCGCCGCGCGCCTCGGCGATGGCGCACCACGTGGGCGATCAGGCGGTGAGTGAGGAATGGGCGCGCCGCTGCAACGACCTGATCTACCGCGTCACCCAGCTCTATCCCGAGACGTTCACGGGCGTGTGCATGCTCCCGCAAAGCCCGAAGGCGGACCTCTCCGCCTCGGTGAAGGAGCTGCGCCGCTGCGTCGAGGAGCTCGGCTTCATCGGCTGCAACCTCAATCCCGATCCGGGCGGCGGGCACTTCACCTCTCCCCCGCTGACCGACGAGTTCTGGTTCCCGATCTACGAGGCGATGTGCGAGCTGGACGTGCCGGCGATGATCCACGTCTCCGGCAGCTGCAACCCGGCGATGCACGCCACCGGCGGGTTCTACATTGCCGCCGATACCGTCGCGTTCATGCAACTGCTCCAGGGCGACCTGTTCGGCCGTTTCCCGAATTTGAGATTCATCATTCCGCACGGGGGTGGCGCGGTGCCATTCCACTGGGGCCGCTACCGGGGCCTCGCCGACATGCTCAAGCAGCCTTCGCTCGATACGCATCTGATGAACAACGTGTTCTTCGACACCTGCGTCTACCACCAGCCGGGCATCGACCTGCTGGCCGAAGTGATCGAGACCAAGAACATCCTGTTCGGCAGCGAGATGGTCGGCGCGGTGCGCGGAATCGATCCCCAGACCGGCCATTATTTCGACGATACCAAGCGCTACATCGACGCGCTCGATATCTCTGATGAGAAGAAGCACGCCATCTTTGAAGGCAATGCGCGTAAGGTGTTTCCGCGGCTCGACGCCCAGCTGAAGGAACGCGGATTATGACCGAACAGGCCATCGCCAGCATAGCGCACGGCTTCGCCCGCTGCGAAAAGCCGGAACGCTACATCAAGCAGCTCGTCAGCCACTGGGGCCACAAGATGGCGACCAGCTTCGACGAGGGCGACGGCATGGGCAGCTTCCCGTTCAGTGACACCACCAGCGCGGTGATGACCGCGCGGCCGGACGGAGTCGCGATCACCCTCACCACCGCCGATCATGAAGAGAACGTGCGCATGCGCGGCGTGCTCGAACGCCACCTGGATCGCTTCGCGTTCCGCGAGGCGCCGCTGACTTACGAATGGACCGAACAATGAGCAAAAAAGAGCGGATCAACGTGCTCGACTACCTCGCCCAGTTCGAGGACATCCCGGGCACGCGCGTGTTCACCGCCGCCCGCGCGCGCAAGGGCTACTGGCTCAACCAGTTCGCGATGAGCCTGATGAAGGAAGAGAACCGCACGCGGTTCCTCGCCGACGAGCGTGCCTATCTTGACGAATGGGACATCACCGAGGCGGCCAAGCAGGCCGTGCTCGCGCGCGACTACAACGCGATGATCGACGAAGGCGGGAACATCTACTTCCTCTCGAAGCTGTTCTCCACGGACAAGAAGAGCTTCCAGTTCGCCGCCGGATCGATGACCGGGATGACGCAGGAAGAATATGCCGAGATGATGCTCAAGGGCGGCCGCTCGCCCGAAGGGCAGCGCTCGAAGAAAGAAGGACGCTGACATGGCCCGGATAACCGCAGGCATCACCTCGAGCCACATTCCCGCGCTCGGCGCCGCGCTCCAGACCGGCAAGAGCCGCGACGATTACTGGGGCCCGGTGTTCAGCGGCTATGACCCGATCCGCGAATGGATCCGCGAGCCAGGCAACATGCCCGACGTGGTGATTCTGGTGTACAACGATCACGCGTCCGCGTTCGATATGAACATCATCCCGACGTTCGCGATCGGCTGCGCGGAAACATTCAAGCCGGCCGACGAAGGCTGGGGCCCGCGCCCGGTGCCCGACGTGATCGGCCATCCGGATCTCGCCTGGCACATCGCCCAGAGCCTGATCCTCGACGAATTCGACATGACCATCATGAACGCGATGGATGTCGATCACGGCTGCACCGTGCCGCTGAGCATGATCTTCGGCGAGGAGCCGGAGGCGTGGCCCGCGCGGGTCATCCCGATGCCGGTCAACGTCGTCACCTACCCGCCGCCCTCGGGCCGGCGCTGCTTCAACCTGGGTGACAGCATCAAGGCCGCGGTCGAGAGCTTCCCCGAGGACCTCAACGTCCACGTGTGGGGCACCGGCGGCATGAGCCACCAGCTCCAGGGGCCCCGCGCCGGGCTGATCAACAAGGAGTTCGACCTCAACTTCATTGACCAGTTGATCAAGGACCCCGAGACGCTGAGCAAGATGCCGCACATCGAGTATCTGCGCGAAGCGGGCTCGGAAGGCATCGAGCTGGTGATGTGGCTGATCATGCGCGGCGCGCTCGGCGACAAGGTCGAGGAGCTGTACCGCTTCTACCACATCCCGGCGTCGAACACCGCGCTCGGCGCGCTGATCCTGCAGCCGGAAGGCGTGGGCGCGAAAGGCCCCGCGATCCGCGAGCAGGTGGACGCCTGATCTTCTCCCCTCCCGCTTGCGGGAGGGGCCGGGGGTGGGCGATTTCCACTCCCGTTGAAACCAACCCCTGCCCTCTCCCGCAAGCGGGAGGGGAATTTTGGAGAGAAACATGCGCATTGCCCTCGCCGGCGCCGGTGCCTTCGGCGAAAAGCATCTCGACGGCCTCAAGAACATTCCGGGCGTCGAGATCGCCTCGGTCATCTCGCGCCGCGCCGAGCAGGCGGCCGAAGTCGCCGCCAAGTACGGCGCGCCGCACTCGGGCACCGAGCTGGGCGAAGCACTCGCCCTTCCCGACGTCGACGCGGTGATCCTGTGCACGCCGACGCAAATGCACGCCGAGCAGGCGATCGCCTGCATGGAAGCGGGCAAGCACGTGCAGGTCGAGATTCCGCTGTCGGACAGCTGGGCCGCTGCGCAAACCGTGCTCGACAAGAGCCGCGAGACGGGTCTCGTGTGCATGGTCGGCCACACCCGCCGCTTCAATCCGAGCCACCAGTTCGTCCATAACCGGATTGTCGCGGGCGAGTTTGCCATCCAGCAGATGGACGTCCAGACTTACTTCTTCCGCCGCAAGAACATGAACGCCAAGGGCGAGGCCCGTTCGTGGACCGACCACCTTCTGTGGCACCACGCGGCGCACACGATCGACCTGTTCGCCTATCAGGCGGGCAAGATCGTCACCGCCAACGCGGTCCAGGGGCCGAAGCACTCCGAACTCGGCATCGCGATGGACATGTCGATCCAGCTCAAGAGCGAGAGCGGCGCGATCTGCACGCTGAGCCTGTCTTTCAACAACGACGGGCCGCTCGGCACCTTCTTCCGCTACATCGGCGACACCGCGACTTACATCGCGCGCTACGACGATCTCGTGACGGGCAAGGAAGAGCCGGTCGACCTCACCGGCGTGGCAGTCTCCAACAACGGCATCGAGCTGCAGGATCGTGAGTTCATTGCCGCGATCCAGGAAGGCCGCGAGCCCAATTCCTCCGTCCAGCAAGTAATCGACTGCTACCGCGTCATCGGCGAACTGGCCGAGAGCCTCGAGCGGCAGGACGGCTGGTCCTAAGTTCCCGTTAACCTTACCGGTTTGCCAAGACCAGCCGGGATCGCGTAGATCGATTCGGCTGACGCCTGGCGGGCGGTCGCTTGCAAGCGCACATGGGCGTGAGGGAGAGCGTGACCTATGGCCAAAATCGAGACGATCCTCGGAGCGATGGATCGTATCAATGCCGAGATGAAATCGGTGATTTCCGAACCGCCCGAAGCGCGCAACCGGCAGATCGTTGGTTTGCGGCAGGAATTCTCGGCTGAAACCGGCAACCTGCTGTGCGAACTGCCCGGCGACGAGCGGCTGGTTTCGCACCCCGACCTGTTCGGCGAATTCCAGGACCGGCTCGACGACGTGCGGGCGATGCTGGTGAACCACCAGGCGCACTGGTCGATCTGCAACATCGACGAACGGCGCGACGATTACCTGATCGCGACCGAGACGGTGCACGGCAAGATCGCCGACTATCTCGACTGGGCCAAGAACTCGCTCACCGAGGCCTGACCCCGCTTTCCTACAACGCCGATAACCCGCTAGAGCGGTGCAATGCGCTGCGCCTTTTCATTCGTCCGCAACCGGTCTTCCAGGGGGCGGCGGTGGGCGGGGCGTGTTCTTCTCTAGGACCGTGTCACACCTGTCACTCTGTTGGATTTCCCACGCATGAAACGATCGTTGGCCAATCGCTCGCTCCACCCCGTCGGCCTGGGGTGCATGAACCTGTCGTGGGCTTACGGCAGCCCGCCGCCGCGCGATTATGCCGAGCGTCTGCTCAACCGCGCGCTCGACATCGGCTATGATCATCTCGACACCGCGCGCATTTATGGCGCCGGCAAAAACGAAGAGATGATCGGCGAAGTCCTGAAGGGGCGACGCAAGGAGTTCTTCCTCGCATCCAAGAGTGGCATCATCGTCGATGGCCCCCGCCGCGGCGTGGATTGCAGCCCGGAACTTATCACCGCCGACATCGAAAAGAGCCTCGATCTGCTGCAGACCGATTTCATCGATCTCTACTACATGCACCGCTTCGACCCGAAGGTGCCGATCGCCGATAGCGTCGGCGCGCTCCAGCGGGCGATCGAGGCCGGCAAGATCGGCGCTTACGGCGTATCCGAATGGAGCGCGGGCCACATCCGCGAGGCGCATGCCGTGCACCCGATGGCGGCGGTGCAGACCGAGTATTCACTGTGGACCCGCAACGTCGAGCTGGGCGTGCTCGATGCGTGCCGCGATCTCGGCGTGGCGCTGGTCGCCTTCTCCTCGACCGGGCGCGGGGCGTTCGGCGGCGAGATCCGCGACCCTTCGCAGTTCGAGGAGAGCGACCTGCGCAACAAGATGCCGCGCTTCAATGCCGAGAACTGGCCCCACAACCTTGCGCTGATCGACCGGTTCAACGCGCTGGCGAATGAGGCGGGGGTCGCCCCGGCGCAGCTCGCCAACCGCTGGGTGCTCGAACAGGACGCGTGCATCCACGTGATCCCCGGCACCACCAGCATCGAGCACATGGCAGAGAATCACGCGGCGGCCAGCGTGACGATCGCGCCCGAAGTGCTTGAGCGTGCGGGCGAGATCATCAATCATGAGACGGTGTGGGGCCATCGCTACCACGAGGCGATCCGCCCGACGATCGACACGGAGGAGTTCGAGCCGGCATGAGCACCACAGTCCGCGCCCTGATCGGCTATTCCGAGCGCACGGAACGGAAGCCGTTCTTCTACGCCAACGCCCACGAGAAGGACTTCGTCCCCCTCAAGCCGGCGGAAGTCGAGATCGCCGATGCGCGCGGAAAGGACTGCGACCTGGACGTGGAGGGCTTCACGCTGGTTTCGCACAAGAGCGCGGTGCCGGACCTTACCGACCTCAAGGCGGTGGCCGAAGTCCACTCGGGCGAGATCGCCGAGATGCTCAAGCGCGTTACCGGGTGCGACCACGTGGCGATGACCCCGTTCGGCATCCTGCGGTTCTCCGAGAAGCTGGGCGAGAACGAGGCGCACGACAACTCGCATCCGGCGCGCTTCGTGCACGTCGACATAGCAAAGGAAGACGCCGCGGCGATGCGCGCCAAGGGCGCTCCGCAGGGCCAGACGGTGACGCGCAGCGCGCAATACAACGTGTGGCGCGCGCTCTCCGGTGCGCCGCAGGACGTGCCGCTGGGGCTATGCGCCTACCCGGGCATCGCCGCCGCCGACCTGCTGCCCTGCGACGCGATCTTCGATCCACTCGACGGCAGCCCGGAATGGAGCTTCGGCAACTACCTGCTGGCGCACAATCCCGCCCACCACTGGTATTACTATTCGAACATGACGCCGGACGAGGCGATCGTGTTCAAGACCAGCGAGAGCGATGAAAGCCGCGCGCAGCTGATGCCGCACGGGGCGTTCGACAACCCGCTCGCGGGGCGCGACGCGCCGGCGCGCGTCAGCCTCGAGATGCGGGGAACGTGCTACTGGTTCGAGTAGCTCAGAGCGCCTTCCGGTAAGTCGCCAGCAGGCGGGCCCACGCCTTCTCCGCCGCCGGCTCGTTGTACACCGGGCTGTCGTACACCGTCCAACCGTGGTCGCCGGCGTAGACTTCGATCTCCGCATCGACGCCGAGCTCGTCGGCCTTCGCCCGCAGCTTGGTCTTGTCGTCGGGCGCCTTGGCGTCGTCGTTCTGCGCGATCGCGAACAGAAAGTGCGTCTTTTTCGCGTCGTCGAGCAGGTTGATCGGCGCTGTCGGCGCGTCGCCGACAAGGCCCGCGCCATGGAACGAGCAGGCAGCCTTGACCCGGTCAGGCACGCCTGCCGCGCTCCACACGGTGAACGGCCCGCCCATGCAATAGCCCTGGGTGCCGACGCCGCGTTTGGCATCGACCGCGCCCTGCTGGTCGAGCCAGGCGACCAGCGCCTTGGCGTCGCGCTCCACCGCTTCGGGGCCCGCCGCTTCACGCCACGGGCCGACTTTCTGGAACCCGCCCTTGGCCTGGAAATCAGCGAAATCGCTGAACTGCGGCGCCTTGGCGTTACGGTAAAAGGGGTTGGCGACCAGCACCGCGTAGCCCGAGGCGGCAAGCCGCTCCGCCATCATGCGGAACGCCGGGCGCAGGCCAGCGATATCCGGCCAGATGATCACCGCCGGGGACTTGCCCGAGGCCGGGTGTACAAAGAACGCGTCCATCGTGCCATCGGCGGTGGTGATCGAAACATCGCTCGATGCAAGGCTGCCGCCGGCGCCGGTCGCGCCGTCGCTCGCGGTGGCGCAGGCGGCGAGCGTTGCGCCGATCCCGGTGATCGCCGTCAGCGACGCGAACTGCCGCCGGTCGAACTTGCGAGCGTCGGCCCTACGGTTCTCGAAGTTCTCGAGATCGATCTCATCGCACATTCCGGCCTCCTCATTTGTGATTTGGCGGCAGGATAGCAGGCGAAAGCGACGCGTCCAGCCAACCCTTGACTCAGGTCAAGTCGTCCAGACGGATCACCAGCCCGGCCTCGGCCGCTTTCATAGCGTCGCGCCGCAACTGCTCGATCTTGAGCCGACCGGCAGGCGCTTCCCCGTCTGGCAGCGCGGCCATGATCGCGGAATGAATCTCTTCGAAGTCCGGCCCGTGCTCCGGGTGGGTGAGGATCAGCCCGCGCTGGTCGGTCATGCCGGCGAGGATCCTGGTGCCGACCTCGTAGGGGTCCATCCCTTCCTCGAACGCGGTGCCGAACTGTTCGAGCTCGGACTGGGCGACATCCGGAAACCCGCTGCCCGCGAACGCTGCCGGGCGCTTGAGCGCGCTGGTCCAGGCGTTGGTCCGGGTCAGCGCCGGGCAGCACAGCGAGCAGCCGATGCCGTGCGGCGCGAGGTTGTATCGCAAGCTCTCCGTCAGCCCGCGCACCGCGAACTTGCTCGCCGTGTAGATGCCCGCCTGCGGGCCCGGCAGGAAAGCGGCCATGCTGGCGACGTTGACCACGTGGCGACGGCCCTTGCTCGCCTTGATTCGGGGCAGGAAGCTGACGAGGCCATTGACCACGCCGCCGAAGTTGACCCCCATGATCCAGTCGTAATCCGCATAGCTCGCCTCGTCGGTCGGGCCGAACACCGAGACGCCGGCGTTGTTCACCAGCACGTGAACCTCGCCGAACGTGTCGAACACTTCCTCGGCCACCTGAGCGAAACGGCCCCGATCGGTCACGTCGAGCTTGCAGAACAGCGGCTCCTTGTAGCCGTTCTCCAGGAACCATTGCGCTGTGCGCGCCCGGTCATCCTCATTGCGATAGCTGAGCGCCAGCTCCATCCCGGCATCGGCGAAAGCCTGTGCCACGCCGAGCCCGATCCCGGTCGCCGCGCCGGTGATAAAGGCGACGCGGCCTTCCCACGGTCTCTCGCTCATCCTTGATTTCCTCTCGCCAAAACAATCACGCTCGTTACTGTTACATACAAACCGAAACGGGAGAGTCGATCAATGACCGATGTCGAAGCGAGGCTGTCCGAGCTGGAGCAGAAGGTCGGTACGATCGAGGACGTTCAGGCGATCCGCCGCCTGCACTGGGCCTACGGCTACTACATCGATTTCAACCGGCCGGACGAGGTAGCGGAGCTGTTCGCCGAGGATGGCAGCGTGGTGTTCCTCTCCGGCGAATACGTCGGCAAGAAGGGCGTGAGGCGGCTCTACGGTGACTGGATCCAGCAGCGCTTCACCGGCGGCCGCCCCGGCCCGGTCAACGGCCTGCTGCTCGATCACTTCCAGATGCAGGACATCATCACGGTCGCGCCGGACCGTCAGACCGCCAAGGGCCGCTTCCACGGCATCCTGCTCGGCGGCTGGCATGACGATTTCCAGGACACGCGCGAGGAGGTGATGCCGCAGCAGTTCATGGAAGCCGGCATTTACGAGAATGACTACGTGGTTGAGAACGGCGTGTGGAAGATCAAGCGCCTCAACTACATGATGCAGTGGCAGGGCAATTACGAGGAAGGCTGGGCGCATACCACGGCGCACCTCCAGCCGGCCGAGAAGGTTTATCCCGAGGATCCGATCGGGCCGGACTTCCTGCTGCCGGAATCCGAGCACCGCGCGACCTGGCCCTATCGCCAGGACGTGCCGATGCACTTCGCGCATCCGAAGTTCGGGATCCTGCTCGCCGGACAGGAGAAGAAATGAGGCTCGCCTGGATCGCGCTGGCGCTGTCCGCCACGGCGGCGCCGGCCGTTGCCGCCGACGCGCCGGAAACCTGCACCACCCGCGATGTCGCCAATGGCTTCATCCCGCTGTTCTACGAGCAGGGGAAGGTGCGCGAAGCCTACGAAACGTGGGTCGCGGCGGATTACAGGCAGCACAACCCCAACGCGACCGACGGGCGCGACGCGGCGATCGCGTTCCTCGAGCCGTTCTACCAGCGTAATCCGGCGCACCGGATGACGGTCAAGCGCGTGCTGGTCGACGGCGATCTGTTCGCGGTCCATCTCCATGGCCAGACCGGGCCGGACGACCGAGGCGCAGCGGCGGTCGACATCCTGCGGGTGAAGGACTGCAAGATCGTCGAGCATTGGGACGTGACGCAGGCGGTGCCGGAGAAGTCGGCCAATCCCAACGGCATGTTCTGAGACGATGGTGTTCGACCCGCGCGATACCGCGAACCGGGAGAACCTTTCGGTGCGCGAGGTCGCCGAGCGGTTCATCGAGCTGTTCCACCATCAGGACAACGTGACCGACGCATTCCGATGCTGGGTCCACCCCGACTACATCCAGCACAATCCCAACGCGCCGAGCGGGCGGAACGCCACGCTTGAAGTGCTCGAAGCGGCGGTGCGCAACAATCCCGAGCTGACCCACGATGTGAAGCGGGTGATCTACGGCGACGGAAACCTGGTTGCCGTTCATCACCATTTCCGCCGCAAGCGCGACGATCCGGGTTACGCCGTGGTCGACATTCTGCGGATCGAGAACGGCTACGTCGTCGAGCACTGGGACGTGATGCAGCCAGTGCCCGATCCCGCGACGGTCAAGAACGCCAACGGGATGTTCTGATGCCCGATCCGTTCGAAACCGGCGACCGCGCCCGGTTCACCGACCGCGAGGTCGCCGACCGCTTCATCGAGGTGTTCTACAACCAGAACCGGTTGGTCGAGGCGTTCCGCGCCTGGGTCCATCCCGACTACATCCAGCACGATCCCCAGTCCCTCACCGGACGCGACGGCACGATCGAAGCACTCGATGCGCACATGAAGCGCAGCCCCGGCATGAGCCACGACGTCAAACGCGTGATCTACGGAGAGGCGGGCGAGAACGGCACGCTGGTCGCGGTGCATTACCACTTCAGGCACGCGCCCGATCAGCGCGGCATGGCGGTGGTCGACATCTTTCGGATCCAGCATGGCTACCTTGTCGAGCACTGGGATATCATTCAACCGCTGCCCGATCCGGCGGATGCGAAGAACCCGAACGGGATGTTCTGAGAGGACGGGCGATGGTGAAGCTGGCGGACGGAAGCGAGAAGGGCCTCAAGGGCTATTTCAAGGAGGACTTCTCGCACCGCACACGCGTTGGCCTCGCCCCGCGTGCGGGCCACGTCGACCGCGACGTGCCCTACAAACGCATCGCCACCGAAGAAGCGTGGACGTTTCCCGCGCTGGTGAAGGCGCAGGTCGAATACTTCGACAGCGGCGACGCTCAGGCTGACGACAGCCTGCGGATGGCGGCGATGTTCGCCAATATGCCGAGCTTGCAGGAAATGATGCAGGACCTTGGCGACCTGCGCCTCAGCCACATGGACGAATACGGCATCGACCGACAGCTCCTGCTGCTGACCGCGCCCGGCGTGCAGGTGGTGCGGCGCGGCACCGGCACCGCGCTCGCGCGGGAGGCGAACGACATCGCCGCAGACGCCTGCCGCCGCCATCCCGATCGTTTCTCGGCCTGCGCGGCGTTCGATCCGCGCGATGTCGCCGGTTCGGTCAGGGAGCTTGAGCGGGCGAAGAACGAACTCGCGCTCAACGGTGCGGTGCTCAACTCGCACTTCCAGGGTCACTACATCGATGAGGGCAAATACGAGCCCATCCTCGAAGCGCTCGAGGCGCTCGATCTCGCGCTCTACATCCACCCGACCGCGCCATGGAACGCGCCGCATTACGAGACGCGCGGCTTCTTCGGCGCACTCGCGGGCTTCCCGCACGACGTGTGGCTGCACACGATGGGGATCATCTTCTCCGGCGCGTTCGACCGTTATCCCAAGCTCCGCCTGGTGATCGGCCACATGGGCGAATGCCTGCCGCTCCAGCTATACCGTTTCGACTGGATGCAAGGGAACGCGGACAACCGGCCGCATTTGCGCGATGGCAAGCAGGTCAAGCTCAAGCATCCGGTGAGCTACTATTTCCAGAACAACATCTGGATCACCACCAGTGGCGTGGCGTGGGAGCCGGCGATCAGGTTCTGCATGGACGTGCTCGGCCCCGAACGGGTGCTCTACGCGATGGATTACCCCTACCAGCAGAGCTACGACGAAGTCGCCGCCTACGACCGGATGGACTTCACGCCCGAGCGCAAGAAAATGCTGATGGAGGACAACGCGCGCAAGGTGTTCAACCTGCCCGCCTGAGCCCTTCCAGCCTCGCTTCATGGTGGCGTTACAGTGGTGTTACCGTGATGTTTTTGCATCACCCCGATGCAATAAACTCCGACATATGCAAGGAGCGGATTGCTGTAACCATCAAGACTGGCGAAGCATGTCCCCCGTCCGCCGTCTGAAGGGGCGTACTAGAGGGGGAAAATATGGGTTTTATTTCACCGCGCGGTTCCGCGCGTACTTTCCTTTTGATCGGCGCTTCCGTTTCGGCAGTCACCTTGAGCTGCCCGGCTTTCGCGCAGGATAACACCGCCACCGACGCGGCCGTCGATCCCAATGAGATCATCGTCACCGCGCAGTTCCGGGAGCAGAATCTCCAGGATACGCCGTTGGCAATCACCGCCGTCACCGGAGAGACGCTGGAAGCCAAGAGCCAGACTGATCTGGCGACGGTGGCGGACAGCGCGCCGAACGTACAAATTCGCCCGCAGACCGGCGCCTATGGACCTTCCGTCTCGGCCTCGATCCGCGGCATCGGCCAGAATGACTTCAATCCCGCATACGAGCCAGGCGTCGGCATCTACATCGACGATATCTACTATCCATCGCTGACCGGTGCGATTTTCGACACGCTCGACCTCGACCGCATCGAAATTCTGCGCGGTCCGCAGGGCACCTTGTCGGGCCGCAATTCCATCGGCGGCGCGATCAAGATGTACTCGCGCATGCCGAGCGGCGATTCCAGCGGCATGGCCGAAGTCAGCTACGGTTCGCGCGACCGCGTCTCGCTTCGTGGCGCGGCGGACTTCGCCCTGACGAACAACCTGTTCATGCGTGTTTCCGGCGTCACCAAGCGGCAGGATGGCTATATCGACCAGCTCGACTTCGGCTGCGTCTATCCCGCCGGCGGCGGTGCGACGTTCGTCAACGCAGCAGGGCAGACCGTGCCGCGCAATCCGGTGGGCGGGGAGGCCCAGACAGTCTTCAACGACAGTTGCCGCGTTAGCAAGCTGGGCGGCGTTGGCTACACCGCGGTGCGCGGCATCCTTCGCTTCGAACCGTCGGACAGCTTCGATTTCACCGTGATCGGGGACTTCACCGACGACAGCCACACCGGTTCAGGCCAGGTTCTCCTGGCCACCCGGACCAACGCCAATCCGAATGTGCTGTCGCCCGGCGGGCTGCCAGTGGACGATCGCTTCATCTGCGGCCCATTCTGCAACTTCCAGGTCGACGGGCAGCCTTATGGCGGCGCCTTCGTTCCGACCATTCCGGGCGACCCCACCGGGGCCGGCGGCACGATCCTGCAGGCGACGGAAGGCTCCAACCGCACCAACTATCGCGGCTGGGGCATCTCGGGCCAGGGCAACCTGGACCTGACCGAGGGGATGCAGCTGACCTCGATCACTGGCTACCGCGAGTTCAATTCCCAATTCGACAACGACGGCGACCTGTCGCCCGCCAGAACCGGATTCGGGATCAACGATCTCGAAAACTGGAGCTTCAGCCAGGAACTTCGCCTGAATATCGAGGCGACGGATACGATCTTCGTGACCCTTGGCGGCTATTATTTCAAGCAGGCGTCGGTTTACGATTCGATCCAGGATTTGCGTTACGTGCCGCCCTACCCGCTGCAATTCCGCCAGCCTGACGAGATCGGCGCCGACGCCAAGGCCGTGTTTGCCAACGTCGGCTGGGAAGTGCTCCCCAACCTCAACCTCAACGCCGGCATTCGCTATACCAAGGAGACCAAGGACCAGACCTATTACCGTTACAACCTGGACGGTACGATCAACAAGTTCCTCGATCCCGTGGGCGCATTCTACGGCGAAGGCTTCAACGGCGCCGATACGCTGGATTACAATCACAACGGGAACACGACCGAAGTGGTCCGCGCGCTGACCGGGCAGACCGCGAACTACAAGGGCGACCAGGTCGATTGGCGTGTCGCGGTCGATTACCGCTTCAGCGATGCCGTCCTCGCCTACGCGTCGGTTTCGACCGGGTTCAAGGGTGGTGGTTCGAACCCGCGTCCATTCAACGCATTCCAGCTGATTCCTTTCGCTCCGGAAACGCTCAGGGCCTACGAAGTCGGCTTGAAGACCGACCTGTTCGATCGCGCACTGCGTTTGAACGTTTCGGCGTTCCTCAACAAATATGCGGATATCCAGACCGGTGTTCGTACCTGCCCGACGGAAGATCCGTTCTATGCAACCCCGTCGGCCTGCCGCATCAATTCGGGAGATGCGGACATCAAGGGTTTCGAGCTGGAGATGAACGCCCGTCCGGTCGACGGGCTACAGATCGATGGTTCGTTGAGCTACCTCGACTTCCAATACACCTATGTGAACCCGCTGTCCGGCGCTCTGCTGAGCGATCCGGGAACGGGCATGCCGAAGTGGAAAGCCTCGATCGGCGCTCAGTACAAGATCGATATGGGTGGCGCGGGTTCGCTTACGCCGCGCGTCGACGTCTACTATCAGGACGAAACCTTTGCCGGCTTCGACAGCTCGGTGACCCCGCGCCTCGTGGAGTATCTTCCGAGCTTCACCTTGACCAACGCGCGGGTGACCTGGCGCAACGAGACGGAAGATTTGTCGATCGCGCTGGAGGTGACCAACCTGACCGACGAGTACTATTTCTATTCGGTCTTCGACGCGCGCCCCAACAACGGGGTCAAAGGCGTGAGCCCAGCCCGGCCGCGCGAATGGGCCATTACCGTCCGCAAGGACTTCTGATCGCCAAACAATCGTCCGGCAACGGACAGGGAAGAGGGGCGGCCGGCGGGCCGCCCCTTTTTTTGCGCCAGCGCCACTTGTGGCGGAATTGCATCACCCTGGGCGAGTTTTACCTCAACTGTAACGACAGTGATTGTCACGTCCGTGATTGTGGGAGCAAGATACGGTTAACGCCGCACCCAAGGCGGGGCGCGGGAGGAGAGGTTCCATGGCAATCCCCACGCGACGCGCTTTCGTGCGCATTTCCCTGATGATGACCGGCTCGCTGGCCGCAATAGCGGTTGCCAGCCCGATCATGGCGCAGGACGCCGCGGCACCCGCCGCGCAAGCTGCCGCCGACCCGAACGAGATCATCGTCACCGCGCAGTTCCGCGAGCAGAACTTGCAGGATACGCCTCTGGCGATCACCGCGGTCACCGCGGAAACGATGGAAGCCAAGAGCCAGACCAACCTGGCGCAAGTGGCCGATTCAGCGCCGAACGTCGTCCTCAAACCGCAAGGCGCCTCGTTCGGCCCGTCGATCTCGGTCGCCATCCGCGGCATTGGCGCCGGCGACTTCAACCCGGCGTTCGAGCCGGGCGTCGGCATCTACATCGACGATGTCTACTATCCGCAGCTGACCGGCGCGGTGTTCGACCTGCTCGACCTCGACCGGGTCGAAATCCTGCGCGGACCGCAAGGCACGCTCGCGGGCCGCAACTCCGAAGGCGGCTCGATCAAGATGTTCACCAAGCGGCCGCAAGGTTCGAATGAAGGGTTCGTCGAAGGCACCTACGGCAGCCGGCAGCGGATCGGCATTCGCGCCGGCATCGATTTCTCGCTGACCGACAGTCTGTTCGGCCGTATCTCGGGCGTCTACAAGCACCAGAACGGCTATGTGGACCAGCTCGATTTCGGCTGCGTATTCCCGGCCGGCGGCCCCGCCACTTTCACCGCCAACGACGGCACTACCAAGCTTGTCAATCCGGGAGGCGGCATTCCGCGCGTCAAGGGCGAAGGCAATTGCCGCGTCGATCGCCTTGGCGAGGTCGGCTATCAGGCGATCCGCGGAGCGCTGCGTTACAACCCGAGCGACGCGATCGATATCAACCTGTCGGGCGAGTACATCCACGACGAGCATAGCGCCGCGGGCGAAGTGCTCGACGCCACGCAGCTGATCGACAACCCCAACACCAATATCGGCACCAACCCCGCGCAGTACGCTGGCGGCAGCCCCGGCGTGCCCTACGACAACCGCTTCATCTGCGGCCGCTTCTGCTCGTTCTCGTCGTATTCCGCGCCGGCGATCACCTTCTTTGGCGTGGCGACCCCTCCGGGCGGCGAGCCGCTGATCGCGACGAACAACACCAACAAGAGCACCTACTCCGCCTACAACCTGGCGGCGAACGTGCATGTCGAACTGAGCGACATGTTCACGATCGACAACATCCTCGCCTACCAGTCGTGGGACACGACCTTCGGGGTTGACGACGACATCTCGCCGATTCCGCTGTCGGGCGGCTTCAACAGCCTGACCCACTGGAACTGGAGCGAGGAGCTGCGCCTGAGCGCCCGGCTCGCCGATACCGCCACCCTCGTGCTCGGCGGTTACTACTTCAAGCAGCGGACCGACTATTTCTCGTTCCAGGACTTGCGCTACATCCAGGTCGCGCCCGGCGTCAGCCTATTCCCGCTGCAGTTCATCCAGCCGGACCAGACGCCGGCCGATGCCAAGGCGGTGTTCGGAAACGTCGACTGGGAGATCGTCCCCGGCCTGACGTTCAACGGCGGCCTCCGCTACACCGAGGAGAGCAAGGAGTATCGCTACTTCCGGTACTATCCGGACGGCAGGATCAACCCCTATCTCGACCCGATCGGCGCGGCCAACGGCGCAGGCACGCCGGGTGCGCTTACCGGCCTTGTCGCGACCTACAAGGGTGATCGCATCGACTGGCGCGGCGCGCTCAACTACCGGTTCTCGGACGCGGTGATGGCCTACGCAAGCGTGTCGACCGGGTTCAAGGGTGGCGGGACCAATCCGCGGCCGTTCTTCGCCAGCCAGGCGCTCGGCTTCGATCCTGAAGTGCTCACCAGCTACGAAGTCGGCCTCAAGACCGATCTGTTCGACCGGCGGCTGCGGCTCAACGTCGTCGGCTTCTACGGCAAGCTGAAGGACGCGCAGGTCGGGGTCACCGAATGCCCGGTCGCGGCGCCGCTGGAACGGACGCCGTGCGCGGCGACGATCAACGGCGGCGATGCGGAGCAGAAGGGTTTCGAGCTCGAGATGCTGGCACGGCCGATCGAGGGCCTGTCGATCGACGGCTCGCTCAGCTACCTCGACTTCCAGTACACCAAGCTGAACCCCAATGCCTCCGTCTCGCTCGACGATCCGTTCGCCGGGGTTCCCAAGTGGAAGTGGAACCTGGGCGCACAATACGCGATTCCGCTGGGTTCCGCGGGCACGCTCACGCCGCGTGTGGACGTGGCCTTCCAGGACGACATCTACACCGGCGTCAGCTTCGAGGACGAGTACGTCAACATCAAGGCCTACACGATCGCGAACGCGCGCCTCACCTGGCAGAACGAGGACAAGGATCTCTCGGTCGCGCTCGAGGTCACCAATCTTACCGATAAGTACTACTACGTCAGCCTATTCGACCTGCGCGCCGCCGGTGCCGGGCTGAGCAAGGCCCAGCCGGGCCGGCCACGCGAATGGGCGGTCACGGTCAAGAAAACGTTCTGACCGTCACGAGCTGGGAGGGGAAAGGGCGGTCCTTCGGGGCCGCCCTTTTTGTTTGCGGGCTCAGCCGCCCCACACTTCTTCGGCCACTTCGACCACCAGCCGGACCTTGTCCGCCTGCTGTTCGGTGGTGAGGTCATTGCCGTGTGCCGTCGAGGCAAAGCCGCACTGCGGGCTCAACGCGAGTTGGTCGAGCGACACGAACTTGGCCGCCTCATCGATACGGCGCTTGATCTCGTCCTTGCTCTCCAACTCGCCCAGCTTGGTCGTAACCAGGCCGAGCACAACGACCTTGCCCTTGGGGACGAACCGCAGCGGCGCGAAATCGCCCGAACGCGGATCGTCGTATTCAAGGAAGAACGCGTCGATATCCAGCTCGTTGAACATGATCTCCGCGACCGGCTCGTAGCCGCCCTCGGCCGCCCAGCTCGAGCGGAAGTTGCCGCGGCACAAGTGGATCGCCTTGAGCATGTCGACCGGCGCGCCGGCGAAGCTGTCGCTTATCAGCTTCGCGTACTGGCGCGGCGTAGCGTCGGGATCGACCCCGCGCGCCCGCGCGTCGGCACGGTGCGTGTCGTCGCACAGGTACGCAAGGTTGGTGTCATCCATCTGGATGTAGCGGCAGCCCGCGTCGGCAAGGTCGGCGATTTCCGCGCGGTAGGCCGCGGCGACGTCGGCGTAGAACTCATCCATGGTCGGATAGACGTCTTCGGGAATGCCCGAGCGGCCGGCGCGGAAGTGCAACATCGTCGGCGAAGGGATCGCGACCTTCGGCGTCTCACTGGTGTGCGCGGCGAGGAATTCGTAGTCGCGCCGCTGGATCGGCTTCACATGCTCGATCTTGCCGCTGACAACCATCTTGGGCGGGGCGAAGTGGACGTCGGTGCCGCTATCGTTCTTGAACGCCTTGGCGATGCCGCCGTGCTCCTCCACGCCAGCGAGCTGGAGCAGGAAGTCGGTGTGGAAGAAGTAGCGTCGGAACTCGCCGTCGGTGATGGCCTTGAGGCCGAGACCTTCCTGCCACTTTACAAGTTCGGCGATCGCTTTGTCCTCGATCTCCCGCAGCTCCTCGTAGGAGATGTTGTCGGCCGCTCGGTGCGTGCGGGCCTCGATCACGGAACGGGGGCGCAGGAAGGAGCCGACGTGGTCGGCACGGGAAGGCAATTGTGGCATGGGGGTGCGTCCTGTCCTTGGCGTTTGACGACAAAAGCCAGGGTCATAACGCGGGCTCGCGCTCGACTGACGGGCGCGCAGATAGGCGCGCCGAACGGGGCCTGCAATGGGCAATTCGGCGGCTTGACCGGATGGCGCGGTGAAAAGTAAGCATTGCTTACAAAATCCCCGCGCCCCGTGCGGCGGGGACGGGAGAGAACATGGCCGAAGTCACGCTCTATCACTGGGAGCCGAACGCCAACTCGGGCAAACCGATGCTGGCGCTGGCCGAGAAGGGCGTTGCCTTCAATAGCCGCTACATCGACATGCTGCAGTTCGACCAGCACCGGCCGGAGTACCTCGCGGTGAATCCGCAAGGGACGATCCCGGCGATGCTCCACGGGGATCTGGTGCTGACGGAGAGCACCGCGATCATGGAATATGTCGACGAGGCGTTCGACGGCCCGTTGCTGATGCCTGCCGAGGCGCAGGACCGCTGGCGCATCCGCTGGTGGATGAAGTTCATGGACCAGTGGCTCGGCCCGAGCTTCTCGATGATCGGCTGGTGCACGTTCGTCGGCCCCGCGCTCGCACAGAAGCCGGTCGAGGAGCGTGAGGCGATGATCGCGCGCATCCCCCTGCCCGAGCGGCGCGTTGCGTGGCGCAAAGCGATGTTCGCCGAATTCGGCGAGACGGAGCTGGCCGAGAGCAAGCGCCGCGTCGCCCACGGGGTGACGATGATCGAGGCGGAGCTGGGCAAGCGCGAATATGTCGCCAGCGACCAATACTCGCTCGCGGACATCAACATCTTCAACTCGACCTACAGCCTGCCGGTCGGCAACCCTGAGCTGTGCGGCCCGGCGCAGACGCCCAATATCTGGCGCTGGCTCAAGGCGGTCTACCGGCGACCCGCGGTGCAGAAGACCTGGGCGCTGGGTCAGGGGCGCTTCACCGACCGCTTCAATGCGCTGATGGGGGAGTTCGGCTGATGGCGATCCTCTATCACGGCGAGCCCAACGGCCCCTCGCTGAGCGTGCTCGCGGCACTCGCGGAGAGTGGGCTGATGATCGAACGCCGGCCGATCGAATTGCTGAAGGGCGAACGGCACACCCTTCCCGGCGTAACCGAGAGCGTGACGCGCGACATGGCGGTCGAGGGCGAGGGCCCGGTGCTGGTCGCCAACGGCGAGGCGATGAGCGAGGCGGTGTTCCTCGCGCAATACTTCGACGAGCAAGCCGGTGGCTGTGGTCTCCAGCCCAGGGAGCCCTACGCTCGCTGGCAGATGCGCATGTGGTGCCGCCAGGCGACCGAGCGGCTAAGCCCGGCGGTCGCCTATCTCGGCAACCTCGCGCACTCCCAGACTAGGCTCGCGGCGATGGACGATCGCGCATTCGCCGCGTTGCTCGACATGATCGACAGCGAAGACTTGCGCGCCCGCTGGCAGGAGTTGCGCGACGGGCGCAGCGACCCGGGGCAGGTCGAGGATTCGAAAACCAAGGTCGCGCAGTTCGCGCAGCGCATCGAGGACCAGCTTGCCGACGGGCGCGACTGGCTGATGGGCGATTTCTCAATCGCCGATCTTGAGACTTACGCCTGGCTGCGCCCGATGCGTACGCTCGAAACCGCGGCGTTCGCCGGCAAGGACCGCTGTCGTGCGTGGATGGACCGGGTCGAGGCGCGCCCGAGCGTGCAGGCCGCGCTCGCCCGCGCCACCGTCGCCGCGCCCGAACAGGCGTTCGCGCCCGGGCCGGAAATCAATCGCTGGGGATGAGGGGACGCACGGGATGAAGGCTTGGTGGATTGCGGCGTTTGCGCCGTTCGCGCTTCTGGGATGCAACGTCTCGACCGGAGGCGGCGAGGCGGCGGACGGCGTCACCGCTGCGCTGCTCAAGGCGCCCCCGGGCGACGAGTGGCTGAGCTATGGCCGCGACCAGGCCGAGCAGCGCTTCTCCCCGCTCGATCAGGTCGATACCGGCAACGTCGCCCAGCTCGGCCTCGCGTGGTTTGCCGATCTCGACACCGCGCGCGGGCAGGAAGGCACGCCGCTGGTGATCGACGGCAAGATCTTCGTCACCACAGCCTGGAGCAAGGTGAAGGCTTACGACGCCGCCACCGGCAAGCCAGTGTGGGACTACGATCCGCAAGTGCCGGGCGAGACCGGGCCCAAGGCCTGCTGCGACGTGGTCAACCGCGGGCTCGCCGCGTGGGGCGACAAGCTGTTCTTCGGCACGCTCGACGGGCGCCTGGTCGCGCTCGATCGCGACACCGGCAAGGAAGCGTGGTCGGTCCAGACCACCGATCCCAAGCAGACGTACACCATCACCGGCGCGCCGCGCGTGATCGACGGCAGGGTGATCATCGGCAACGGCGGCGCCGAATTCGGCGTGCGCGGCTATGTCACCGCCTACGATGCCGACAGCGGCAAGCAGCTGTGGCGCTTCTACACCGTGCCCGGCGGGCCGGAGGAGGCAGGCAAGGAACCGGCCTATCTCGCCAAGGCGCGCGAGACCTGGAAGGGCGAGTGGTGGAAGCTCGGCGGGGGCGGCACCGTGTGGGACGCGATGGCCTACGATCCGGAGCTCGACCTGCTCTACATCGGCGTCGGCAACGGGTCCCCCTGGAACCAGGCGTACCGCTCACCCGGCGGCGGCGACAACCTTTACCTCTCCTCGATCGTAGCGATCCGCCCGGAAACCGGCGACTACGTCTGGCACTATCAGGAGACGCCGGCCGAGACGTGGGATTTCACCGCCACCCAGCACATCATGCTCGCGGACCTCACGATCGACGGGAAGCCGCGCAAGGTGCTGATGCAGGCGCCGAAGAACGGCTATTTCTATGTCCTCGACCGCGCCACCGGCAAGCTTATCAGCGCGAACAACTATGTGCCGCAGAACTGGACCAGCGGCATGGACATGAGCACCGGGCGGCCAATCGTTAAGCCGGAGGCGCGCTACGACCTGACCGGCAAACCGTTCGTCAGCATCCCCGGCGCGGGCGGCGGGCATAGCTGGCACCCGATGGCATTCAACCCGAAGGAGGGGCTGGTCTACATCCCGGCGATGGAAGCGGGCTTCCCGTACTTCCCCGAGGCCGGCTGGAAGCCCGACCGCAACCGCGGGATGAACACCGGCATAGACCTCGGCGCCAGCGCCCTCCCGGCAGACGCCGCGATCCGGTCGGCAACGGCGGCGGCGACCACCGGCGCGCTGATCGCGTGGGACCCGGTGGCGCAAAAGGAGCGCTGGCGCGTGCCGCATCCCGGCCCATGGAACGGCGGCGTGCTGGCGACCGCGGGCGGCCTCGTGTTCCAGGGCAATGCCCAGGGCAACCTGGTCGCCTATGCCGCCAGGGACGGCAAGCAGCTGTGGTCGTTCTTCGGCGAAACCGGGATTATCGCTCCGCCGATCACCTATTCGATCGGTGGCGAACAGTACGTCGCGGTGCTGGCCGGATGGGGTGGCGTATGGCCGCTGAGCCCCGCCGGCGTGCTTTCCGGGCAGAAAAAGCCCCTGCCCAACGTCTCGCGGCTGCTGGTGTTCAAGCTCGGCGGCACTACCAAGCTGCCGCCGCACACGTTGAACCGGCCCCCGCTCGACCCGCCGCCGTTCAAGGGCACCGCGGCGCAAGTCGCTTCGGGCACTTACGATTACGGCCGCTATTGCAGCCAGTGCCACAACGACGCTGCGATCGGTGGTGGAACGGTGATCCCCGACCTCCGGCGGAGCGCCGCGCTCGAGAACCCGGACACCTGGCAGGCGATCGTTCATGATGGCGCGCTCAAGGACAACGGCATGGTCAGCTTCGCGCCATCGCTCACTCGCGAACGGATCGAGGCGATTCGCCAATACGTGATCAAGCGTTCCAACGAAGACAAGGCGCTCGGCCAAGCCGGCGCATAGGCACCACGCGTCCTTTTTGTTAAAAACGGGACAAACAGATTCGCACGGGAAAGGACCGGCAATGAACGAAGTCACCACGATCGACCGCACGCAGCGGGAATATTCAGATGCCGTAAAGACGGCCCTCAGCCGCAAGCCGCAACTCTACATCAACGGTGAATGGGTCGATTCCAGCGGTGGCACCACCATCGATGTCGAAGACCCGTCGTCGGGCAAAGTAATCTCCAGCTTCGTGGAAGCGACCGACAAGGACATCGACCGCGCGGTCGCCGCCGCGCGCGTGGCGTTCGATGACGGGCGCTGGCGCAATCTTCCGCCGGTGGCGCGCGAGAAGATCATGCACCGCATCGCGGACCTGATCGACGCGCATGCCGACGAACTGGCCGAGCTCGAGGCGATCGACGTAGGCAAGCCCAAGGGCATGGCGAGCGCCGTCGACGTGCCGGGCGCCGCCGCGCACTTCCGCTACATGGCCGGCTGGGCCGGCAAGGTCGGCGGCGAGACGCAGGCACCTTACTCGATGCCGGGCGGTATGATGTTCGCCTATACGCTCAAGGAGCCGGTCGGCGTCTGCGCGCAGATCGTGCCGTGGAACTTCCCGCTGCTGATGGCGTGCCTCAAAATCGCGCCGGCGCTGGCCGCCGGCTGCACCACGGTACTGAAGCCGGCCGAGCAGACCAGCCTGACCGCGCTGCGCCTGGCCGACCTGATCGACGAAGCCGGCGTGCCCGCCGGCGTGGTCAACATCGTCACCGGGTATGGCCACACCGCCGGTGACCGGATGGTCAAGCACCCCGACGTCGACAAGGTCGCTTTCACCGGATCGACCGAAATCGGCAAGCTGATCAACCGCAACGCCACCGACACGCTCAAGCACGTCACGCTCGAACTGGGCGGCAAGAGCCCGGTCGTGGTCATGCCCGATGTGGACGTGGCGGAGACCGCGCCCGGCGTCGCCGGTGCGATTTTCTTCAATTCGGGCCAGGTGTGCGTCGCCGGCAGCCGTCTCTACGCGCACAAGAGCGTGTTCGACAAAGTCCTCGAAGGCATGGCGGAAACCGCCGAGTTCTGGGCCCCGCGCCCGTCGCTCGATCCGGCCGCGCACATGGGCCCGCTGGTGAGCAAGGAACAGCACGAGCGCGTGCTCGGTTACATCGAGGCCGGCAAGCGTGACGGCGCCAGCGTGCTGATGGGCGGCGACGAGCCCTCGAACGACGGCGGCTACTACGTCAGCCCGACGATCCTGACCGACGTGAATCCGCAGATGAGCGTCGTGCGTGAGGAAATCTTCGGCCCGGTTGTCGTGGCCCAGCGCTTCGAAGACCTCGACGAGGTGGTGAAGGAGGCCAACGACACGCGGTACGGCCTCGCCGCCGGCGTGTGGACCAAGGATGTCAGCGCCGCCCACCGCATCGCCAGCAAGCTCCAGGCGGGCACCGTGTGGGTCAACTGCCATGCGATGATCGACCCGGCGCTGCCGTTCGGCGGCTACAAGGAAAGCGGCATCGGCCACGAGCAGGGCCGGCTCGGCCTCGAGGCCTACCTGGAGACGAAGTCGGTGCTGATGAAGCTCTAAGCTTGGCTTGACCGAAGGCCCGCCTCCCACCATCGGGGGCGGGCCTTCGCTTATCCGGGAACCTGACGCTTGCCCATCGACCTGAACAAGATCCGCGCCATCGACGTGCATGTCCACGCCGAGGTTTCGTGCCACGATCCCGAAGATCCGGTGATGGCGAAGTACTTCGACGCGGCGAGCGCCTACTTCAAGGCACCGCGTGAGCGGCCCAAGATCCCCGAGATCATCGAACTCTACCGCGAGACCCAGATCGCGCTGTGCCTGTTCACGGTCGATGCCGAGAGCAGCATGGGCGCCAAGCGCGTTTCGAACTACGAGATCGCCGAGCACGCGGCAAAGAACGACGACATCTGCATCGCCTTCGCCTCGATCGATCCCCACAAGGGCAAGTACGGCGCACGCGAGGCGCGCGACCTGGTCGAAAACTTCGGCGTCAAGGGCTTCAAGTTCCACGGCATCGCGCAGAACGCGCACCCGGCGGATCGGATGGCCTATCCGATCTACGAGGTGATCAACGAATACAAGCTGCCGGTGATCTTCCACACCGGCCATTCGGGCATGGGCACCGGAATGCGCGGCGGCGGCGGCATGCGCCTCAAGTACGGTCAGCCGATCCTGATCGACGACGTCGCAGTCGATTTCCCCGACATGAAGATCATCCTCGCCCATCCGAGCTGGCCGTGGGTGGACGAGAGCCTGTCGATGGCGCTGCACAAGGACAACGTGTTCATCGATCTTTCGGGCTGGAGCCCGAAGTACTTCCCCAAGCAGGTGATCCAGTACGCCAACACCCAGCTCAAGCATAAGATGCTGTTCGGCAGTGACTTCCCGTTGATCCATCCGGACAAGTGGATCGCCGCGGCGGCCGAAGTCGGCTTCCGCGAGGAAGTGATGCCGGGGATCATGAAGGACAACGCCGCGCGGGTGCTGGGGCTCAAGTGACCGGCGATCCATCCGACATCCGCAACTGGCTGCGGCTGTCGGATGGCGTAACCACTTCGGGCCGCTTGCAGGAAGGCGACCCGCAAAGACTCGCCGACGCCGGGGTGAAGCGCGTGATCAACCTCGGGCTGGCCGAACACCCTGAGGCGCTGCACGACGCCGAGCGAGCCATGGCCGACGCCGGCCTCGCTTACATCCACATCCCTGTGCCATTCGATGCGCCGACCGAAGCGCATTACCACGCCTTCGTCGCCGCGCTCGAAGCCGACGATGCGCCGGTCCACGTCCATTGCATCATGAACTGGCGCGTTTCGGCCTTCTTGTGCCGCTATCGCATCGAACGCGGGATGGACGCGGGCGAGGCGCGCAGGCAGATGGAGCAGATCTGGTCGCCCGAAGAGAACGGCCATCCCGACGCGCCCAAGTGGGCTGCGATCATACGAGGAGAGGATAGTTGAGCGATTTCGCCGGCCATCACGTGGCCGTCACCGGCGCATCGAGCGGGATCGGGCTCGCCACCGCGCAGATGCTCGCCAGGCGCGGTGCCAAGGTGTCGCTGCTCGCGCGGCGCAAGGAGCTGCTCGACGAGGCGGTCGCCGGGATCGGGGCGACCGCCGCGGGGTTCGTTGCCGACGTCGGCCAGAAAGACCAGCTCGATGCCGCGCTCGATGCCGCGGCCGCGCAGTTCGGACCCGTCACTGGCCTGTTCGCCAACGCCGGGCTCACGGGCGGCTTCACTCCCGCGGTCGCATTCGACCCGGCGGTGTTCGAAGAAACGATCCGGGTGAACCTTACGTCCGTGTTCTGGGCGATCCAGAACGTGCTGCCGCCTATGATCGCGGCCAAGAAAGGCGCGATCCTGATCACCGGCTCGATGGCCTCGAAGCGTGGCCTGCCGATGAACCCGGCCTATGTCGCGTCGAAGCACGGCGTGCTCGGGCTGTCGCGTGCGATCGCGGTCGAGATGGCGCCGCACGGGGTGCGCTGCAACTGCATCATCCCTGGCTTCATCCGAACCGAGGCGCTCGACCGCATCCCGCCCGAACAGCAAAACCGGGTGGAGGCCCGCGTGCCGCAGCGGCGCATGGGCACGCCGGAGGAACTGGCCGAAGTCGCCGCGTTTCTTCTGTCGGACGCCGCGAGCCACGTCACCGCGCAGGACTGGGCGGTGGACGGAGGCACGCTCGAAACGCTGGAGGTCTGATATGCCGCTCAAATACTATCACGCCGAGCCGCTGGCGAACTCGCTCAAGTCGATGCTTCCGCTGAAGGAGAAGGGGCTCGACTACGAGAGTGTCTACGTCGACCTGCACAAGTTCGAGCAGCACTCGGATTGGTTCGTGGCGATCAACCCTGAAGGCCAGGTTCCGGTGCTCGACCACGACGGCACGATCATCACCCACACCACGGTGATCAACGAATACCTCGAGGATGTATTCCCCGATGACCAGCCCGCCAGCGGCCCGCTGCGGCCGAAGGATGCTGTGGGTGCTGCACGGATGCGCTACTGGAACAAGTTCGTCGACGAGCACGTGATGAACTACGTCTCGATGCACGGCTGGCACCGGCTGGTGCGGGTGATCGCGAGCAGCATCGAGGACGGCAGGTTCGAGGAACTGATGAGCAACGTGCCGCTGCCCGACCAGCGCAAGAAGTGGACCACCGCGCGCTCCGGGTTCGAGCAGAAGGACCTCGACTACGCGTCCGAGAAGATCGAGTATGCACTGAACAAGATCGACAAGCAGCTCGGCGAAACCGCGTACATCGCGGGCGAGACCTACACGCTGGCGGACATCAACTTCTATTCGCATTGTGGGCTGATGGTGAACCGGATGTTCCCCGATCTCGGCGTGGACGACCGCTTCCCCAACCTCGTCCGCTGGCGCGAAAGCGTCTCGGACCGCCCTGCGGTGCAGGATGCGCTCAAGGGCGAGGACCGCACCCAGCCGGGCCTGCGTACCTGGAGCGGCGACGGGCGCGAACACAGCTGATGAAGCCCAAGGTCAGCCTGGTGACGCTGGGCGTCGCCGACCTTGAGCGAAGCCTCAAGTTCTACCGCGACGGGCTCGGCCTGCCGCCCAAGAGCTACGATCCCGATGCGGGCGTGGTGTTCTTCCGCATGGAGGGCGACATGCTGCTGGCGATCTGGCCGCGCGAGGAATTGGCCAAGGACGCCGGCATTTCCCCCGAAGGCTCGGGCTTTGGCGGCATTTCGCTCGCCCACAACGTCCCGAGCAAGGAAGCGGTCGACACCGTGTTCGCGGAAGCGCTCGCGGCGGGGGCAAAGGCGCTGAGGCATCCGGCCGATGTATTCTGGGGTGGCTACACTGCCTATTTCGCCGACCCCGACGGGCACTTGTGGGAAGTCGCCTGGAACCCCGATACCGATCTTACCTAGGAGGGAATGACGATGCGTGCGTGGATGTTGCCGGCGGGCTCCGACGGTTTCGACAAGCTCTATCTCGAGCAGCTGCCCGACCCGACGCCGGGCCCCGGTGAAGTGCTGGTTCAGATGCTTGCCTGGTCGATCAACTATCGCGACTTTGCGGTCGCGGCGGGCAAGTACTTCGGCGGCGCACTGCGGGCGCCCGCGATCCCGCTCAGCGATGGCGCCGGCGTGGTCGCGGCGGTCGGTCCCGGCGTCACCCGGTTCAAGGAAGGCGATCGCGTGCAGAGCGCGTTCTTCACCCATTGGGAGGAAGGCCCGCCACGGATGAGCCCCGCACTGGGCGATGGTCACGCGCCTGGCACCCTTGCCGAGCTGGTGGTGCTGCCCGAAAGCGGCGTGGTGCCGATGGCCGCGAGCCTCGACCACGCGCAAGCCGCGTGCCTGCCGTGCGCCGGCGTGACCGCGTGGAACGCACTCCACGAAGGACCACGGCCATTGAAACCGGGCGAGAAGGTGCTGGTGCTCGGCAGCGGCGGCGTATCGATACTCGCCCTGCAGATCGCCCGCGCCAGCGGGTGTGAGGTGATCGCCACGTCCTCCTCGGACGAGAAGCTCGAGCGCATGCGGCAGCTCGGCGCGGCGCACACGGTCAATTACAAGAGCGTGCCGCAGTGGGGCCCTTGGATCGCGCAGAATCTCGGCGGGGTAGACAAGGTGGTCGAGGTCGGCGGCGCCGGCACCGCGGAGCAATCGATGTTGGCGCTGCGCACGCAAGGCGAAGTCGCGTTGATCGGTGTGCTCTCGCCCGAAGGCGCGCCCAACCCGCGCGCGTTGATGATGACGGCGGGGACCATGCGCGGGATCTTCGTCGGGTCCGGGGCGATGGCGAAGGCGCTCAACGCGGCGGTCGACGTGAACGGCATCGAACCGGTGATCGGCGCGCGCTTCAAGTTCGACCAGGCGAAAGAGGCCTATGCCCACGCGTGGGGAGCGGATAGCTTCGCCAAGACGGTGATCGAGCTGTAAAGTCGGTTCCGGCGAAGGAGAGCTGAGGCATGTGGGAAGTGCGCGTCGCCCCGGCGGGCGATTTCGACAATCACGCGTTCAGGACCAACCATTTCCGCGTCGAACCGCTGTCGGCGGCGATGGGCGCGGAGGTCGTCGGCGTGCGCCTGCCCGATCTTGGCGACGAGGCATTCGAAGCCTTCAAGCAGGCGCTCTATCGCCACAAGATGCTGTTCCTCAAGGACCAGCACCTGACCCACGCCGAGCATGAGGAATTCGCCGCGCGGCTCGGCCCGTTCGCAATAGATGCGTACACCCAGGGGGTGCCCGGCCACCGCGAGGTTCACCCGATCATCAAGGAAGCCGAGACCAGCGCCGCAAGCCTGTTCGGCGGCGGATGGCACACCGACAGCCCGTTCCTCACCGAACCGCCCGCGATCACTACACTGCGCCAGATCGAGGGTCCGCCCTATGGCGGCGATACCACCTGGGCCAACTGCGCGCTCGCCTTCCGGCACCTCTCCAAGACCTACCAGCACATGCTGCGCCCCTTGCGCGTGCACATGAGCGCGGCCAACAACTACCGCACGCAGGAAAAGCTGATGGGCAAGGCGATCCAGTTCGCGGACCAGGAGCAGTTCGAGCAAGGCCAGCGCGGCGCGTTCCATCCCTTCGTCCGCACGCATCCGGAGACTGGCGAGGAATCGCTATACATCTGCGATACTTATGCCGTCGGGATCGAGGGCATGACCACGCACGAGGCCCGGCCGATCATCGAGTTCCTCGTCGCGCATGCCACCCAGCACGCGTTCACCTGCCGCCTCAGGTGGGAACCGGGAATGGTCGCGCTGTGGGACAACCGCACGACGATGCACCTCGGGCCCAACGATTACGACGGCTACCGCCGTGAAATGTACCGGACGACGACGGCGGGGACGAAGCCGGTCTGACGGGCCCGGGGCGGGGACTGGAGACAATCCGCTGCCGGCATGCTAGCCTCTCGCCGCGGGTCGCCTCTCAAGGGAGGGACACTGATGCGCAGAATTGTACTGGCCCTGGTGCCGCTATCGATCCTGGCCGCCTGTTCGAGCGAGCCGACAGCCCCCGCCACCGAAGAGACTGCCGAAGCAGAAGCGCCTGCACCTATGGCGGCGAACGGCTCACCTGCCGGAGCCTACCAGGTGACCGCGGCAGATGGCACCGTTAGCAGCACCACGCTCAATCCCGACGGAACCTACACGGACACCGATGCCGCAGGAGCGACGGTGGCCCAAGGCACATGGGCCGTCACGGACGGCAAGACCTGCTTCATGCCGACCACCGAGGGTGCGATGCCGCAGTGCTATACCGAGTCCACGCCCGCGGCGGACGGATCGTTCACTGCCACGCCGGACACGGGCGACCCCGTCACGGTCAGGCCGGTCGCGCCTGCCGCGGCACCGTCGGCCGGTTAGCCAGGAGCGGGGGCGGCTAGCGGATCGTCGCCCCCGGCTCGATCAGGATCATCCTGGGGAGGAAGTCTCGATGGCGACTGTAGCACGCCACAGGGCGGCAGACGGGCTTCGGCTCAGCTTCCATTTGTGCATGACGCTGCTGATGGCGTTTTTTGTCTTCGGCGGGTTCGGGATGACCTATCTCGCTCCGCTCGCCATGGGCACGTTCCCACCGGCACCGCCCATCGTGCACTTGCATGGGGTGGTGTTCTTTGCGTGGACGGTGTTGTTGGTGACTCAGGCGGTGCTGGTCAATTCGAAGAATGTCCGCCTGCACCGATCACTGGGTACGTTCGGGATCGCGGTGGCGGCAATCGTGGTCTTCCTCGGGCTCTTGCTCACGATCGTCAGCATCAACACGCCCTGGAACCCTGACAGCGCGGGCCTGCTTTACCTCTCGTTCGTGGCGCCGCCGAGCTTTGGCGCGCTGTTCGCGATGGCGATCCGGGCGGTGCGCACGCCGGCCGTGCACCGCAACCTGATCCTGATGTCAATGCTCAGCATCCTCATGCCCGGCATCAACCGCTTCTACATGGTGCTGCTCGGACTGGGCTACGTCCCGTTCTACGCCACTTACGCCACAATGGACGTGATGCTGGCCGCCATCCTGTGGCACGAACGGCGCGTGACAGGCAGGGTAAGCAAGGCAGGCTGGGTCGGCGCGGCGATCATCGTGGTGCCGCAGATCCTCATGCCGCTGGTCGTTCCGGCAGCATGGTTCACCAACCTGATGCTGTGGTTCGGCTCGCTGGTCTATTACCGCTAGGCCAACACAGACGCGCCCTCAATCCGCGAAGAAATTCAGCTCCAGCAGTACGTTGTTTGGATCGGGCGTGAAAATCTGCCGCAGATTGATCGCCGAGACGAGGTTCTCCTCGTACTCGGCGCCCATCTCGTCGAGGCGGCCCTTGACCTCTTCGTAGCCCGAGCATTTGAGCGCCACATGGTGCAGCGCGCCGGTGAGCGAACCCGGCTGCACCTCGCGATCATAAGTGCGGTAGCAGTCGAGCGAATTGATGTGGATGATCGCCCTGTCTCCAGCGTCGAACATCCATGTGGCGGTCTGCGGCGTCAGCGGCGGCGGCGCATCCTTGCGCACCAGCCCGAGCAGCCTGGCGTAGAACTCGGCCGTCTCGTCGAGCTTGTCGGTGATGATGTTCACGTGGTCGAGCGCATCGACGTTCATGCCGGTTCTCCTCCCCTCGCGGGTTCCTTAGGGGCTTGCCCATCTAGCCAGATATTGTATGTGCCGCATACTATTTTCGCATATATGATTCTTTCACAAGTGAGAGGAAACCCGATGGCCGAGAATCTCGAGCAAATCCTGCAGAATACCCCCAATATCGTCGACAAGCTGCGGAACTCGCAGATCGGCGCCTACGTCTATCCAGTCGTCGCCCCCGAGTTTTCGAACTGGCGTTCCGAGCAATGGGCGTGGCAGCATTCGGCCGTGCTGTTCGACCAGTCGCACCACATGTTCGACCTTTACATCAAGGGCCCGGACGCGCTGAAGCTTCTCTCGGACACGATGGTCAACTCGGTCGCCGGTTGGGAAGTCAACAAGGCGAAGCAGTACGTTCCCACGACGCCTTACGGCCACGTGATCGGTGACGGCATCATCTTCTACCTCGCCCCGGAAGAGTTCGTGTACGTCGGCCGTGCGCCGGCCGCCAACTGGCTCCGCTTCCAGGCCGAGAAGGGCGGTTACAACGTCGACATCATCAACGATCCGCGTTCGCCCGCGCGCCCGATGGGCAAGCCGGTCAACCGCATCTCCTGGCGCTTCCAGATCCAGGGCCCCCGCGCGTGGGACGTGATCGAGAAGCTCAACGGCGCCACGCTGGAGAAGCTCAAGTTCTTCAACATGAGCACGATGAAGATCGGCAACAAGACCGTACGCACCCTGCGCCACGGCATGGCCGGATCGCCGGGTCTCGAGATTTGGGGTCCTTATGACGAGCAGGACTACATCCGCGACGAGATTCTCAAGGCGGGCGAAGAGTTTGGCCTGATCCCGGTCGGCAGCCGCGCCTACCCGTCGAACACCCTCGAATCGGGCTGGATCCCCTCGCCGCTTCCGCCGATCTACACCGGTGACGAGCTCAAGGACTACCGTGAGTGGCTCCCGGCCGACAGCTACGAAGCAACCGGCGCGATCGGCGGCTCGTTCGTCGGCAAGACCATCGAGGACTATTACCTCAACCCGTGGGAACTCGGTTACGGCCCGTTCGTGAAGTTCGACCATGATTTCATCGGCGCCGACGCGCTGAAGAAGGTCGATACCGCTGCGCAGCGCAAGAAGGTCACCCTCGAGTGGAACGCCGACGACATGAAGAAGATCATGGGCTCGCTGTTCGATGCTGAGGGCGAGCAGTACAAGTTCTTCGACCTTCCGCTCGCGAACTACGCCAACAGCAACTACGATTCGGTCGTGGACGCGGACGGCAACGTGGTCGGCCTGTCGATGTTCACCGGCTACTCGTACAACGAGAAGAAGGGTCTCTCGCTGGCGACCATCGACCACGAGATCCCGCTCGGCACCGAAATCCACGTGCTGTGGGGCGAGGAACCCAACACCAAGAAGACCACGGTCGAGCCGCACAAGCAGCTCGCGGTCCGCGCGATCGTCTCGCCGGTGCCGTACAGCAAGATGGCCGGCGACACCTACCAGGCCGGCTGGCGCTCGGGCCGCACTGGCTAAGCGACACGCCAACAAGGCAAACGAAAGGCCCGCTACCGCAAGATGGCGGGCCTTTTTCCTGGTGCTCGCCAGCCATTCGTAATCCCTCGTGCAGCTTCGTCGCTTGCGCTCCTCGCGATGACGAAGCACTGTTCACCGAAGGGGAGAGACACGAATGGCGAACTACGTGCTGGTCCACGGCGCCTGGGGCGGCGGACAGACTTACGACGCGGTACTGCCGGCGCTGCGCGACGCGGGCCACGAAGTATTGGTGGCGACACTTCCGGGCCTCGGCACGCGCCAGGCCGAGCTTCACCCCGGTATCACCCTTACCGATCACATCGACGCCGTGTGCGAGCAGATCGAGGGCGCGGGATACGACCGCTTCATCCTGGTCGGCCATTCGTACGGCGGCATGGTCATCACCGGCGTTGCCGGCCGCCTCGGCAAGCGGATCGACGCGATCTGCTATATCGACGCGTTCATGCCGCAGGACGGCCAATCGCTGTGGGACGTGACCGGCGAGTTCGAGCACAACTGGTACATCGATTCCCAGAAGTTCAAGCCGGGCTACGTCGATCCGATCGGCGGGATCGACTTCGCGGTCGTGCCCGGCGTGGTCGGCTACCACCCGCTGCTGACGTTGCTCGAGGCGGTGCGCCTCAGCGGCGACGAGCGGGCGATCCCGCGCAAGGCGTACATCTTCGCCACCGGGTGGCAACCGACGCCGTTCCCGCGCTTTGCCGATGCCGCGAAAGACGCCGGGTGGGACTATCACGAGGCCGACTGCGACCATTTCGTCATGGGCAACAAGCCGGAGCAGACCGCCCAGGTGCTGCTCGGCCTGGCTCAGTGAAGCACTGCGGGTGAAGCGCAGCGCCGGCGTCCTCATCTGGCGCCGCGCTGGCGGTGCGCTCGAAGTGCTGCTGGTCCATCCCGGCGGACCATTCTGGCGCAATCGCGATCAGGGCGCATGGCAAATCCCCAAGGGCGGAATCGATGGCGGCGAGGAGCCGGAAGCGGCAGCGCTGCGCGAAGTCGAGGAGGAGCTGGGACTGGCCCTCACAGGCACGCTCCAGCCGCTCGACGAAATCCGCCAGGCCGGGGGCAAATGGGTCGTCGCCTTCACCCTCGAGCACGATTTCGATACGACGCGGGTCCGCAGCAACGAATTCGAGATGGAATGGCCGCCCAAGAGCGGCAAGCACGCGCGATTTCCAGAAGTCGATGCGGCGCGCTGGATGAGCCTTCCCGAAGCGCGCACGATGATGCTGCCGAGCCAGTTGCCGCTGCTCGACCGGCTTGAGGCGACGCTGGCCTAGCGCATCAACCGAGGCTGCGGCGGAAGGCCTCGATGTCCGCCAGGTTCTCGGCGGTATCGTAGACCAGCACGGTCATGTGCTCGCCGGCCCCGATGTGCGGCAGCACAGAAGCGAGCGCGCGGTTTTTCAGGGCGAGCGGGGTGACCGCTTCCTCCGGAACGCCCGCTTCTCGCAAGAACCGTGCGGTAAGCTCTGCCACCTCGCCGGGAGCGCGCCCGCGCAAATTGTTCAGCTCGCTGCACCAGTAATGGTCGAAGTGACCCGCCGCCTTGTGTGCCATGTCGCGAATCCAGTCGTCGCCCCGGTCGCCGGCGATGGTCAGGTAAATGTGGCGCCGCCCCCCGGCCGCTTCGCGCTCCGGCCGGGCGAGGATTTCGTCGAGGGCGGGCACGCCATCGAGCCACGTCACCAGCAGCCCGAACGGCAGGCCTTCGATCCGGTTGTGCCTGGCGGGATTTTGTCGTGCGTCCGAAATGAAGCCGCTCAGTCCGGCAACGACCGCCTCGGCCGGCAGGCCGAGTTTGAGCGCCGTCGTGGCGGCGAACATGGCGTTCTCCGCTATCGCGCGTGATGCCCCGTCATCCCCCGCCGGGATCGCCGCCACCTTCAGCGAAAGCTCGATCTCCTCACCCTGCCGAACGACGATCGTCGCGTGCTCGCCGCTGCCCTCGATCGTCGCCGTGCAGCCGCCCGCCTGGCGGTGCCGGGCGAGCGCGGCATTGTGCACGTCCGCACTCACAAGACAGAGCAGTGCGCCGGGCCGCATGTCTTCGCGCATCGCCAGGATCAGCGGATCGTCGGCATTGAGCAGCACCCATTGCCGTGCGTGCCGCACCGGGATGGCCTTGACCCTGGCAAGTTCCTCGCGCGTCTGGACGCCATCGAGGCCGACGTGATTGTCATGCAGGTTGAGCACCGCCGCCACGTCGAGCGCGTCGATGCCCATTCCGCTCTTGATCAGCGCACCGCGGGCGAGCTCCGCGATCGCCATGTCGACCGCGGGATCGGTCAGCAGCTCGGCTGTGAATATCCCGCTCGCGTCGTCGCCCACCCTCAGCTGCGCCTCGCCCGACCACGTCCCCTGCGTCGTGTTGAGCGCCGGATGCCGGCCGGCGGTGCGGGCGATATGCGCCACCATCTGGCAGGTGGTTGTCTTGCCCACGCTGCCGGTCACCCCGGCAATCGGCACGCGCGCGGGGGCCCCTTCGGGGAAGGCCACCCGCACAACAGGCGTCGTCACATCCTGCCCCGGATTGGCGATCCAGTGCGGCCGCAGACATGGCGAGGTGTTGACCTCGAGAATCCAGCTGCCCCCCTCGCGCCAGGAGCGGCTGATGTCCGGTGAGATGAAATCGACCCCGGCAACGAGCGCGTGGCACGAACGCGCCGCAATTTCGGCGGCGAGACGGTTATCCGGGTGGACGATGTCGGTGACGTCGATCGTCGTCCCGCCTTGAGAGAAGTTGGACGTTGCGGTGACGATCACCTCTGCCCCGGCTGGCGGCGCCGAATCGAGCGCGAAGCCCTGCCGTGCGAGCAGCCCCTCGGTCCGTTCGTCGATGCGGACCCGGTCCAGCAGTTTCTCGAACTTCGGCCCGCGCAGTGGATCGGTGTTGAGCACGTCGATCAACTGCCGCACCGTGCTGCGGCCGTCTCCGTAGACCCGGGCCGGAAGGCGCTCGACCGCCGCCAGCATGCGGCCCTCGACGACCAGGAGGCGAAAATCCGCTCCGGGTGCGTACTTCTCGATCAGCACTCTGGGGCCGTACTTCGCCGCCGTGGAGAAGGCCTTGCGAATGTCGGCCTCGTCCGTCAGGCGCAGGCTGATGCCGGCACCCTGCCCACCGGCGGCGGGCTTTACGGCGACCGGGCCATCGATCTTGCGGGCGATCGCGACCGCGTGGTCGGCGCTCCTGACCAGTCCCGACGGCAGCGCCGGAAGGCCGAATGCCCGCAGCCGCGCAAGGGTAGCCCATTTGTCCCGCGCCAGCGACAACGCGTGGCCGGACTGCGGATCGAGCACCGTTTCGCGGATGAGATGGCCAAAACGACCCTGGCCCAGCTGGACGAGATTGCCCCCACGGCCCAGCGCATAGACCGGGATGTCGAGCTCGATGGCACGGCGGACGATGCCCAGCGTAAGCTGGTCGAGCGAATTCGCGCGCGCGATGCCGACGAACCGCGCCCGGTTCGCGATAGCGCGCGCGCCGCTCGCCTGCTCTGGAGGCTTGCTCATTTCGAGCACCAGCATCAGCGCCAGGTCGAGCGCCGCCATGCCCACTTGTGCGCTGTCCGCCGGCACGAGCAGGATCATCTCGTCTTCGCCCCGGCGCAGGATTCTCCCGCGTGTCGGCACGAGGGCGAAGCCCGCCTGAGCACGCTCCGCGATCGCGAGCGCCAGCGCCCAGCCGTCGGCGTCATCCGCAAGGCCGGCCCGCGCGGCCTGGATCAGCGCCAGCACGTCAGGTCCGCCGTCGAGGCCCGCGCAGTCCGCAAGCCCGCCGACGCCCGGCGGAACCGCTTGGGCAAGCGGGCCGAACTCCCCATCGGCGCTCAGCGTAGCGACGACCGCCGAGCGGTCGGCATAAAGGTTCGGGCCGCGCAGGAGCCGATGTTTGAGGACGGCGATCAACGGCTTACCCTTCGTGCTTTTGCCGGCACTTGATGGCACCGCGCGGGCGCGCCGCCAAGCATCAGCGGCGCGCGAGGGCCGTTTCGCTCTCCGCCATCAGCCGCGCGATGATCGTCGCGACCGGTTCTTCCTCGGTTACCATGCCGACCGATTGCCCAGCCATCAGGCTGCCGTGCTCGACATCGCCATCGATCACCGCGCGGCGCAGCGCGCCGGCCCAGTAGCGCTCGATAGCGAGCTGCGCCTCGCCCATTTCGAGCTCACCGGCATCGAGCGCGGCGGCTACTTCGCGCTGCTTGGCGGTGAACAACTCGCCGCCCTTGTTCTTCAGCGCGCGCACCGGGATCACCGGCAGCCGTGGATCGACCTGCACGCTCGCCACCGCGTCACGCGCGTTGGCGCGGAAGAATGCCGCCTTGAACGCGGGGTGGGCGATGCTCTCGCTCGCGCAGGCGAACGCGGTACCCAGCTGCACGCCCGCCGCGCCCATTTCAAGGAAAGCAGCGATCGCCTCGCCACGGCCGATGCCGCCGGCGACGAACACCAGGTGCTCCTCGGCCAGCACCGGCAGGAATTCCTGCGCCAGCACGCCGGTGGCGACCGGCCCGATGTGGCCGCCAGCCTCCATTCCTTCGATCACCAATGCGTCGCCGCCAGATCGCAGCAGCTTCTTCGCCAGCGCGATCGTTGGCGCGAATACGATCACTTTCGCCCCGAACGCCTTGATCGCCTCCACGCTGCCCTTGGGCGGAATTCCGCCTGCAAGCACCACGTGCCCCACCCGATGCCGCCCGCACACCTCGATGAGTTCCATCAGCTGCGGGTGCATGGTGATGAGGTTGACCCCGAACGGCCTGGCCGTCAGCGCCCTTGTCGCCGCGATCTCGGCGTCGAGCAGATCCGGCGTCATCGCCCCGCAGGCGATCACGCCGAAACCGCCGGCGTTGCTGATCGCCGAAACGAGATTGCGTTCCGACACCCAGCTCATTGCCCCGCACAGGATCGCGTAGTCACAGCCGAGGAATTCGGCGCCGCGCGCCATCAGCGCGGAAGTCTTGGGATAGAGGTTCATGCGGCCCGATAGTCAGCCCGATGCGGGGCGGCAAGTGCTGCCCCACAGGCGCGAACGGCAATGTTGGATTCCGGGAGCCGAACACTCTACGCTCGCCAACGAACAACGGTGGGAGAATGTGAATGATCGGCAAGTCGATGATGGCTTTGGGCGCCGCGATGGCGCTGGCGACAATACCGGCGGGGCCGGCTGGCGCACAGCAGCCCGAATACACAGCAACGGCGCTCGCCGACCGCGCGCAGATCGAGGATATGCTCACGCGCTATTACAACAACTTCGGCGGCGGCATCGAAAGCAAGGTTGCCGAATTCTACGCGCCCGATGGTGAGATGATCCTCGGGAACGACAGCCGCAAGGGCATCGAGGCGATCAAGGGCTTCTATGCCGCGGTCCCGGCCGACGCCCCGCAGCGCAAGAGCTTCGCGCTCAATATCCTGATCGGCAACATGCTGGTCAACGTGCACGGCGACACCGCCACCGCGCGGCTGGTGTTCACCGAGACTGTCATCGACAAGGAGGGAGACGCGCCGCGCCTCCTCGTCCAGGGCCGCGAGTTCGACCACCTGGTCAAGCGTGACGGCCGCTGGCTGTTCGCCAAGCGCCAGATCATGGGCCCCAAGGGCGTGCCGGACGGCTGGGTGGACTAGGCGGACGATCCGCACGCACGGCGCAGGCACTCGCGCAGCCAGCGGTGCGCCGGATCGCCATCCATCCGCGGATGCCACAAGAGCGAGACGGTGAACCCTTCTGCCGGGAATGGCAGGGGGAACGCAAACATTCCGTCCCGCAGGCCCGCGGTATGGCGTTCGGGCACCGTCGCGACGAGGTCGGAGCCTGCGGCCATGGCAAGCGCGGCTGCGAAGCCATCCACTGCCACGGCGACGTTCCGCCTTAGCCCAAGCATATCGAGCGCTTCGTCGATCTGTTCGCTGTGGAGGCCGCGGCGCTCGACCACCGCGTGCCGCGCCCCGGCATAGAGCTGCGGCGTGACCATGCCCCGGGTCAGCGGATGGTGCGCGCGCACCACCGCGACGTAGCGGTCGGCAAACAGCGCCTGCGCGCGGATTTCCGGTCCGATCGACTTATCGACCACCCCGGTTTCAAGGTCGATCGCGCCTTCACGGAGGCCGGCGCTATCCTTGTCCAGCTTGCGCACGAAGGCGAGCCTGACTCCGGGCGCCTCGTCGCCGACGATGCGGATCAGCTCCGGGCCGAAGGTTTCGGCAAAGCCGTCGCTCGTGCGGATGGCGAAGCTGCGTTCGAGCGAAACCAGATCGAGACCATCTGACGGCCGCAGCACGGCCTGCGCATCGCGCACCAGCCGGGCAACCTCATCCCGCATCGCGATTGCGCGAGGGGACGAAACCAGGCCCCGCCCCGCCCTGACCAGCAGTGGATCGCCGGTTATCCTGCGCAACCGCTCCAGAGCGCGGCTCATCGCGGACGGGCTGAGGCGCAGCCTGCGGCCGGCCTTGGCGACGCTTTCCTCCGCGAGCAGGACGTCGAGCGCGACCAGCAGATTGAGATCGGGCGCAGACACCGGGCGCCCTTAGCAGATGTATAGCTCCATGCGCACTGATTAAGTGCAATTGCTGCGTCTTCCGCCATGAATGGTCGCGACGTAGCTGTCCCTCGAATCCAACGAACGAGGGACGAGACATGATCACCGAGGACAATTCCCTGCGCACCTTCGTCAATTCCATCCGGGCCGATTGGGGGGCGATCAGCACCGAAGTGGTCTCGGCGTGTATCGGCCACATGCGGCGGCTGATGCAGACGACCGCGGCGGAAGGCTGGCTCACCGAGCTCCACCGCGATGCGCCGGCAAGCCGCGAACTCCACCGCGACGGGGAGCGCGGCTTCCTATTGCTTGCCCACACGGAAACGCACGGTCTCTATCGTCCGCCCCACGATCACGGCCGTAGCTGGGTGATGTACGGAATCCAGCAGGGCGAGCTTGAGATCTGCACTTATGCCCGCGTCACGCAGGCGGACGGCACCACGCGGCTGGTCAAGCGCGATACCACGATCCTGCATGCCGGGGAGGCGCTTCCCTACCTTCCCGGCGACATTCACGACACCCGGTGCCTCAGCGAACGCGCACTGCTGCTCCGCTTCACCGAGCGCGACTTGCGCCTTGAAGAGCAGATGATGCGGTTCGTCCAAGGCCCCGGCTATTGGACCGCGGACTGATGCCCGGCCTGCGCCAGGCGCTCGCGATCGCAAGCGTGCTCTCGGCGATGGCGCTGGTCGTGCTGGACGCGAATATCGTCAACGTCGCGCTTCCGTCGATCGCCCGTTCACTGCGCGTCACCGCCGCGCAATCGGTGTGGGTGGTGACCACCTATCAGGCCGCGCTACTGATGGGGTTGCTGCCGATCGCGGACCTTGCGCAAGGCACTGGCCTCCGCCGGACTTTCCGCGGCGGTATCGTTGCGTTCGTTCTCGCCTCGCTCGGTTGCGCGATGGCGCCGACGCTGGGCTGGCTCGTCGCCGCGCGCTTCGTTCAGGGCCTCGGCGGCGCGGCGGTCATGGCGCTCGGCATCGCGATGATCCGCGCCACGGTCACCCCTGCGCGGCTGGGCGATGCGATCGGCTGGAATGCGCTTACCGTCGCCTTGTGCTCGGCCGCCGGCCCGACGGTGGGCGCGGCGATCCTGTCCGCGGCGAGCTGGCATTTCCTGTTCCTCGCCAACCTGCCGCTGGGTGCGCTCGCCCTCATCGCAAGCATGGCGCTTCCCGTCGCGCCCGGCACCGGGCGGTCCGTCGACCTCATCAGCGTGGCCTGTCTTGCAGGCGGCGTCGGCGGCCTCATCCTCGGCGTGGAGTTGTCGGCGGCACAGCCCCCTGCCGCCGCCGTCCTGGCGGCCTGTGGCGCATCGTTTCTGACGCTGCTCTGGCGCCGCGAACTGCCGAAACCGGCGCCGCTGGTTCCGCTCGATCTGCTGCGTATCCCGTCATTCCGTCTCTCGGTGCTGGCGTCCATGAGCTGCTTCGCCGGGCAGGCGGCGGCGCTGATCGCGCTGCCCTTCTACCTGCAGCAAGCCATGCGGCTGGACACGATGACCACCGGTCTGATCCTGGCTCTGTGGGCTTTGACGGTTGCGGTCGCAGGACCGCTTTCGGGCCGCCTTTCGGCGCGCATCGAAACCGGCCTGCTGAGCGCTGCCGGCTGCGCCACACTGGCTCTCGGGCTGGCGGCGTTCGCGCTGTGGCCGATCGGCGCGCAGCCTCATCTGCTGGCTATTCCCGCCACAGTCTGCGGCGCCGGCTTCGGGCTGTTTCAGGTGCCTAACAACCGCAGCCTGTTCCTTTCCGCGCCCGAAGCGCGGAGCGCGGCGGCAGGCGGAATGCAAGGGACCGCGCGCCTGACGGGACAAAGCTGCGGGGCGCTCGCGATAACGCTGCTGCTTGGCAGCGCGACGATCGAAACGGCGGCGCGCACGGGACTGGCGCTGGGCGCCATCGTCGTCGGAGGGGCGGCTCTTGCGAGCCTCGCCCGCATCCCCGGGACGGCTCGTCAGGCCGCCTCGTCCTCCGCATCCAGCCCATAGGCGGTGTGCAGCACGCGCACCGCCAGCTCGGTTTCGTCCTCGTCGATCAGCACGCTGATCTTGATCTCACTGGTCGAGATCGCCTGAATGTTGATCCCGCGGTCGGCGAGCGACTTGAACATCGTCGCGGCGACGCCCGCGTGGCTCCGCATGCCGACGCCCACGACCGATATCTTGGCGACGTGGGAGTCGGTGATGATGCGGTTGAAACCGATATCGCCGCGCCGATCCTCGAGCAGCGCCTGCGCGCGGGCGAGGTCCGTGCGGGGCACCGTGAAGGTCACGTCCGTCTCGCCTTTGTCGCGGCCGACGTTCTGGATGATCATGTCGACGTTGATCGATGCGTCGGCGAGCGGCAAGAAGATGTTGCTCACCGCGCCTGGCTTGTCGGGCACGCGGGTTAGCACGATCCGGGCTTCGTTCTTGTCGTGCGCTATGCCGGTGACCAGCTGGCGTTCCATGTCGGTGCCTTTCATGAGTTCGTCCATCTCCTGGTCGGAGACGATCATCGTGCCGGGAAGCTCGTCGGCGGGCGTGGCGTCGTCGTCGATGAACGAGGACAGCACCTGCACCCGCACGCCTTCCTTCATCGCCAGGCTCACCGAGCGGGTCTGCAGCACCTTGGCGCCGACAGAGGCGAGCTCGAGCATTTCCTCGTAAGTGACGTACTTCTGCTTGCGAGCCCGGGCTACGATCCGGGGATCGGTGGTGTAGACCCCGTCGACGTCGGTGTAGATGTCGCAGCGGTCGGCGCCGATCGCAGCCGCCACCGCTACTGCCGACGTGTCCGACCCGCCACGGCCGAGCGTGGTGACGCGGCCTTCGGAGGAGAGGCCCTGGAAGCCCGGAATCACCGCGATCTCGCCTGAGGCGAGCGAAGCGAGCAGCGCGTCGCTGTCGATCTCGTGGACCCGGGCCTTGGCGTGCGCCTCGATCGTGTGGATCGGCAATTGCCAGCCGAGCCAGCTACGCGCCTTGCAGCCCATCGCCTGCAAGGTGAGCGCGAGCAAGCCGCTCGTCACCTGCTCCCCGCTGGCGACAACGACGTCGTACTCTGCAGGATCGTAAAGCGGATTGGCCTCGCGGCAGAAGCCGACCAGCCGGTCGGTCTCACCGGCCATTGCGCTGACCACCACGGCCACCTCGTGGCCGGCGGCCTGCTGGCGGCGCACGATGTTCGCCACGCGGCGAATGCGCTCCGTTCCGGCCATCGACGTGCCGCCGAATTTCATCACGATGCGGGCCAAGAACGGGTCCTCGCTGGTTTCAGGTGCTGGTTTCGGGTTTGGGGGGCTGTTAGTGGTGCGCCATGCCTGATGCAACCATATCAACCGCAACCATCCGGCCCGAAGAAGCCGCCCATTTCGGCGCGCTGGCGCGGGACTGGTGGGACCCGAAGGGCTCATCGGCGCTGCTGCACGAGATGAACCCCCTGCGGCTGGCTTTCATCCGTGAGGCGATCGAGGCGCATTGGCACGCCGGAAGCAGCGATCCGTGCCCGCTGGCAAGCAAGCGCGCGCTCGACGTCGGCTGCGGCGCGGGGCTGTTGACGGAGCCGCTCGCGCGACTGGGTGCGGACGTCACAGGTGTCGATGCGGCGCCCGAGAACGTCGCCGCAGCCAGGGCCCACGCAGCGGGCATGGGGCTTTCGGTCGACTACCGCGCGGGCGAACTCGAGACGCTGAGGCTCGGCCAGTTCGATCTCGTGACCGCGATGGAAGTGCTCGAGCACGTCGCCGACAAGACCGCGTTCCTCGCCCAGCTCTCCCGGCACCTCGCGCCGGGAGGCCTGCTCGTCCTCTCCACGCCCAACCGCACACCGCAATCGCAATTGCTGATGGTCGCGGCAGCCGAGGCAATCGGCGCGATCCCGCGCGGCACCCATGACTGGGACGATTTTATCACGCCTGACGAGCTCCGCGCGTTGCTGGCCGAGGCCGGCCTCGCAATGGGTGAGCCGAAGGGCATCCTGTTCTCCCCGCTCAAGGGGCTGCACCTGTCGGACAGCCTCTCGCTCGACTTCATCGTCACCGCGGCGCGCCGATGAGCGTCACCGCGCTCAAGGCTCGGCTGCGTGCGGACCTCAAAACGGCAATGCAAGCGCGCGCCACCGACGAGATGCGCCTGCTGCGCGCGCTCGCCGCGGCGGTCGACAACGCCGAAGCGGTTCCGGCCGAAGGCGTGCAGGACCGCGCCAGCCCGACCGCGTTCGGTCTCGGCGCGGGCGAAGTGCCCCGCCGCGAATTGACCTCCGGCGATCTCGCGGCCGTGCTCGAACGCGAACGCGACGAACGGCTCGCCGCGGCGAGCGAATACGAACGACTCGGACAATCCCCCGAAGCGGCCCGCCTCGTGCATGAGGCGGAGCTGATCGGCCGTTACAACACTTAGAACGGCTTGGTGTTGCCTTCCTCATCGACCGGGTTGCGGTCATTCTGGAAGCAGATGAACTCGATCAGCGATCCCTCGCGGTCGCGGCCGTAGGTCACCGTGATCTTGAACGGCTCGACCAGCGCATCGGGATCATCCCAAGTCATCTCGTTGAGCAGGATGTTCGGATCGTCTGGCGAGAGGTGGATACGTTCGGTGATCTTGAGTCGCGCGGAATGCTTCATCCCCGGCATCAGGTTGAGCGTGTCGTTGATGCCGATCGTCTCGACCACCAGCGTGTCGCCATCCCAGTGGCCGACCGCATCCCCCGAATAAGTCGGATCGGGGTCTTCCTGATGAGGGCGCCCGTCGGTCCAGATCGTGCGCGTCTGGCCCCAGGCCTCGGCGTTGACCGTCACCCGCCCCGGCGTGAACAGGAACTCGTACGGGTACTGAAAGATTTGCATAAAATAGGGCATGCCCGGCGGCGCGCAGTTCGACGCGTCGTTCTTCACCACGCCGTTGTTCGCCTGCGCCTCCGCGCGCCATTCCTCGTAGCGTTTGAGGTAATCGCCCTTCAGCTTGGGGCGATTGTCGGCAGCTGCAGCGCGTCCGCCGCCACCCGTTTTGAGGAACCAGATGCCGCCCCAATCCGGCAGCGCGTCCAGCGCGGCGTAGCGCCCTTTGGCCCAGCCGGCGCTTTGGCCTTGCGCCACGCCTTCGGGCGGAGGCGACTGCGTCACCTGTCCGAGCTGGGCCATCGCCGGCGCGGACGTCAGCAACAGGCCGGCGAGCAGAAGCGCCACCCGCATCAGAACTGCCCGAGTTTGCTGCCGTCGGCGAGCTGGGCGCCCGCGAGGCTGCCGCCCTTGCTGCCGTCGCGCAACGGGTGGATCTTGATCGTGACGCTATCGCCGGGCCTGAGCGAGGTGCGCTTCCACCCTTCCTGTACCAGATTGGCCGGAGCGGTCGCCTCGATGGCCCAGCGCTCTGTCTTGCCGCTTACCGGCACGTCGATCTCGATCCACGAATGCGGGTTCTGCCACTTGAACTGCACCACGCTGCCCGTCAGCGCGACGGTCTTGGTCATGTCGAACATCGCGTAGGAATGGTGCGCCAAGGCCGGGAGCGGCGCGAGCAGCACGGCAGCCAGCGTGAGCTTGAGCGGAAGGTTCATGGCCGGTCTCCTCATGCCTGCGGCACGTTCACCGGGGTGCCATCCTTGGGCAGTCCCGAATCGAGCACTTTGCCGCCCGGCAGCTTCACATCGAGAAACAGCCCCCCGTGCTCACCCGAGCGGAGCGGCGCGATCCGCACCGTCACCTTGTCGCCCGGCTTGATCGAATCGCGCTTCCAGCCCTGGCGCTTGAGGTTGTTCGGGCTGTTCAATTCGATCGACCAGCGCTGCGCGCCGCCCTTTTCCGGTACGTCGATCTCGATCCACGAATGCGGGTTGGTCCACTGGAACTCGTGCACCGTGCCATTGAGCGTCAGCACCTTTTTCTGATCGAACATCGCGAAGCTGTGGTGCGCGATCACGGGCGCGGAAACGGCCAGCGCGGCGGCGGCAAGCAGCACGTATCTAGTCACCGGCGCTCTCCCCGATCTCGCTTTGTCCGCGCGCATCAGTCGTTTCCTTGCCGAGCGCGGTTCCGGGCAGGTGCTGGTTGTATTGCAGGATGCACTCAGCCTCGTTGATGTCGGTATAGTCTTGCCGATTGAAGCGCTTGGTCGAATGCCATTCGCCCTGCCACATGTTTGGATCGGTGAAGGTGTAGGCGATCTCCATCGCCTTGCCGCCGTCGAGGAGGCGGATGCGTTCGGTCATCTCGAACGCGTCGGAGATCGGGATGCCGAGGTCGATGTAGTGGTTGTCGGTCTCGAAATATTTCGAGTGGACCACCAGCGTGTCGCCGTCCCAGGCGCCGATCGATTCGCCGTTGTAGCTCGGCACAACGATGTCCGGATCGGAGAACTGGCGCCCGTCGAGGAAGATCTGCCGCACCGAGTTGTTGAACCCGCTGATCATGTAGATCGCGGTCGGCAACTGGATGAACGCGTGAGGCCACACCCGCGTCATGATCATCGGCATGCCCGGCGGGTAGCACTGGCCGATCGCATCGCGGTAAGTCTTGCCCAAGGCCTGTGCCTTGGGCGCCTCAATCAACGCCTCGATCCCTTCGGGGCCGAACTTCGGATAGGGCGGACCGAACATGTAGTCCGCGAAGCCCTTCGAGAGGTCGACGAACCAGGTGCCGGTCAGGTCGAACGGCGGCGCCGGGCGCGGCTTCTTCAGGTTGTCGGGCGCGAGCGCGCCGAGATAACCCGGATGCTTGGGCACCATCTTGTCGAGCTGCGCTTGCGGAATCGGGGTGAGCGGCCGCTGTACGTCCGGCTGCACGTGCGCTTCATTACCGTTCTGCGCCAGCGCCGGGGCGGCGCACAGTGCACCGATCAACAGCAGGAATCCCGCTGAGCCTCGACCCATCCAACCTCTCCCTCGGGGCGCCAATCTGCCAGAGAGCGTCCGACAATCAACCCGTTAGTTGACTGGGTCCGTTCACCCGAGCTCCTGCTCCCACTCCGCAGCGTCGAACCCCACGAGCAGCCCGCCCCGGTGTTCCACCACCGGGCGCTTGATCGTAGAAGGGTGCGCCTCCATCAGTGCGACGGCCTTCGCAGGATCGATGTCGGCCTTGTCCGCATCGGCCAGCCCGCGGAACGTGGTGCCGCGCCGGTTGAGCACGGTCTCCCATCCTTTCACCGCGACCCAGTCACACAGCTTCCCCGGATCGGCGCCCGCCTTTTTGTAGTCGTGGAATGCATATTCGATGCCACGGCCGTCGAGCCACGCGCGCGCCTTCTTGACCGTGTCGCAGTTCGGGATGCCGTAGAGCGTGATCATGCCTGGTCCTTGCGGGCAAAGCGGTGAATGCGCGGGTCGGCGCATGCGAACAGGGTGTAATCCTCATAATAGGCCTCGCGCCCGCGCTGCTGCACCGCGCGATGTTCGGCGACCTTGCGCCAGGCCAGCGCCGCCGTCTCGTCGTCCCATACGGATAGGGCGATCACTTCGCCATCGTCCGCCGCATAGCTCTTGAATGAGCGGAAGCCCGGCTGCTGCCGCGCCAGTTCCTCCATCCGCGCGGCCTCGGCACTGTAGGCCGCCTGATCGATGTCGGCGCGCTTGCGGTTGCGGAACACCGCGAGGAACATCAGCGTCCTCCCAAATGCGCGTCCGCGATCGCCACCGCGAGCGCGTCGGCCGCGTCGGGCCCGGTGACCTCGGTGCCGGGCAGCAGCACCTTGAGCATTGCCTGGACCTGGCTCTTTTCAGCTCCGCCGGTGCCCGTGACCGCTTTCTTGACCAGCCGGGTCGCGTACTCGGACACCGCCAGCCCGCCGCGCCCGCAGGCGGCCAGCACCGCGCCGCGCGCCTGCGCGAGCTTGAGCGTGGACTGCGGGTTCTTGTTGACGAACACCTCCTCGGCCGCCGCGCGATCCGGCGCATACGCGCCGATCACTGCTACCACCGCGTCATGCAAATGCAGCAGCCGCTCGGGCAGCGGGGCCTTGGGATCGGTCCTGATCTCGCCATTGGCGATATGCGAAAGCCGCGCGCCCTCGCTGCGCACGATCCCCCACCCCGTGCACGAGAGCGAAGGATCGAGGCCGAGGATCAGCACTACACGCGCAAGCCGAAGCGCGGACCGATCGAGACCATCCCCAGATAGAGCACGACAGTGAGGGCACACCCCAGACCCAGCGAGAGCCAGAATGGCCACCCCGAACGCAGCAGGTAAGGGATTAGCAGGAACATCGGCAGCGAGGGGAGCACGTACCAGAAGGTCGCCTCGGCGTGGACCGCCATGTTCTCGGCATCCGGCCGGGCATGCCACAGGAAGATCATCCCGAGCACCGAAACCAATGGCAGCGAGGCGACCAGCGCGGCGGCAGCAGGAAGCCGGCGACCGATCTCCGAAATGGCCGCGATCATGACGCCGGCAAGCAGCGCCCGTGCAGCCAACGCCCACATCAGCCCAGCTTCTCCATCACGTCTTCGGACACTTCGTAGTTGCCCCACACGGTCTGCACGTCGTCGTCGTCCTCGAGCGTGTCGATCAGCTTCATCAGGGTACCTGCGTCAGCCTCAGCGACATCGACCATCAGATTCGGCTTCCACCCGAGCTTGACGCTCTCGGGCTCGCCGAGAGTCGCTTCGAGCTCCTTGGCGACTTCGTGCAGAGTTTCCATGTCGGTCCAGATCGTGTGACCGCCTTCTTCGCCGGCATCGCTCTCGACATCGTCGGCCCCGGCCTCGATCGCGGCTTCGAGGACCTTCTCCTCATCGCCTGCGCTCGCCGGGTATTCGATCATGCCCTTGCGCTCGAACCCGTGGCTGACGGCGCCGCTCGCGGCCAGGTTGCCGCCGTTCTTGGAGAAGGCGGTGCGGATATTGGTGGCGGTCCGGTTGCGGTTGTCGGTCAGCGCCTCGACGATCAGCGCGACACCAGCTGGGCCGTAGCCCTCGTAGCGCACTTCCTCGTAATCCTCGCCGCCCGCCGCGGCGGCCTTGTCGATCGCGCGCTGGATGTTGTCCTTGGGCATCGACTGCGCCTTGGCGTTGTTGACCGCCAGGCGCAGGCGCGGATTAAAGTCCGGATCGGGCATGCCCATCTTCGCCGCCACGGTGATTTCGCGGCTGAGCTTGGAAAACATACCGGAGCGCTTCTTATCCTGCGCGCCCTTGCGGTGCATGATGTTCTTGAATTTGGAATGGCCGGCCATGGAAACCCCGAAACACGTTATTGTGCGGGGCACCTAGCCGAGACGTGCAATTCGGGCAACTCGCCCCCCGAAGGCCGTCAGCCGTTGACCACGGTCCCCCCGTTCGGGTGCAGTACCTGCCCCGACATGTAAGAGGAATCTTCGCAAGCCAGGAACAGGAACGCCGGGGCGACCTCGTTCGGCTGGCCCGGGCGGCCCATCGGCGTGTTCTTGCCGAAATCCTTGAGCTTTTCAGGGGACGCACCGCCTGATGGGTTGAGCGGCGTCCAGATCGGCCCCGGCGCGACCGCGTTCACGCGGATGCCGTGTTCGATCAGGTTCTCCGACAGCGAGCGGGTAAAGGCGGTGATCGCGCCCTTGGTCGCCGAATAGTCCAGCAGCTCCTTGCTGCCCTGGTACATCGTGACGCTGGTGCAATTCACGATCGTCGCGCCATTCCTGAGGTGCGGACGCGCGGCCTGGACCAGATAGAACATCGAAAAAATGTTGGTCTGGAACGTGCGCTGGAGCTGCTCGACGGTGATGTCGGTGATGTCTTTGTCGGGATGCTGTTCGCCGGCGTTGTTGACCAGCACGTCGAGCCGGCCCCACTTCTCGATAACCTTGGCGACGAGTTTCTTGCCGTGCTCGGGATCGCCGAGGTCGCCGCACCACAGCAGCGCCTCGCTGCCTTCCCGCTCGATCGCGGCGGCGGTGATCCGCGCGTCTTCGTCCTCTTCAAGGTAGGCAATCGCGACATTTGCGCCCTCGCGCGCAAACAGGACCGCAGTGGCACGGCCAATGCCGCTGTCGCCGCCGGTGACAATCGCGACTTTGCCTTTCAGTCGCCCGGAGCCGGGGTAGCGCGGCTCCCAATCGGGCTTGGGCTCGAGCTCGGTCTCATGCCCGGGCATCCGCGGCTCTTCGTCAGTTTCCTCGATATGGGCCTTGTCGACGGTCTTGACGTCATCGCTCATGGCAAAAATCCTTCGCGGAAAAGGGATTACGCCCGACAATGAGCGGGATGCGCGGGGCGTTCCCCGCAACCACGATTGCTTAATTGCTACCGCGCTAGTGAAGGGCGATGAACGAGCCACCAAGGGAAAGCCTGGGCGTGCTGCTGCGCGAATTTGCGGCCTTCATCCGCCGTCCGCGGCCAACCGCCTCAATCGGTTTGCACGGCCGAGACGGCTGGCGCCGGCTAGCCATCATGACGGCGCTGATGATCGTGGTGCTGCTGGGGCTGATACTGCCGCTGCTTCAGGCCTGGCAGGCGGCCTTCGCCCTCCCCACGCCGGATGCCTACGGCAAATTGCCGCCCGCGATGCTCGTCACAGTCGTGCTGCTGATAGCCCCGGTGTCGGAGGAACTGCTGTTTCGCGGCTGGCTCAGCGGCAAGCCGCGTGCGCTGTGGCTGCTTGCCTGCGCGCTCGTCTCTGGCGCGCTGCTCTACGGCAGCGTCCTCGGCTTCAATCCGCTGGTCATCGGCGCCGGTCTGCTCGGGCTTCTCGTCGCGACGCCGCTCGGCTGGTTCCTGCTGCGCAAGCGCCATGCGCCGGGCTGGTTCGCAGCTGCCTTTCCGGCGATGTTCTACCTGACGACAGCGATCTTCTCGCTATCGCACATCAGCAACTACCCGGCCTTTTCGGTGCTCGCACTGCCGCTGATCGTGCCGCAGCTATGGGCAGGGCTGGTGCTCGGGTTCGTGCGCATGCGCATCGGGCTTCCGGCCTCGATTCTCGCCCACATGGCGAGCAACGCGGCGGCCCTGGTGGTGGCGCAACTGGCGGGTTGAGGCAGCGCCTCAGCCGAGGCCGAGCGCCGCCTTGTAGGTGTCGAGGATCATTTCCATCTCGGCGCGATCGTCGGGCTTCATCTTCCGCAAACGGACGATCTGACGCATGATCTTGGCGTCATATCCGACCGCCTTGGCCTCTGCGTAGACGTCGCGGATGTCGTCGGCGATGCCCTTCTTCTCCTCTTCGAGACGCTCGACGCGTTCGATCAGGAGGCGCAGGCGATCGTCGGTGGCTTCGGCCATTGGGTAGTGCTCCAGAAATAAGAGAATCGGTTGGCGCTGCGATAGCCAGCAGCGCCCGAGCGGTGAAGGCGGCTATCCACAACCGAGCTGCGCTCAATGCATTCCTTCATTCAGGGCCACGCTCGCTTCCATCCGCGCCATCTGCTCGGGGCTGGCTTCGCTTTGGTGCTTCGCCTTCCACTCGGCCATCGGCATGCCGTGGATGACGGCGCGCACGGCGTTCTTGTCGCCCTCGAAACCGGCCTCGCGAATCCAGTCGGCAAGGCAGTTGCGGCAGAAGCCGGCGAGCCCCATCAGGTCGATATTCTGCGCATCCGAGCGGTGTCGCAAGTGTCGCACCAGCCTGCGAAAGGCTTGCGCGGCCACCGCATCGGGCAGGTCGTTGAGCGAATCGGAAATCTCGGCCATCGGATCGTTCCTTGTATTGTCGCACTGCTTTGGCATAGGCGGCCTTCGATGCGAAAGTTCCAACCGCGCACCCGCAGGGTCAAGATCCTCGCCACCGTCGGTCCGGCGAGCCGGGACCCTGAAATGCTTGAGCGATTGCTCCGGGCCGGGGCGGATGCATTCCGCCTCAACATGAGCCATGCCGAGCACGCCGATCACGCCAAGGCGATCGGGGCGATCCGGGCGCTCGAGAAGGCATACAACCGTCCGATCGCCATCCTGTGCGACTTGCAGGGGCCGAAACTGCGTGTCGGCAGCTTCAAGGGCGGGCAGGCGGTGATCCGCCATGGCGCCGGCTTTACGCTCGACCGCGATCCGACGCCGGGCGACGAGACGCGCGTGGAGCTGCCGCATCCCGAACTGTTCGAAGTGCTCGAGAAGGGCCAGCGCTTGCTGATCAACGACGGTAAGATCCGCCTGCGCGTGATCGATGCGGGCAAGGATCAAATCCGCTGCACCGCCGAGATCGGCGGCGTCATCTCCGATCGCAAGGGCGTCAACGTGCCCGACGCGGAAGTCCCGATCCCGGCGCTGACCGAGAAGGACCGGCGCGACCTTGCCTTCGCGCTCGAGCACGGTGCGGACTGGATCGGCCTGAGCTTCGTCCAGCGCCCCGAGGACCTCGCCGAGGCGCGCGAGCTGATGGGTGGACAGGGATTGCTCTGCGCCAAGATCGAGAAACCGCAGGCGATCAAGCGCCTGCCTGAGCTGCTCGCGCTGTCCGACGGCGTGATGGTGGCGCGCGGCGACCTGGGCGTCGAATTGAACCCCGAGGAAGTACCGCCGCTGCAGAAGCGGATCGTCAACGTCGCGCGCAGTCTGGGCAAGCCGGTGATCGTCGCGACGCAGATGCTCGAATCGATGATCGAGAGCCCGGCGCCGACGCGCGCCGAGGTCAGCGACGTGGCCAATGCGGTTTACGATGGCGCCGACGCGGTGATGCTCTCGGCCGAAACCGCTGCGGGCGACTGGCCGGAAGAAGCGGTGGCGATGATGGATCGCATCGCCGTGCAGGTCGAGCATGACGAGACCTATCGCGCCCGGGTGCATTTCCTGCAAACGGTGAGCGGCGGCACCACCGCGGACGCGATCAGCCACGCAGCCATGACCACGGCCGCGACGCTGCCGATCGCGGCGGTGGTGGTGTTCACATCCTCAGGCGATTCCGCCCGCCGGGTGGCGCGTGAGCGGCCGGCCACGCCATTGCTGGTGCTGACTCCGTCGGTCCAGACCGCGCGGCGCACCGCCTTGCTGTGGGGCGCGCAGGCCGTGCCGACGCGCGACATCGGCAGCTTCGAAGAGATGATCGCCAAGGGCAAGCGCATGGCGCTGCGCCATGGCTTCGGCGAGGCGGGATCGAAGCTGATCATGATCGCCGGCGTGCCGTTCGGCCTGCCCGGCGCGACGAACCTGCTCCACGTCGTCACCCTCACGGGCGACGAACTCGACAAGCACGAGGGTTAGTCCACACTCGTTCGCCCTGAGCTTGTGAGGGCCGTTCTTCTTCAGGCGGCGCTCAAGGAAAAGCGGGGTTTCGACAAGCTTCAGCCCGAACGGGCTTTTAGGGCTTGGCGGCCCTCTCCAGCCGGGCCCGCGCCTCGGCCTCGCCGATCAGCGGCAGCAGCGTGGCCATTTCTGGCCCGGAATCGCGCCCGGTGAGCGCGAGACGCAGCGGGTGGAACAGCGGCTTTCCCTTGCGGCCCGTGGCCGCCTTGAGGGCATTGGTGAGGCCGTGCCACGGATCGGCGCTCCAGCTAAGCAGCCGCGCGGCTTCGTCAAGGTAGGCACGGTCCTCGTCCGAAAACGCCGGGTGCCCGATCGGGCCTGTCACCACATGCCACCAGTCGCTCGCCTCGTGGACATGCGCGAGGTTGGGCCGGATCGCGCTCCAGGCTTCGGCCGTCATGCCCTCAGGCAGGCGGTGCCGCACGTCCTCGAACGCGAGCTGGTGGACGATCGCGGCGTTCAGGCGTTCGAGCTCCGCCTCGTCGAACCGCGCCGGCGCGCGGCCGAAGGCGGCGAGATCGAAGCTCTCGACCAGCGTTGTCCGCTCGGCAATCGGCTCGACCGGCAGCGAAGTGCCCAGCCGCGCAAGCAGCGCAACCAGCGCAGCCGGCTCGATCCCGCGCTCGCGGAATGCGTCTGCGCCGAGCGAGCCGAGCCGCTTCGACAGTTTGCCCTCGCTGCCCACCAGCAGTGCCTCGTGCGCGAATCGCGGCGGCCGCTGCCCCAGCGCGGTGAACATCTGGATCTGCAGCGCCGTGTTGGACACGTGATCCTCGCCGCGCAGCACGTCGGTCACGCCCATCTCGATGTCGTCGATCGCGCTCGGCAGCATGTAGAGCCACGAGCCGTCGGCACGGCGGATCACCGGGTCCGACAGGGCGGCGGCTTCGAAGTGCTGGTGCCCCCGGATGCCGTCGTCCCACTCGATCGGCTCGGCGTGATCGAGTTTGAAGCGCCAGTGCGGCGCGCTACCCAGCGCCTTCTTCGCCTCGCGCTCGGCATCGGTGAGCTGCAATGCGCCACGGTCGTAGATCGGCGGCAGCCCGCGCCCGAGCAGGATTTTGCGCTTGAGCTCCAGCTCCTGCGCCGTTTCGTAGCAGGGATACACGCGCCCCGCCGCACGCAGCGTTTCGAACGCCGCCTGGTAATGCGTGAGCCGTGCCGACTGCCGCTCCTCTCCGTCGAAGCCCAGCCCGAGCCATGCGAGATCGGCACGGATCGCCTCGACAAACTCCTCACGGCTGCGCTCCGCATCGGTGTCGTCGATCCGCAGCAGGAAGCGGCCCCCCAAGCCATTGGCGCCCTTCTTCGCGAGCAGCCAGTTGTGCAGCGCGGTGCGAATATTGCCGACGTGCAGGCGCCCGGTGGGCGACGGCGCAAAGCGGGTGGTCACGGTCATCTCGCGGCGGTTAGCGCCGCCTTACTGGCTGAACAAGAGAACCGAGCGGCCGTTGCCCGAAAGCTCGATGCCGTTCGCAGCGGTGCGGCCGGCGCGATTCACCGCATCGAGCGCGGTCGCAAGCTTCTGCTGCGCGGGGTGGATCGCAACCGCGCAGACAGGCGGAGGCGGATGGTGGAGCTTCTCCTGCCGCCGCTCGATATCGAGCGCGCCGTCGCGATACGCGTAAGACCAGATGAACCCCGCGCAGGTGGGCTCGAAGGAGACGCGGCCGCCGTCGATCGAGAGTGCGATGCCGAACGGGGCATTCAACTCATCACCGTCGATCCCGGCAACACGGTATTCGCCCACCAGGCTCGCGGGCGCGGGAAGCGGTGCGGGCGCTTCGGACCGCGCGGGTTGCGGCGGTGCGGCAGGTTCGCCGCACGCCGCGAGCACGAGGACCGCGAGAAACGCCGCACGCCGCATCACCCGCTCCTGAAACTGTGGGTGATCGGATAGCGCCGGTCGCGCCCGAAGTTGCGGGTGGTCAGCTTGACCCCCGGCGGTGCCTGACGGCGCTTGTATTCGGAGAGATGCAGCAGCCGCTCGATGCGGATCACGGTGTCGCGCTCCAGCCCTTCGGCGACGAGCTGGTCGACGCTTTTCTCATGCTCGACCAGGCCTTGGAGGATGCGATCGAGCACCGGGTAGGGCGGCAGCGAATCCTCGTCCTTCTGGTCGGGGCGCAGCTCGGCGCTCGGCGGCTTGCTGATGATGTTCGGCGGGATGACCTCGCCCTCGAGGCCGAGGCCAATCTTCGGTACTGCCCGGTTGCGCCACTCGCTCAGCGCGAACACGGTCATCTTGTAGGCGTCCTTCAGCGGGTTGTAGCCGCCCGCCATGTCGCCATAGATCGTTGCGTAGCCGACGCTCATCTCGCTCTTGTTGCCGGTGGTCAGCAGCATCGGACCGAACTTGTTGGAGAGCGCCA
>CAYNXB010000003.1:37517-75551 GCA_964401045.1 uncultured Sphingomonadaceae bacterium | reverse complement strand
TCGTCCAGGGCGTCGGCCCGGTCGACCGAGACGAGATCGTCAAAGGTTACGAGGTCTCCAAGGGCAACTACGTACTGCTCGAGGACGAGGAGATCGAGGCCGCCAAGGTCGAGAGTCGCAAGACCCTGGATCTCGTACAGTTCGTCGACGCGGGCGAGATCGACGTGTTCTACTTCGAGAAGCCCTACTATGTCGTCCCGGCGGACGACCTCGCCGAGGAAGCATTCATCGTCCTTCGCGACGCGCTCAAGGCCGCGAACAAGGTTGGCATCGGGCAAATCTCCGTGCGGGGCCGCGAAACGCTCGTCAGCCTCAAGCCATGCGGCAAGGGGCTGGTGCTCGAAACGATGCGCTACGAGGACGAGGTTCGGAAGGCGCAGGGCTATTTCAAGGACATTCCCGCAACCAAGCCGGACAAGGCGTTACTCGACCTCGCCACCACGCTGATCGAGCAGCGCAGCGCGCCGTTCGATGCGGGAGAATTCCACGATCGCTACGTCGATGCGCTCAAGAAGCTGATCGAGAAGAAGCGCAAGTCTAAGGGCAAGAAGATCCTCGAGGACGTCGAGGAGCCTGAGCGGCCCGGCGGCTCGAACGTGATCGACCTGATGGCCGCGCTCAAGAAGTCGGTCGGCGGCGAGAAGAAGCCGGCAGCGAAGAAGGCGCCCGCGAAGAAGCCCGCGGCCAAGGCGCGTAAGCGGGCCTGACATGGCGGCTGACTCCCTCGCTGAATACAATCGCAGGCGCGACTTCAAGAAGACCGCCGAACCGGCGGGCAAGCGCGACAAGAGCAAAACCGGCAACAGCTTCATCGTGCAGAAGCACGACGCGACACGACTGCACTGGGATTTCCGTATCGAAGCCGATGGCGTGCTCAAGAGCTGGGCGGTGACGAAGGGCCCCTCGCCCGATCCCGAGATCAAGCGCCTTGCCGTGCGCACCGAGGACCATCCGATGGCCTACGGCAACTTCGAGGGCATCATCCCCAAGGGCGAGTACGGCGGCGGCACGGTGATGCTGTGGGACCGCGGCACGTGGGAGCCGGTGCCGGGCAAGAGCTGGAAGGACATCGACAAGGGCCATCTCCATTTCACGCTCCACGGCGAGCGCATGAAAGGCGAATGGCTACTGATCCGCCTCAAGCCGCGTCCGGGCGAGAAGCGTGAGAACTGGCTGCTGCGCAAGCTCGATGACGAATATGCCGAGTCCGGCGATGCCTTGATTGAAAAAGGCCTGACGAGCGTCCTCACCGGGCGCTCGATGGCGGAGATCGAGGCCGACCAGCAGGGTTCCTATTCGCTCAAGGGCAAACGCGGAAAATCGTTCACGGCGCAAATGGAGAAGGCGGCTGAGCGCAATGCGAAGGTCTCCAGGAAGCCACGCGTAAAAAGCACGGGCAAGCCGCCCAAATTCCGCGCACCGCAGCTCGCCACGCTGGTCGACGCGGTCCCGGCCGGCAATACCTGGATGCACGAGATCAAGTTCGACGGGTATCGTGCGTTGATCGCAGCCGCTGGCGACCAGGTTTCGGTCTACACCCGCAAGGGGCTCGACTGGACTGACAAGTTCGTGCCCCTGGTCGAGCATCTTAAGCAGCTCGACCTTCCGCCAAGCCTCATCGACGGTGAGATCGTGGCCTACGACAAGGACGGCAACCCCGACTTCTCGAGCCTGCAAGACGTGCTCAAGCGCGGCTACGGTGCGCAGAAGGACAGCGACAAGCTCGCCTTCCATGCGTTCGACCTGATCGAGCTGAACGGGGAGAGCCTCGCCGGGCTACCCAACATCGAGCGCAAGGAGCGGCTCGAGGCGCTGCTCGCCACGGCCAAACCGCCGATACATTATGCCGATCATGTGATCGGCGCAGGTGAGAAGCTCTACCGTGCGATGTGCGAGGCGGGCCAGGAAGGGATCATCTCTAAGCGGATCGACGCGCGCTATCGCAACATGCGCACCAAGGACTGGGTCAAGGTCAAGTGCACGCTGCGGCAGGAGTTCGTGATCATCGGCTGGAAGAAGAGTTCCGCCAAGGGCCGCCCGTTCTCCTCCCTGTTGCTGGCGCAGAACGAAGGCGACAAGCTGGTCTACAAAGGCAACGTCGGCACCGGGTTCAACCACGACGGCCTGCAGGACCTGGCCACGCGCTTCGCGAAGATCGAGCGCAAGCGCGCTCCCGCCGAAGTCGACCGTGTCGCCTCGCGCGGAGTCACCTGGCTCGCCCCCAAGCTGGTCGCCGAAGTCGCCTTCGCCGAGTTCACCGCCGACGGCAACGCACGCCACGCGAGCTTTCTGGGCCTGCGCGGTGACAAGAAGGCGGAGGATGTCGTGCCCGAGAAGGCGGAAGAGGCGCCCGAGCCCGCGCCCAAGGTCAAGATCAGCAACCGCGACCGGGTGATCGATCCGCAAAGCGGCCGCACCAAGGGCGAGCTCGCGGACTATTACGAAGCGATTGCGCCGCTGATGCTGCCGTTCGCCGCGCAGCGCCCGGTCAGCCTGGTGCGGTGCCCGCAAGGCCGTGCCAAGAAGTGCTTCTTCCAGAAGCACGACACTGGCTCGTTCGGGCCCGACGTCCACCACGTGCCGATCGCCGAGAAGGACGGGCACATGGAGGACTACCTCTATATCGACAACGCCGGCGGCATCCTCTCATGCGTGCAAATGGGCACGATCGAGTTCCACGGCTGGGGCAGCCGCTCGAGCGACGTCGAGGCGCCGGACCGCATGGTGTTCGACCTCGATCCCGATGTCGGGCTCGATTTCAAGGACGTGCGCCAGGCGGCGAAGGATATCCACGACAAGCTTGCCGACATTGGCCTGGCCAGTTTCGCGATGCTGTCCGGCGGCAAGGGCATTCACGTGATCGTACCGCTGACGCCCGGACATTCGTGGGACGAGCACAAGGATTTCTCCAAGCGCTTCGCCGAAGCATTGAGCATGGCCGAGCCGGACCGCTTCATCGCCAACATGAGCAAAGCGAAGCGCGTCGGGAAGATCTTCGTCGACTATTTGCGCAACCAGCGCGGGGCGACCGCGGTGGTGCCCTACTCCGCCCGCGCCCGCGAAGGCGCGCCGGTGGCGGTGCCGATCGCCTGGGGTGAGTTGATGGATTTCGACAATGCGCATGCCTTCAATATTCTCGACGCGGCCAAGCTGCTGCAACGCGCGAAGGGCAAAGCTCTCTCCGGCTGGGGTTTTGCCGAGCAGACACTCCCCGATCTCTAAGCCGCCGCTCTAGGCCGATCTCCGGTTGACTGCCCCGGAGTATTCGCCGAAGACGCGCACGCTTGGTTTCACGTGATACCAATTGCGCGGAGCCTCCATGCAGCGGGAGAGACCGCGAGGTGAAAGCCTCGCGGCGCCGAAGGAGCAACCGCCCCGGAAACTCTCAGGCCGAAGGACCGCTGCACGGACAAGGCACTCTGGAAAGCGTCTTCGCTATCTTGCGAAGGCCACCGAAGGTGTAAGTTCTCCCAAGCTTCGGTGCAGGAGAACCAGGCTCTCAGGTTTCCCGACAGAGGGGGCGATGGATTCGGTGCCGCTTCGGCATCGCCATGGCCTGTCGGAGAAGCAGATGAGCGACGAAGCCCGGCTCGATGATCTCAAGCGCCTGCCGCTCGACGGTTGGCACCGCACGCGCGGCGCGCGGATGGTGCCGTTCGCCGGGTACGAAATGCCGGTGCAATACGACGGCATCATCGCCGAGCACGAATGGACCCGCAGCCACGCGAGCCTGTTCGATGTCAGCCACATGGGCCAGCTCTACATCCACGGAGACGGGGCCGAGGCTGGGCTGGAAACCCTGCTGCCCACGGACCTCGGTACGCTTGCGCCGGGTGCATTGCGCTATTCGCTGCTGCTCACCGACGATGGCGGGATCGTCGATGATCTGATCGCCGCGCGCTGGCAGAGCGGGTTCTACGTGGTCGTCAACGGCGCGACGAAGAACGGCGACATCGCCTACCTTCGTGAGCGCCTGCATGCGGGCGTCGCGCTCGACCACCTGGCAGATCGCGCGCTGCTTGCGCTGCAAGGCCCCGAGGCGTTCGCGGTGCTCGAGCGGCATGTGTCGGGGCAGTATCCGCTCTCGGCGCTGACCTTCATGCGTGGCGGCCAGTTCGAGATCGCCGGCACCACGGCGTGGATCAGCCGCACCGGCTATACTGGCGAGGACGGGTTCGAAATCTCGCTCCCGGCGAGTCATGCGAAGACGCTCGCGGAGCTGTTGTGCGGCGAGCCCGCGGTCAGACCGGCCGGGCTCGGCGCGCGCGATTCCCTGCGCCTCGAAGCTGGGCTCCCCCTCTACGGCCACGACCTCTCCCACGAAACCGATCCGGTCAGCGCCGGTCTCGGCTTCGCGATCTCGAAGCGCCGACGCGCGGAAGGTGGCTTCCCGGGCGCAGGGCGCATCCTGAAACTGCTTTCCGAAGGGCCTGGGCAAAAGCTGGTGGGCCTCGCGCTCGAAGGCCGGATGGCAGCCCGTGAGCATGCCCCGGTGATGGCCGGCGACCACTCCATCGGCGAAGTCACCTCGGGCGGGTTCTCGCCCACGCTCGGCCACGCGATTGCTCTCGCCTACGTCGATGCCGGGCATGCCGCTCCCGGCACGATCCTCGACGCCGAAGTGCGCGGCAAGCGGCTGCCGGCGCGTGTCGTGCCGCTACCGTTCGTTCCCCACCGTTACCACCGCTGAAGGAGGCAAATCATGGCCCGCTATTTCACCGACGAGCATGAATGGATCGACGTCGATGGCGAGACCGCGACGATCGGCATCACCGATTACGCGCAGGAGCAGCTTGGCGATGTGGTTTTCGTAGAGCTGCCGCAGGTGGGCGGCAGCGTGACCAAAGGCAAGGAAGCCGCGGTGGTCGAGAGCGTGAAAGCCGCGAGCGACGTGTTCAGCCCCGTAAGCGGGCCGGTGAAAGAGGCCAACGCGGCGCTCGAGGCCGATCCGGGGCTGGTCAATTCCGCGGCCGAGAGTGGAGGGTGGTTCTTCAAGGTCGTCATCGCGGACAATAGCGAACTCGAAGGGCTGATGGACGAAGCCGGCTACAGGGACTTCGTCGCGGGGCTCGATTGATGCGCTATCTTCCCCTCACCCAGGCCGACCGGTCGGCGATGCTCGACGTCGTCGGCGCGGAGTCCATCGACGCCCTGTTCGCCGACATTCCGGCCGAGCATCGTCTCGCCGGCCCGATCGAAGGCCTGCCGCTCCATGCGAGCGAGCTGGCGGTCGAACGGCACATGGCGGCGCTCGCCGCGAAGAATGTCGCGGCGGGCGATGTGCCGTTCTTCCTCGGCGCGGGGGCCTATCGCCATCACGTTCCGGCGAGTGTCGACCACCTGATCCAGCGCGGCGAGTTCCTCACCGCCTACACGCCCTACCAGCCCGAGATCGCGCAGGGCACGCTGCAGATGCTGTTCGAATTCCAGACCCAGGTCGCGCGGCTCTACGGCTGCGCGGTGGCGAACGCGTCGATGTACGATGGTTCGACGGCGTGCTGGGAAGCGGTGAGCATGGCGCGGCGGATCACCAAGCGCGGGCGCGTGCTGCTTTCCGACGGTCTGCACCCGCATTACGTCTCGACCGTTCGCACGATGGCAAAGTTTGCCGGCGACGACATCGCCGGGGAAATGCCTGGCCTGGAGGCGGCCTGCGATGAGGACGCACTGATCGCCTCACTCGACGACCAGACCAGCTGCGTCGTCGTCCAGTATCCCGACATTCTCGGGCGCCTGCCGGACCTCGCGAAAGTGGCCGAAACCGCGCACGCCAACGGCGCACTGCTGATCGCGGTGGTAACCGAGCCGGTGGCCTTGGGAGCGATCCAGTCACCCGGGGAGCTCGGCGCCGACATCGTGGTGGGCGAAGGCCAGGCGATCGGCGTCGGGCTGCAATTCGGGGGACCGTACCTCGGGCTGTTCGCGGTGCGCGATGCCAGACACGTGCGGCAGATGCCAGGCCGACTGTGTGGGGAAACGGTCGACGCCGAAGGCAAGCGCGGCTTCGTGCTGACCCTCTCGACCCGCGAGCAGCATATCCGGCGCGAGAAGGCGACGAGCAACATCTGCACCAACTCCGGCCTGTGCGCCCTGGCGTTCTCGATCCATATGACCCTGCTCGGTGAAGAGGGGCTTCGCGCGTTGGCGGCGGAGAACCACCGCATGGCCTGTCTCGCCGCCGACAAGCTGGCGGGCATTCCCGGCGTCGAGCTGGTGAACGAGAGTTTTTTCAACGAGTTCACGCTAAAACTTCCGACCGATGCGCGCACTCTGGTGCGCGATCTCGCGGCGCGGCCGATCCTCGCGGGCGTATCGCTCGGGCGGCTCTATCCCGATGGCGACGGACGCGAGAACGGCCTTGTGGTCGCGGTTACGGAAACCAACACCGCGGAAGATATCGACGCATTCGCGGCAGCGCTGCAGGAGGTGCTGGCATGAACGCCCCAAACGCAGCCGGATGGAAACCGACCACTCCAGTGGCGGGTGACATCTCCACCGCATCGACAGTCACCGGCAACCGCGCGCTGATGCTGGAGGAGCCGCTGATCTTCGAGCTTGGCGGCGAGCCACGCACCGGGGTCGATCTGCCCACGCCCGATACCGCGGCACCCAACCGCCTCGCCGGCCGCGAGCGTACCGCGCCGATCGGCCTTCCCGGCCTGACCGAACCGGAGACCGTGCGCCACTACACGCGGCTCAGCCGGCAGAACTACGCGATCGACCTGGGGCTGTTCCCGCTCGGTTCGTGCACGATGAAGCACAACCCGCGCCTTAACGAACGCATCGCGCGCCTGCCGGGCTTCGCAGACCTCCATCCGTTGCAGCCGCAGGAAACCGCGCGCGGTGCGTTCGAGGTGATCGACCAACTCGCTGAATGGCTGCTCGCGTTGACCGGCATGCACAGCGTGGCGATGACGCCCAAGGCCGGTGCGCATGGCGAGCTGTGCGGCATCCTGTGCATCCGCGCCGCGCTGGAGGCGCGTGGGGACGCGCGCGAGGTGATCCTCGTTCCCGAAAGCGCGCATGGCACCAATCCCGCCACCGCGGCATTCGCCGGCTATCGGGTGGAGAACATCCCCGCGGACTCCGAAGGCCGGGTCGACCTCGCGGCGATGAAAGCCCGCCTCGGGCCCGACGTCGCCGCGGTGATGATCACCAACCCCAACACCTGCGGGCTGTTCGAGCGCGACATGAAGGCAATCTCCGACGTGGTCCATGCCGCGGGCGGATTCGTCTATTGCGACGGCGCGAACTTCAACGCGATCGTCGGCAAGGTCCGTCCGGGCGACCTCGGGATCGATGCGATGCACATCAACCTGCACAAAACTTTCTCGACTCCGCACGGCGGCGGCGGGCCGGGCTCCGGCCCGGTGGTATTGAGCGAGGCGCTGGCGCCGTTCGCGCCGCTGCCGTTCACCGCCCGCATGCCAGACGGATCGGTCCAGCTGGTCGAGGAGGAAAGCGTCGAGGAATTCGGACGCAGCCGGTCCTTCGGTCGCATGGCCGCGTTCCACGGACAGATGGGCATGTTCACCCGCGCACTGACCTACATCCTCAGCCACGGCGCCGATGGGTTGCGGCAAGTGGCCGAGGACGCCGTGCTCAACGCCAATTACGTGCTGCGCAGCCTGGACGACGTGTTTGACGCGCCGTTCGGCGACACCGGGCCGTGCATGCACGAGGCGCTGTTCTCGGACGAAGGGTTCGCCGAAGGGTTCGCCACGCTCGATCTCGCCAAGGGCCTGATCGACGAGGGCTTCCACCCGATGACGATGTACTTCCCGCTCGTGGTTCACGGCGCGATGCTGGTCGAACCGACCGAGACCGAGAGCAAGGCGGGCCTCGACCAGTTCATCGCCGCGATGCGCTCGCTTGCGGACCGGGCACGGGCAGGAGACGATCGCCTCAAGAGCGCCCCGCGCTTCGCGCCACGCCGCCGGCTCGACGAGACCGAGGCCGCGCGCCATCCCAAGCTTGTCTGGGAGGGATAGCGCGCGCCTTCCGGGCCGGTTAGACGCAAGCGATGAGCCGCGACCACGACGCCCTGCACTTCGCCGCAGCGCAGCCTGCCGCGCTGTGCACCATCATCGGCATCGCTGGCAGCTTTTCCCGCCGGCTCGGCGCGCAGCTGGCGGTGGCGGCGGACGGCACGCGCGCGGGCGACATGGCCGACAAGTGCCTCGACGAGGAACTGGCGAGCCAGGCTCGCGCGGCGATGGCCGAGGGCCGCGCGCGGGTGCTGCGTTACGGAGAAGGCTCGCCGTTCATCGACTTCCGTCTGCCGTGCGGATCGGGGCTCGACATCCTGATCGATCCGGCGCCCGACCGCAACGCGCTGCATCGGTGCCTCGCCGATCTCTATGCGCGGCGCGGCGCGGCGCTAGCGCTTGCAAGCGCGTTGCTTCCCGAGCGGCGCTACGTCCCGCCGCTGAGGATCGTGATACTGGGAGCAGGTGCCGAAGTCGCGGCGCTGGAGAAGCTCGCCGCCGCGCAGGGCATTGCGATCGAGCGGCTCGATGCCGGTGGCGACCTCGCGCTCGGACGCGCGCCGGACTGGCTCGAGGCCGACGCCTGGACTGCGGTCCTGCTGCTGTTCCACGATCACGAATGGGAGCACGCGCTGCTTGAATGGGCGCTTGGCACGCCGGCGTTCTACATCGGCGCGCAAGGCGGCGCACCTGCGCGTGAGAGCCGCATCGAACGGCTGCGCGCCTCGGGGCACGACGCAACTGCGCTTGCACGGATCAACAGTCCGGTGGGCCTGATCCCCAGCGCGCGCGACCCTGCGGTGCTCGCGCTGTCGATCCTCGCCGAAGTGGTCGGTGCCTACGAGGCCCTCCACCCCCACCGATGAGCGGCCCGCTCGCCATCGTGCTGCTCGCGGCCGGGAAGGCAAGCCGGTTCGGCGGCGGCAAGCTCGATGCGGAGCTGCGCGGCAAGCGGCTCGGGCGGCACGCGCTCGACGCGGCGTTGGCGCTTGGTCAGGGGGCCGTGCTGGTGGTGATCGGCGATCCAATACCGGCGTTCGCGGTCGAGGCGGGCGAATTGGTGCAACATCGCGCCAATCCGCACGCCACCGAAGGCCTGGGCACCAGCGTCGCCCTCGCCGCGCACCATGCCGAGGCCCAGGGCAGCATGGCGCTGTTGCTGCTCGCCGCCGACATGCCGCTGGTGAGCGAGACAACGCTGCGCCGACTGGTCGATGCCTGCGCGCCGGGCGTCGCTTCAGCCGTGCGCCACGCGGACGGCTTTCCGGGCATTCCCGCCTGCTTTCCGCGCGATTGGTTCGAAGCGCTGCAAGGGCTCAGCGGAGATCAGGGAGCGGGCAAGTTGCTGCGCGCCTCCGCGGGCGTTCGGACGATCGCGGCACCCGCCGCCGAGCTGGCGGACGTCGACACGCGGCAAGATCTGATGCAACTTTAGCCTCGTCATTGCGAGCGCGGCGAGGCAATCCAGCTGCGGAAGATGGATTGCCAGCGCCTGCAGCGCCTCACAATGACGAGAACTGTCAGGCGGTCTTGAGCGCATTCCCGATCGGCAAGGTCCGCACGCGCTTGCCAGTGGCCTTGTAGACCGCGTTAGCCAGCGCCGGGACCACCGGCGGCAGCGCCGGTTCCCCCATGCCAGTCGGGTCATAGTCGGTCTTGACAAACTCGACGTGGATTTCGGGCGTCATCGGCATGCGCGGGACGGGATAGTCGTGGAAGTTCGATTGCTTGGCCGCACCCCCTTCGAACTCTACTGCCAGCGCGAGCGCCTGGCCGAGCCCATCGATCACCGATCCGTGGGCCTGGTTCAAAGCGCCGAACGGGTTGATGATGTGGCTGCCCACGTCGCCCGCGACCCACACATCGTGGACCGCAACCTGGCCCTTATCCGACACGCTCGCGTCCACGACCTCGGCGAAATACCCCTGGTGGCTGAAGTAGAAGCCGAAGCCCTTGCCGTGGCCCTCCCCGGCGGACTTACCCCAGTCGGACATCGCCATCGCCTTCTCGATCACGCCGATCGCGCGCTCGGGATTGAAGCCGGGGGTGGTGCCACCGAACGGCCCGGGCGTATCCGGCTTCTTCGGGTGCCCGCGGTACATATCCAGCAGCATCGTCGGCAGATCGCGCCCTTGCGCTTCGGCGACTTCGTCCAGGAAGCCTTGGAACGCGAAGCTGAGCCCGTTGGAGCGCGGCGCGCGCAGCGCCCCCATCGGGATGCGCGTGTCCATCTCGCTTTGCGAATAACGCAGGTTCGGCACGAAATCGCCGGGGAACTCATCGGGCGTCATCCCCGCGGGATTGAACGCACCGGCACCCGGATTGGCGAAAGTCGCGAAGTGATCGGTGAAGCCGACCAGCTTGCCGTCCTTGTCGAGCGCGGCACGGAACTTGTGCCACCCACCCGGGCGATAGAAATCGCTGCGAACGTCGTCCTCGCGGCTCCAGATCAGCTGCACCGGCGTGCCCGGCATCTTTGCCGCGATCGCCGCCGACTGGCTCATGAAGTCGTTGGTCAGCCGCCGGCCGAAGCCGCCGCCCATGCGGGTGATATGCAACTCCATCTTGTCCGGCGCGAGGCCGAGCAGCTTGCCGACCGCGGCGTAGCCCGCAGACGGGTTTTGCGTCGGCGCCCACATCTCCAGCACGCCGTCCTCACGCATCAGCGAGGTGCAGTTCTGCGGCTCCATCGGCACATGGGCTAGGAACGGATAGTGGTATTCGGCCTCGACCACCTTGGCGGCCGAAGCGAACGCGGCGTCGACGTCGCCATCGTTGCGGAACGGCTCGCCCTCGCCCTTGTCGAGCAACGCGCGCGCCTGCGCGGCGTAGCCTTCGCTCGAATGGCCGCCCCACGGGCCCTTGTCCCATTCGATCTTGAGCTGCTCGCGCGCCTTGTTGGCGATCCACCAGTTGTCGGCGATGATCGCGACGCCGTCGACCAGGCTTTCCGCGCTGCCATCACCCTTGAGCACGAAGGCGTCGATCACGCCCGGCAACTGCTTGATCTCGTCGACATTGGCCGAAACCAGCTTCGATCCGAACGTGCCCGCCCGCTCATAAGCGGCGTACTTCATGCCCGGCAGCTTGGTGTCGACGCCGAAGATCGGCTCGCCATGAACGATCTTGGGCGAATCGATCCCGCCGATCGCCTTCCCGATGATCGTGAAGTCCTTGGCATCCTTGAGCGCGACCGTGGCCGGATCGGGCGCCTTGAGCTTCGCGGCTTCGGACGCGATGTCGCCGAACGTCATCGTGCGGCCGGTCTCCGGCTCGACGATCTTGCCATTATGCGCCTTGAGGCTCGACGCTGCAGTGCCCCAATGGAGCGCCGCGGCCTCGAGCAGCATGGCCCGCGCTGCCGCGCCGACCTGCCGCATCGGCAGCCAGTTCATCGGCGTCGCGAAGCTGCCGCCGGCGAGCTGCGGGCCATACTTGGCCATGTCGAAATCGCCCTGGACGATCTTGATCTGGTTCCAGTCGGCGTCGAGCTCCTCGGCGACCAGCATCGGCAGCATTGTCTTGATGCCCTGGCCGATCTCGGGGTTCTTGCCGACGATGGTGATGGTGTTATCCGGCGCGATCGAGATGAACGCGTTGAGCGTCGCCTGACTGGGCGCGCCGCCCACCGCAGCGCGGGCCACCATCGGGATCGCGGCCGACAGCATCAGCCCGCCACCGGCGAGGGCACCCGCCTTGAGCAGCGTGCGGCGCGAGAGCGCCATGCGGTCTTGTGTCAGCGTATCAGACATCGGCCGGCTCCTTCGCGAGCTTGGCCGAGGCGACCTGGGTGATCGCGGTGTGGATCCGCCCGTAGCAGGCGCAGCGGCAGATGTTTCCGTTCATCGCCGCATCGATCTGGCGCTCGGTCGGGGCCGGGTTGCGTTCGAGCAGCGCGCTGGCGTTCATCAGCTGGCCGGCCTGGCAATAGCCGCACTGCATCACGTCGACCTCGAGCCAGGCTTCCTGCAACGCCTTGCCCACCGCGCTCTCACCGAGCGCTTCGATCGTGGTCACTTCGCCCTTGAGCGAGCCGACCGGCAGCGAGCAGCTGCGCTGCGCCACGCCATCGACGTGCACCGTGCAAGCGCCGCACAGGCCTACGCCGCAACCGAACTTGGTCCCGACCATGCCCAGCTCATTGCGCAGCACCCACAGCAGCGGCATGTCTTCCGGAACGTCCACGCTGTGCGTAACGCCGTTGATCCTGACCTTGACGGCCATGTGTACCCTCCACATTTTCGTAACGCCCCTGAGGAGAGGCGCGGTGATACTACGTTGATTTGGTCCCGCTGCCTAGGGCGTGAGCGCCGCGGCAGCAGCGTCCATTTCGCGCACGGGATTGCCGGGACCGGTATTGCGGCCCTTGAGGAAATCGTTGAGCACGTTGCGGCGGGTGAACAGCCACTTGCCGTCGATCCGCGCCATCTCGTCCTCGTACATACCGTAGGTGCCGATCTTCGGCTCATCGTTCGGGCCGTGATTCGCCATCTCCAGCCACAGCGAACGCGCCCAGGCCTTGTCCCCCTCGACGCGGATCGCCGATTGCAGGATCACGTGGCGCAGCTTGGCCGGCTTGCCATCCGCGGTGTGGTAGAACTTTCCGATGCCCTTGCTGAAATCCATCACCGTCGTGCGGATCGCCTCGCGGCCTTTTGTCACGCCTCTGGCGAACTCAAGCTCGCCGTCCGGCGCGAAAGTGCCGACGTAGGCATCCCAATCGAAGTAATCGATCGCGAACAGATAGCGCGCCATCAGGTCCTCGATCTCCGCCCGGTCCTGGCCGTAGGTCGGGGAATAGGCCGGTGGCGAAGTCACTCCCTGCGCGGAAACTTGCGTTCCGGCGACGAGCAACGCTGCGGCGAGCGCAGTCTTGCCGATCTTGCTGACGGACATCGGTATTTCTCCCTCGTTCGGCCCCTCAGGACCCCCAATCCTCGTTCGCGCGGGCGATCAGGTAGGCGTGGATCGCTTCAGCCTCCTCAGGCTTCAGCACGTCCGCGAAGCTCGCCATGCCGTTGGCCGCGCGTTTCCCGCCGATCACGATGGCGAGGAAATCCTTGTGCGTTTCGGGCGCCATGTGGCGCAAGTCCTTGATCCCGCCGCGTGCCGCCGGGCCGTGACACAGGGCGCAATGATCGGCGTAGAGCTGCTGCCCGCGCGCGACCGTTTCGGCCGACGCGGTCGGCGCCGGAGGCGGCAAAAGTTCAGGCACTTCGGCCGACGCGGCCGGCAGCGGAGGCAGCTTGGCGGTGCCGCCAAGCTTGAACACCAGCAGGCGCGGCTTGCCGAGAAACAACTTCGAATAGGCCGCCCGCTCCACGTGGGCGAGGCCCCCGCCCCATCCCGCATTGACCGCGACGTATTGCTCGCCATCGACGAGGTAGGTGATCGGGGCGGAGATCGGCACGTTCTGCACCGGCATCTCCCACACCTTCTCCCCGGTGTCCGCCCGGTAGGCGACGAAGTTGGTGCCGATGGTGCCCTGGAACACCAGGTTGCCAGCGGTTGCAAGCACCCCGCCGCTGCCCTTCTGCTCGGCCGGACCGCGCCACACCTCGCGCTGGGTTTTGGGATCCCATGCCGAGAGCCAGCCGCGCGAGTTGGCGTCGGCGTACTTGGCCATCGCCAGGCGCTGTCTGTCGTTGCCGGCGAAGCTGGTGCCGAGCCCGCCCTTGGCTGGATCGAAGCTATCGGCCAGCGAATAGCTCATGAAGGTGACGGTCACCGGCAGGTACACCAGGCCGGTGAGCGGGCTATAGGCCATCGGGTTCCAGTTGTGCGCGCCGCCCGCGCTCGGCGAGACCAGCACCGGCTCCTTGCCGTAGCGCGCGCTCGGGTTTTCCACCGGCCGCCCGGTGCGCATGTCGATCCCTTTAGCCCAGTTGATCGGAACGAAGTTCTTCGCGCTCAGCAGCTTCCCTGTCTCACGGTCGAGCACGTAGAATACGCCGTTCTTCGGCGCCTGCATGATGACCTTGCGGACTTTCCCGTCGATCGGCACGTCCGCCAGGATCATTTGCTGGGTGGCGGTGTAGTCCCATTCCTCGCCCGGCGTGGTCTGGTAATGCCAGCGATATTCGCCGGTGCGCGCATCGAGCGCAACGATCGAGGCGAGGAACAGATTGTCCCCGCCGCCCGGGCTGCGCCAGTGCCGCGCCCATGGCGCGCCGTTGCCGGTGCCGATGTAGACCAGGCCTAGCTCTGGATCGTACGAAATCGAATCCCACACGGTGCCGCCGCCACCGTATTTCCACCACTCGCCGGTCCAGGTCTTGGCGGCCTTTTCCATAGCGTCATTCTCGAACCCGAGCGAAGGATCGCCCGGAACCGTATGAAAACGCCATAGAAGCTTGCCGCTCGCCGCATCATAGGCCGAGACATAGCCGCGCACGCCAAGCTCAGCGCCGCCGTTGCCGATCAGGACCTTGCCGTCATAGACCCGCGGCGCACCGGTGATGGTGTAGTTCCTGGAATTGTCGACCGTCAGTTCGGACCACACCGGCTTGCCAGTCCTGGCGTCCAGCGCGATCAGTCGCCCGTCGAGCGTGGCGACGTAGATCCGGCCCTTCCATGCCGCGAGACCGCGCGAGACGATGTCGCAGCACGCCAGCCGGCCATACTTGAGCGGAACTTGCGGATCGTAGGTCCACAGCACCTTGCCGGTCTTGCCGTCATAGGCGGTGACGATATTCCACGGCTGCACGTTATAGAGCACGCCGTCGATCGCCAGCGGGGTCGCCTCCATTCCGCGGGTGGTGTTGATGTCCGCGTACCACGCGAGGCCGAGCCGGGAGACGTTGCCCGGGTTGATCTGGTCCAGCGGGCTGTAGTGCTGCTCGCCGTAAGTGCGGCCTGTGGCCATCCATTGGCCGGGATCGGCGTCGGCCGCGCGCATCCGGGCGTCGTCCACCCACGCCGGCCCGTCCGCCGCCAACGCGAACGGTTGCGCCAGCAGCGCGACGGCGGCGGCAGCCGCCCAGGCGATCCAGCCCTTCGACCTCATAGGGCTGCCGGCGGCTCCGGCAGGTCGCGCGCATCGGCCCAGAAGCCGTGCACTTGGCCGACCACCTTGAACGGCATCTTGACCCGCGCGACCGGCCCTTCGGCGAGGTGCCGGGTATCGAACAGGATCAGGTCGGAACGCCCGCTTTCCTTCTGACTCGATCCGATGCCGACCAGATAGCCGTCGCCTTCGGGCGCATCGTGCCGACGGGGCACAAAAGTCATCTCCGACAGCGAATAGTCGGGCACCGACGCGAGTTGCGTCTTCTTCTCCTGGTGGTCGATGACCCACCAGCCGCCCTTGGGCCCGAAGCCGTTGAGGTAGCCGTAGCGGTAGGGCAGTGTGTGGAAGCGATCGTCCTGCCGTGAAAGCACGCCGGTGACTTCGGGGTAGATCGTCTCGCTCTGGAAGCGGTCATTGCTCCTGCTCGATAGATCGACGGTGAAGCGGCGCAGGTAGCCGGTGCCCTTCACCGGGTCGAACGGCTCATGCAGGCTGGGGAAGAACGGGAACTGGTTGCCCTCGCCCCCGTCCCAATCGACCGTGACCTTGTCGCCGTCCGACCACGCGCCCATCACATGGGTGCAGAACAGGTTGGGGCCGGTGAACCACTTGAGGTCCTTGCCGTCGCCGCCGCGGCGCATGACGCCGAGGTAGCACGGCGCCGTGGAATCGTAGGAGAAGTGCACCCCGCCGGCTTTGATCCGGTTCTCGTCCGCCACCATGTTGGTCAGGTACAGGATCACGTGTCGCTGGGTGACGGTGAAGTCATGCATCATTCCGGCGTAGGGGGCCTGGACCTTGGTGCTCCAGTTCACGTTGCCGTCCTTGTCGGCAGAGAACACGAAGATGTCCTTCGACAGGAACCCGCTCGCTTCGTAGCCGAAGCCGAAATATTCGCCGGTCAGCGGGTCGATCTTAGGGTGCGCGGTGTGCGTCTGGCTGTCGAGCTTGCCGCCGAAGGTGTAGTAATCGTCAAGCGTATCGAGCGTCCATGGGTCCATGTAGACCGGCGGGCTGTCCTCCTTGAACACCAGTAGCTTCTTGTGGTGGACGAACAGCTGCGTGTTGGCGGTGCCGCGGCTGAGGCCCTTGACGCTGGGATCGTCGGTCAACGGGTTGCGGTACATCCCGAACAGCGAGCGCCGGGCGGCGTGCTGCGCTTTCCACCGCTGGTTCTTGGCGTAGCGCGTGCGGTAATCGACGTGCCCATCCTTGATGCGGAACATCGACACGTGGCCCTCGCCGTCGAACATGATGTCGCCGGCGTATTTCTCGGGCTTGGGATACTGCGGATCCGGCCCGACGCGGTAGAACACGCCGTTGAGGTCCGCCGGGAGCTTGCCCTCGACCTCGCAATCGAAAAGGTCGACCTCGGCACGGTTGTTGGCCAGCGGCCCGCCGCCGGCGAACGCGCGCGGATCGGCGGGAAAATCGACTTGCGGTGCAGATGCCGCCGCGGTTGCCGCCAGGGCTGAGGAACCGCCACCGAGCAGCGCTGCGCCCGTTCCGACGGTCGCCACGCCCAGGAACGCACGCCGCCCGACAACATCGAAGGGTTTGTTATCCATCCAGACTCTCCCGACCGGGCACCAGACTAACCGGGCAAATGAATATAACAACCGTTACAATGAATTCGGGAACTTCTTTTGCATTGCACCATTTCGTCTTCGGGGAGCCAGCCCCCCGGAGGTTCCATGAAAATCGCGCAGATTTCCCCGCTTGCCGAAAGCGTACCCCCGAAGCTGTACGGCGGAACCGAACGGGTGGTCTCCTGGCTCACCGAGGAACTCGTCGCCCAGGGCCACGACGTGACGCTGTTCGCCAGCGGCGATTCGCAGACCGAGGCGCGGCTGATCCCGATCACCCCGCAGGCGCTGCGGCTCGACCCGACGGTGAGGGACACACTTGGCTATAACATCATGCAGATCGAGGAAGTGCGCCGCCGGGCGCATGAGTTCGACGTGCTGCATTTCCACATCGACCTGCTCCACGCGCCGTTCGTGCGCAGCCTCGGCGTGCCGGCGGTGACCACGCTCCACGGGCGGCTCGACCTGCCCGACCTGGCGCCGTTCTACCGCGCGTTTCCCGATCTCTCGCTGGTCTCGATCTCCGACAACCAGCGTCTGCCCATGCCGCCGGTCAACTGGGCGGCGACGATCCACCACGGCATGCCGCTCGAGAGCCTGCCGCCCACGCTGGGCGAAGGCGGCGGCTATCTCGCCTTCCTTGGCCGCATCTCCCCCGAGAAGCGGCCTGACCGTGCGATCCGCATCGCCGCCAGGGCCGGCATCCCGCTCAGGATCGCCGCCAAGATCGACAACGTCGACCGAGCCTACTGGGACGAGGTGATCGCCCCGCTTGTCGCGCAGCATGAGGGCCTCGTCACCTTCGTGGGCGAGATCGACGACCGCAAGAAGGCAGAGTTCCTCGGCAACGCGCGCGCGCTGCTGTTCCCGATCGACTGGCCGGAGCCGTTCGGGCTGGTGATGATCGAGGCGATGGCCTGCGGGACTCCGGTGATCGCGTTCCGGTGCGGCTCGGTGCCCGAGGTGATCGACGACGGCCGATCGGGCTTCATCGTTGAATCCGAGGACGGCGCGTTGGCCGCCCTCGCCCGCATCGGCACGCTTCCGCGAGCCGAGGTCCGCCGATGCTTCGAGGAGCGCTTCAGTGCAAGCCGGATGGCGCGGGACTACGTTTCCCTCTACCGCCGGCTGATCGACGCGCCTTTTGGCTCGTCGGCCAATGTCATACGGTTCCACGAGCCCGAACCGCGGGCGACCCCGAAGATCGCCTAGGGCGAGCAGCCAATGGAGCGACAAGGTGGCTACACGGATCACCCCGACCGAGGGTGAAGCGCCGACCGGAACCGAGGCCGAGCGGTATGATATCGCAGCGACATCCTCGCTGCACGAGCGCCGTCCGCGCACGCTCAAGCACAACGACACGTTCGCGGTGTTCGACCACAGCGGCGATGTGCTTGCGGGCCCCGGCAGCCCCGAGGGGATCTATTACAACGACACCCGCCACCTGTCGCAGTTCCTGCTGACCATCAACGGTGGGGTGCGCCCGATCCTGCTCTCGTCGAGCCTGCGGGACGACAACAGCGTGCTCAACTGCGATCTGACCAACCCGGACCTCGTCGACAGCGAAGGCACCGAGTTGCAGAACGACCGGCTGCACATCCGCCGCACGCGCTTCATCTGCGACGATAGTGTGTACGAGCGGCTCACGCTCACGAACTATGACGTAAAGCCATACCCGGTTGCGCTGGAGCTGCGTTTCGGCAGCGATTTCGCCGACCTGTTCGAGGTGCGCGGCGCCGTGCGCCTGCGCAAAGGCACGATGCTGGATACCGAGGTTGGCCATGACCGCGTAGTGCTCGGTTACCGCGGCCTGGATGAGATCGAGCGCCACACCTGCCTCACCTTCGATCCCGCGCCCGAGCAACTCGCAGCCGAGCATGCGCTGTTCCGGTTCGATCTTCCCCCCGGCAAACCGTGCTCGGTGACGATCGAGATCGCCTGCCGCAAAGTCGAAAACGCGCAGCACGTGATCGAGCGACTGATCCGGGCCTATCGCAGCTACCGGCGCGACTTGCGCCAGGCGTCGGCGCGCGCGGCGTCGATCGCCTCGTCGAACGAGGTGTTCAACCAAACGGTGCGGCGCTGCATCGCCGATACCTACATGCTGCTTACCGATACCGAATACGGACCGTACCCGTACGCTGGCATCCCCTGGTATTCTACCGTGTTCGGCCGTGACGCGCTCATCACCGCGCGCGAGATGCTGTGGCTCGATCCCGAGATCGCGCGCGGAGTGCTCGGCTTCCTCGCGGCCAACCAGGCGCAGAAGCTCGACCGCGCATCCGATGCGGAACCGGGCAAGATCCTCCATGAGATGCGCCACGGCGAGATGGCCAACCTCGGCGAAGTGCCGTTCGGGCGCTATTACGGCAGCATCGATTCCACCCCGCTGTTCCTGATGCTCGCGGGCGCCTACCTCAAGCGGACCGACGACATCGACATGATCGAGCGTCTCTGGCCGAACTTCGAAGCGGCCCTTAAATGGATCGACGACTACGGCGACCGCGATGGCGACGGCTACGTTGAATACGGGCGGCTGACGGAAGACGGACTCGCCAACCAGGGCTGGAAAGACAGCCACGATTCGATCTTTCACGCCGACGGCCGGATGGCAGAAGGGCCGATCGCGCTCGCCGAAGTGCAGGCCTACGTCTACGCAGCCTGGAACGCCGCCGCGGCGATGTGCGAGCGCCGCGGCGACGCGCCGCGCGCGGCGCTGTACCGGGTTCGCGCGGGCGATCTCGCCAACCGCTTCGACCGGGATTTCTTCGACGAGGAGCTCGGCACGTATGTAATCGCGCTCGACGGACTCAAGGCGAAGTGTCGGGTGCGTTCGTCGAATGCAGGGCACGTGCTACTGACCGGGCTCGCGTTACCGACACGGGTCGCGACGGTGGTCCAGACGATGATGGCGCCCTCCTCGTTCTCCGGCTGGGGCATCCGCACGATCCCGGTCGGCGAGGCGCGTTACAACCCGATGAGCTATCACAATGGATCGATCTGGCCGCACGACAACGCGTTGATCGCGGCGGGCTTCGCGCGCTACGGCTTCCGCGCCGAGACCTCGCAGATTTTCGAGGGGCTCGTCGCCGCCTCGACTTACGTCGACCTGCGCCGCCTGCCCGAGCTGTTCTGCGGCTTCGAACGCCGACCGGCCAACGGACCGACTTTCTATCCGGTATCGTGCATCCCGCAGGCGTGGGCGGCCGCCGCCCCGCTGTTCATGCTCCAATCGAGCCTTGGCCTGATGATCGATGCGCGCGCACGTCGCGTCGAGTTCGACCAGCCGGCGCTTCCCGCGTCGATCGACGAGCTGACGCTGAGCCGTCTCAAGATCGGCGATGGCTGGGTCGATCTCTGCTTGCGCCGCTCGGGAGCGAAAGTGCTGGTCGAAGTGCTCGCCCGGGAAGGTGCGATCGAGGTCGTCAGTCGGCTCTAGAGCCGTCCCCGAGCGGCAGCGCGGTTGTTGCCTTGATCTCCGACAGCGCGACGGTCGAATTGACTTCCTGCACCCCGGGCAGTTGCGAAAGCTGGTTGAAGAAGAACCGCTCATAAGCCTCGATGTCCGGGGCGACGACGCGGATCAGGAAATCGACCGGGCCCATCAGAACGTAGCATTCGAGCACCTCGGGAATGGCGCGGATCGCCTCGGTGAATTCGTCGAGATGCGCGCGCCCGTGCGCGTTGAGCTTCACTTGCGCGAACACATGCGCGTGGAGGCCGACCTTGCGCCTGTCCACCAGCGCAACCTTGCGCTTGATGAAGCCTTCGCGCTCGAGCCGGTCGATCCGCCGCCAGCACGGCGACTGCGACAGCCCAACCCGCTCGGCGATCGCCGCGGTCGAGAGGCTGGCGTCTTCCTGCAGCAGGGCGAGAATGCGGCGTTCGTAGGAGTCGAGCATAAATTCTCCCCATATTGGCCACCAGCCGCATAGCTAATGCTAAAACGAGCACGATATGGTGAAATATAGGCCAGAAATTTCGCGAAAGCACTGGCAAACGGGGCTCCGAAAGGAAGCCGTTCATGCCTCACGTCCCTGCGCGCCACTCGCCGCCTTGCGAGATCGTCCGGCTCGAAGATCGCGCTGCCGCGCTGGATGGGCTGATCGTGCTTCATTCGACGCGGCTCGGGCCGGCAGCCGGCGGGTGCCGCATCTGGCCCTACGTCGACATGGCCGAGGCGACCACCGACGCGCTGCGCCTGGCCGAAGGGATGACCTACAAGAACGCCTTGGCGGGACTGCCGTTCGGCGGCGGTAAGGCGGTGATCCGGCAGCCGGAAGGCGCGTTCGACCGGGCCAGGCTGTTCGCCGCGTTCGGACGCGCGGTGGAGGGCCTCGATGGCCGCTATGTAACCGCCGAGGATGTCGGCACCAGCCCGGCGGACATGGCGCACGTCGCGAGCGCGACGCATCACGTCGCGGGGGTCGATCGCGGACCGGGGCGACCGGGCGGCGATCCTTCGCCACACACGGCGCGCGGTGTGTTCAGGGCGATGGAAGTTGCGGTCGAACGCCGGCTCGGCCGTTCGCTGGGCGATGTCACCGTCGCGGTCCAGGGTCTCGGCAGTGTCGGGTTCGCGCTGTGCAAGCTGCTCCATGCCGCCGGAGCAAAACTGATCGTGGCCGAGCAGCGCTCTGAGCTCGCCGCGCGCGCCGTGGCAGCGTTCGGCGCGACGATCGCGGGCACCCGCACGATCCTCGAAGCAAGGGCCGACGTGTTGGCGCCCTGCGCACTCGGCGCAGTGCTCGATGCGCAGGGCATCCGCGAGCTCCGCGCGAGCGTGGTATGCGGCGCGGCCAACAACCAACTCGCGATGCCCGAGGACGGCGTGCGCCTCGCAGACCGGGGCGTGCTCTACTGCCCGGACTACGTCGTGAATTCGGGCGGGATCATCAACGTCGCCGCCGAATACCTCGGCTGGAACGTCGAGGAGGTCGACCGCCGGGTCGGCGCGATCGGCCAGACCCTCGGCCGGGTGCTCGACTACGGCAACGCCGCCCACTTGCACCCGCACGAAGCCGCCGACGCGCTCGCTCGCGAGATTCTCGCCCGGCCGCGCCCGGCTCCGCTCATGCCGTCGATGGCGGCATGAGCGGCGGCGCCGCCGTCTACGAGATCGACGCGAGCGACACGGCCCAAGTGCTGTGCCGTCGATTCCTCGATGGGCCACGCGTACCTCGCGCCGAAGGATGCGAGGAGGCCGTCACGCTCGGCGTATGTTCGGCCGAGGGCGAACATCTCGCTCGCGAGCTGATGAGCCTGCTCGGCGAAGCGGTCGAGACTTCGACTTAAGGCGCACCCGGCTCGCCCTCGTCGAGCGACGCGACCCAGCCTGCCAGATCCAGCTCCGAGGACGGGCGGGTTTCGGCGCCAAGCCGTTCGCGCATGATCTCCAACGCCGCCTCGGTCCGCGACGCGCTGCTTGCCGCGACCGCGTCTGCCGGGACCCACAACGCATAGTCGCGCATGTGCGCGTCTCCGGCGGTGAACAGCACGCACATATCTGCGGCGACGCCGGTCAATATCAGCCGGCTTACTCCGAGCTTGGGCAGCAACAGCGGAAGGTTGGTCGCATAGAACCCTGAAAGCTGCGGCTTGATCACGAAATAATCCTGCTCGCGCGGCTCGATCCGGCGCACGAAGTCCGGGGCATTGGCGCGGGCGCGATCGACCAGCTTGGTCTTCTCGGAATGCCATTCGCCGAAGTTGTCGTTGACGTAGACGGCGGGCGCATCGGCAGCATCGCAGGCGGCGCGCAGTCGGAGCACCGGCTCGACAATGTTTTCAGCAGCGCCATGGAGTTTGCCTCCGCCCTCGAAGTCGAAACCGTTGACGAGGTCGATAATCAGGACGGCAACACCGCCCCGCCCGCTGTCGCGAAACGGCGCGGTCGGTTGAGAGGTTGCTTCGGCCATGGCGCGTCAATGCGACCGGCGCCGCTCGGGTTCCGCTTTGATGCCCCGTGGTCGCGAGGTGCGCGATGGCGGGCGGTGCCGGGGCGATTAGGGCGGCGGCGCGCTCGGCGATTGGGCGAGAGCGTCTCAGTCCTGCTTTCGGGCTTCGAATATTAGCTTCGTGGCGGCCACCGCCCCAATCGTCGCAATTTGTCGCAAGAACGCGGTTGGTCTTGTCCGACCAGCAGCTTTCGGGAAAAGGGCGGTTCGCTCCCGACTACTCGTGAAGGTGCCCCCTCGAATGCTCGCTTCGTCGCGTCTCGGCATACGTGGCCCAATCGCCCTCGTGCTGGCGACTCTCGCCTCCTGTTCAGACAGCGGTGAACACCAGCGGCCGACACCCCAGGTCGGTTTCGTCGTGGCGAAGTCCACGACCGTTCCGATCGTCGTTGAACGGGGTGGACGCACGGTCGCCTACGAAACCAGCGAAGTGCGCCCGCAGATCAACGGCATCATTCGCAAACGCCTGTTTATCGAGGGCGGCTTCGTCCACGCCGGGCAGCCGCTCTACCAGATCGACGCGAGCCTCTACCGCGCCGCCGTCGCCCAGGCGGAGGCCAATCTTTCGAGCGCCCGCGCGAATGCGGATGCGGCAACGGCAAGGGCAGACCGTTATCGGCCGCTGGCCGAACAGCAAGCGATCTCGCAGCAGGATTATACGGACGCAGCCGCGCAATCGCGGGTGGCCAAGGCCAGCGTGGCGCAGAATGCCGCCGCGCTTCAGACCGCGCAGATCAACTTGCGTTACACCACGATCGCCGCGCCGATCAGTGGCCGCATCGGCCGCTCGCTGTCGACCGTCGGAGCGCTCGTGAGCGCCAACCAGCCCGATCCGCTGGCGGTCATCGCGCGGCTCGACCCTATGTTCGTCGATATCCAGCAATCGAGCGCCGAACTGACGCAACTGCGTCAGCAACTCGCGAGCGGCGTTGTCCGACAGGGCAGCACCAGCGTCCGGCTCAAACTCGAGGACGGTAGCGACTACGGGATCGCCGGCCAGGTTCAGTTTTCCGACGTCACGGTCGACCAGAGCACCGGCACCGTTACGCTGCGCGCGAGCTTCGCCAACCCCAACGGGTTGTTGATGCCAGGCATGTTCGTCAAGGCGGTGTTCGACCAGGCGCTGCAACCCAACGCGTTCCTCATCCCGCAAGCGGCGGTTCAGCGCGATTTCGACGGCTCTGCCTTTGTCTATCTCGTCGGAGCCGACAACAAGGCCCAGCGGCGCAAGGTCACCGCCGACCGCACGCTGGGGACCAACTGGGTTGTGACTGACGGGCTCAAGGGCGGCGAGAAGGTCATCACTCAAGGGCTCGGCAACAACATCCGCCAGGGCATGGAGCTGAGGGCGGTTCCGGCGAATTCGCCGCAGCGGATCGATCCGTCTCGGCAGGGGCCCGAAAGAGGCAGGTCCGGCAGCGGCGAGCGGGGATAAGCCGCCATGTCACGGATCTTCGTCGACCGGCCAATCTTCGCCTGGGTACTCGCGATTCTCGTGATGGTCGCGGGCGTGATGGCGGTGCGCGCATTGCCGCTCGAGCAATACCCCGACATCGCGCCGGTCCAGGTCAACATCCGCGCGACTTATCCGGGCGCATCGGCGCAGACGGTCGAGAACAGCGTTACCCAGATCATCGAGCAGCAGCTCACGGGGCTCGACGGCCTGCTCTATTTCACCTCGAGCTCGAACTCGCGCGGGCAGGTCAACATCAGCGCGACCTTCGCCAAGGGCACCGATCCGGACATCGCCCAGGTGCAGGTGCAGAACAAAGTGCAGTCCGCCCTGTCGCGCCTGCCTGCCGATGTGCAGCAGCAAGGGCTGCGGGTCACGAAATCGAACGCGGACGCGCTGTTGCTGGTCGCGGTCTACGACACCACCGACACGCGCACCTTCCAGGATGTTTCGGACTTCCTGTCTTCCAATATCCAGGATCCGCTCTCGCGCGTCCCCGGCGTCGGCGACGTCAACGTGTTCGGCGCACCGCATGCAATGCGGATCTGGCTCAATCCGCAGCGGCTAGCTGCGTTCGCGCTGATGCCGAGCGACGTCATCAGCGCGCTCCAGAGCCAGAACGCGGAGATCGCGGCGGGCGAAGTAGGCGGCCTTCCTTCTCCGCAAGGCCAGATGCTAAACGCGACCGTCACCGCGCGCTCGAAGTTGCAGACCGCGGACCAGTTCGCCAATGTGCAGCTCAAGACGCTACCGGATGGCTCGGCGGTGTTCCTGCGAGACGTCGCACGGGTCGAACTGGGCGCCGAGAGCTACGCGATACTGCTGCGTATGAACGGCCATCCGGGCGCCGGCATCAACATCTCGCTGAGCCCCGGCGCGGACGCGCTCGCGACTGCGGAGCTGGTCAAGCAGCAGATGGCCAAGCTTTCGCGCGTCCTGCCCGACGGGATCGAATACGCCTACGTCAACGATTCCACGGACTTCATCAAGCTGTCGGTTAACGAAGTCGAGAAGTCGCTATTCGAGGCGATGGTGCTGGTGATGATCGTGATGTTCGTGTTCCTGCAGAGCTGGCGCGCGACCCTGGTCCCCGCGATTGCGGTGCCGGTGGTGCTGCTCGGCACCTTCGCTGTGTTCTACGCACTCGGTTTCACGATCAATACGTTGACCTTGTTCGGGATGATGCTGGCGATCGGCCTGCTGGTCGACGACGCGATCGTGGTGGTCGAGAACGTCACCCGCCTGCTTGAGGAGAATCCCGGAATGTCGCCGCGGGAGGCGACGATCATTTCGATGAAAGAGCTGCAGACCGCGCTGATCGCAATCGCGCTGGTGCTGTCGGCAGTGTTCCTGCCGATGGGCTTCTTCGGCGGCTCCACCGGCGTCATCTACCGCCAGTTCGCCGTCACGATGATCTCGGCGATGGTGCTGTCGGTGCTGGTCGCGCTGATCCTGAGCCCCGCGCTCACCAGTCACCTGCTCAAGGCCAAGCGGCCCGACGGGCACGATGCGGCGGGTGAGCCGTGGCTGGCGCGACGCTTTCCGAAGCCCTGGGCGCTGCTGATGCGCGCGCGCGATGGGTTCAACTCCAACTTCGATCGGGGCGTCTCCCGCTATCTCACCGCCGCGCGTGCCGTGACCGACCGAAAGTGGCTTTTTGTCGGCATCTACGTGCTGATCGCCGCGCTGCTGGCCGTGCTGTTCCTGCGCCTTCCGGGCGGGTTCCTGCCAAACGAGGACCAGGGCCGCATCCAGCTGCAATGGCGCCTTCCCGCAGGCGCCACGCAGGGACGCACGGTGGAAGTGCGCGACCAGATCGAGAAGTATTTCCTGACCCAGGAAAAAGCCAACGTCGATGCGCTTTTCCTGGTCGCCGGCGGTGGCGGCGGCGGAAGCTCAGGCCAGAACACCGGCCAGGGCTTCGTCACCCTGATCAACTGGGACGACCGACCGGGGGCCGATCGCACCGCTGACGCGGTAGCCCAGCGCGCCACGACGGCGTTCCGCGGGCTGCGCGATGCGCAGTTCTTCGCTACCGTGCCGGGCTCGGTGCGCGGGCTCGGCGACAACGGCTTTTCGATGCAGCTGCAGAATTCCAGCGGGATGAGCCGCGCGGCTTTTGCCGATGCCCGCGACCGCTTGCTCGAAGCAGCCGAGAAAAGCCCGCTGCTCAACCAGGTGCGCCTGTCGGAACTGCCCGATGCCGCTACGCTCAAGATCGACCTCGATACCCAGCGCCTGAGCGCTTACGGCCTCAGCAGCAGCGACGTGAACTCCACCCTCGCCACCGCGTGGGGCGGACGTTACGTCAACGATTTCATCGACAAGGGCCGCGTCAAGCGCGTCTATGTGCAGGGCGACGCGCAATTCCGCGCTCGGCCGGAAGACCTCTCGCAATGGTATGTCCGCACCCGCGACGGTGCGATGACCCCGTTTTCGTCGTTCTCGTCGATCGGCTGGGAAACGACGCCCGCAAGCACCAGCCGCTTCCAGGGTGTTCCGTCGTTCGGATTTTCCGGGCAAGCAGCGCCCGGCACCAGTTCGGGTGAGGCGATGGCCGAGATGGAGCGGCTCGCCAACCAGATTCCCGGCACCACGGTCGCCTGGTCGGGCTCCTCCTACGAGCAGCGCCAGGCGTCGGGCCAGGCGCCGATCCTCTATGCGCTGTCGCTGCTGGTGGTGTTCCTGTGCCTCGCGGCGCTCTACGAAAGCTGGTCAATCCCGGTCGCCGTGATCCTGGTCATCCCGCTCGGCCTGGTCGGCGCGGTGTTCGCAGCGACGCTGCGCGGCCTCGAGAACGACGTCTATCTCCAGATCGGCCTTCTCACGACAATGGGCCTCGCGTCGAAGAACGCGATCCTGATGATCGAGTTTGCCGAGCAGGAGGAGAAGAAGGGCAAGCGCATCATCGACGCCGCGCTGGCAGCCGCGAGGATCCGTGTGCGGCCGATCCTGATGACCAGCTTCGCGTTCATCTTCGGTGTGCTGCCGCTGGCGATCGCGACCGGTGCCGGCGCCAACAGCCGCATCGCGATCGGTACCTCGGTGGTGGGCGGGATGCTCACCGCGAGCTTGGTAGCGATTTTCTACATCCCGCTGCTGTTCGTGCTGGTCCGCCGCGGCACGCGCGACGCGCTCCAGGCCGTGCGCGAGCGGATGCGCCGGCGGCGCGAGGGAGAGGCCAAAATATGATCCGGCGGATCGCTACCCTTCCGCTGGTGCTGGCGCTCGCCGCTTGCTCGCTCGCGCCTGACTATGTGCAACCGGCGGCGCCGATACCGCCGTCGTGGCCCACGGGCGACGCTTATCTTCAGCAGAGCGAGCAAAGCCTGCCAGCGGTGACTTACACCGACGTGTTCCGCGACCAGCGGCTGCAACAGCTCATCGCCCTCGCGCTCGAGAACAATCGCGACCTCCGGGTCGCCGCCGCCAACCTTGCCGCAGCGCGCGCGCAAGTGCGGGTCGTTGGCTCGGCGCAGTTCCCCGAAGTAGGCGCGAGCGGATCGGCCGATGTCAGCGACAACGGAACCGAGCGCTACGTCCTGCAGGGCGGTGTCTCCAGCTTCGAGCTCGACCTGTTCGGCCGCCTGCGCAACGCCACCGCGGCCGAGCGTGACCGCGCGCTGTCGACCGAAGCCGCCGCGCGCACCGTTCGCCTTGGGTTGATCGCCGACCTTGCGAGCGCCTGGGCCACTTACGCCGCCGACCGGGACCTGCTGGCGATCGCGCAAGATACCGCGGCCAATGCTAGCCGCGCGGTCGAACTCACCCGCTTGCGGCTCGAAGGCGGCATCGCCCCCCGCACCGACTTGCGCCAGGCGGAACAGCTCCTTGCAACCGCGCAAGGCGATCTCGCCGCACAACAGACCGCCGTGGCGCAGGACACCAACCTGATCCAGTTGCTTGCCGGCTCACCGATCGATCCGGCGCTGCTGCCCGGCGGGTTGCGGGAAGTGATGGACTCCGTCGCGGTGCTGCCCGCGGGGACCAGCTCCGAAGTCCTGCTGCGCCGCCCCGACGTGATTGAGGCCGAATACCAGTTGCGCGCCGCGAACGCCGATATCGGGGTTGCCCGGGCCGAATTGTTCCCGCGCATCTCGCTGACCGGGCTATTGGGCGTGGCGAGCGATGCGCTCGGCTCGCTGTTCACGGGCGGCGCCTTCAGCGCCTCGGCAGGCGCCGACATCAGCGCGCCGATCTTCGATTTTGGCGGCCGCCAGGCCAATGTCCGCGTGAACGAAGCACAGCGCGATGCGGCGCTCGCTTCCTATGAGCGCGCAATCCAGACCGCGTTTCGCGAAGTTGCCGATGCACTCGCAGTACAGGGAACGATCACCGAACAGGTTCGCGCCGCAAATGCCAATACGGAAGCCGCGGCCGACAGCGCCCGGCTGGCCGAAGCGCGTTATCGCGGTGGGATCGACAGCTTCCTGGCCAACCTCGACGCGCAGCGCAGTCTTTACACCGCCCGCTCCCGCGAGACTGGCACGCTGTTGCGGGCGCTGCAGAACCGCGCCACCCTGTATCGCGTGCTTGCCGCAGACACCGCGCTCGCCACGCCGCAGCCCTAGCGGTCGGCCAGCACCTTGTGCGCGCAGTTATGACCCGGCGCGCCGGTCACGCCGCCGCCGGGATGGGTTCCTGCGCCGCACATGTAGAGGCCCTTCAGCGGCCCCCGGTAGCTGCCCTGGCCGAGCACTGGCCGCGCCGACCATAGCTGGTCGAGCGTCATGTTGCCGTGCATGATGTCGCCGCCGGCGAGGCCGAACGTGCGTTCGAGGCCCTTGGGGCTGAGCACCTGCCGGCCGAGGATGGAGGCCCGGAAGCCTGGCGCATAAGCCTCGACCGTGTCGATGATCGTATCGGCCGCCTTGCCCTCCTCTGCGTCCCAGTCCCGCGGAGTTCCGTCGTCGTTGGGCGGCAATTCAGGCGCGAACTGCTGGCAGAACAGGCTTGCGACGTGCTGGCCCGGGGGCGCGAGTGTGTCGTCCACAGTCGAGGGGATCAGCATCTCGACGATCGGCTGATTCGACCAGCCGTCGCGCTTAGCGTCGAGGAAGGCGCGGTCCATGTAGTCGAGCGTCGGCGCGATGATGATACCCGAGCGATGATGCTCACCGGGTTCGGGCAGGCAGGTAAAGCGCGGCAGCCCACGCAGCGCGACGTTCATCCGGAACGTGCCCGAGCCGGCCTTGAAACCCTTGATCCGGCGGCGGAATTCGGGGTCGAGATCGGCTTCGGCGAACATCCGCTCGTAGAGGATCTTTGGCCCGACATTGGCGATCACGCGGGCTGCGGCGATTTCCTCTCCGCTTTCAAGCCTTACGCCCTCGACGCGCGCACCATCGACCAGCACGCGTTTGACCGGGCTGTCGACGCTGATCTCCACACCCATCTCGCGGCATGCCTCGGCCATGAAACCGGTGATCGCGCCCATGCCTCCCATCGCATGGCCCCATGCGCCCTTCTTGCCGTTCACCTCGCCGAACACGTGATGGAGCAGAACGTAAGCCGAGCCCGGCGTATCGGGCGAGGCGTAGTTGCCTACCACTGCGTCGAACCCGAACGCGGCCTTGACCGCTTCGCTCTCGAACCAGGAATCGAGAAACGTCCGCGCGGACTTGGTGAACAGATCGAGCACGTCGCGCTTCTGCGACAACGACAGGCGCGCGAGCCCCCTCCCCTGCAGCGCGCCATCGATCAGCGTCCGCAGTCCCTCGCCCACATTCGGCGGCGCCTTGAGCGCAAGGCCGCGCAGCACGTCGGCAACCGTCTCAAGCGTGTCGTAATAAGCTGGAAGCGCCTCGGCATCACGGGTCGAGAACTTGCGGAACTCGGCCTGCGTCCGTTCGAGCCCCCCGCCGAGCTTGAGATAGCCACCGTCTTCCTGCGGCAGGAAGTTCGAGATCGGCCGCTCCACCACGCGATAACCGCGTTCGGCAAGCCGCATGTCGCGGATAACCTTCGGCTGCAGCAGGCTGACGGTGTAGCTCGCTACCGAATTGCGGAAGCCGGGGTGGAACTCCTCAGTGACCGCCGCGCCGCCGACCACGCCGCGCCGCTCGAGCATCCGCACCTTGAGGCCCGCGCGCGCGAGATAGAAGGCGCAGACCAGGCCGTTGTGACCCGCACCGATGATCACTGCGTCGTAGCGCTTGGTCATGCGCGGCTTTAACCCACGGGCAGCCGCCATTCCAGTCGGGCGGCCCTAGCCTGCGACGGATAAGCGCCGCGCGATTCCCGCGGCCTCACGCATTGCCGCGATCGCCTGGCGTTCTTCGCGCAGCCATTCCTCAAAACTTTCCTCTCCGGCGATGTCGATGCCTTCGAGAAATTCGTCCGTAACCTGCTCCATATCCTCGGGATTGCGTACATCGATGACCACGCGGGAAAGGTCGATCGCCACCGCATCGTGCGCGAAAATCAGCAACGGCCGGTCCCCGCCGTTCAGCAATTGGCGCAAGTTGGAAAGCTCGCGGCGTAAGCTTGCCTGGGCATGATTGCGCTCACGGCTGCCCCAGATGTGTTCCTGCAGCCAGCGGCGCGATCGCTCCCCCGAGCGCGATGTCGCCAGCATCGCCAGGAGTATCCGCGATCGTTTGGCGTTGACCAATATCCGCGTCCCGTCCGGCGCCGTCAGGCGAAACGAACCAAGCAAATCTAGCCGAAATCGATCGTTGCGCCCCACGGTGAGCCCCCTTCACCCGTCAGGTGGATATTCACTATACTTTGCACACAATTACAATCGTCTGTTTGGATTAATTGCCTCCATTCCCGTTTCAGGGTCGACAATATGGCGGGACATCCCGGAGGGGTGACGCGGAATCGCATTCGGCTCCGGAATTCTTGCCAAGAAAAAGCAGCAACTTATGCGGCAATGAAATGCCCGACGAACTCGGCCCCGGTTACATTTCTTCTTAATGATTCCCGCATAGAGGGAAGTCGTTTTGAAGAAGATCGGAGTGGGTCCGTGCGTGCGACAAGATTGCTTGCGGTAGCTGCCACGCTCGCTTTTGCGGCGGCGCCTGCGCATTCCATGCAGGGGCTGACCAAGACGATCCGGCTGCACGCCTACGTGCCGATGATCTGCAACGTCCAGCTGCAGCAGCCGCTGGCCGGGATCGCTTCGGCAAACGGAATCGTGAATCTCGGCACCACCGCGGAATTCTGCAACGCCCCGCGCGGCTATCGCATTATCCTGCAACACCCCGCCCATCTTGCCGATGCGGCGGTGGTGAGCGATGCGCAGCGCATTCCCTTGTCCGATAGCGGCGAGACCGTGCTCGTGAATTCGGACCACCCGGACTTCCGCATGCGCAGCCTGGCGCTCGACCTGGGAGACGATCCCAGTCAACTGAACCGCCTCGGCCTGCGAATCGAAATCAAATACTGACAGAAGATTTCTAGCTCACCGGCGTGAGCGTCAAGATCAGCGTATCGGTGTAGTTGCCGGCACGTTTCGAAGACACGTCCTGCACCGTCACTTCGAGCGGTATCTGCTCCCCCGCAAGCCCGGCCGCGGGCCGCGCCAGTGGCGCCTTCTCCTCGAGCGTCAACGCCTCGCCGCCGAACCGGACATCGTAGGGAATCGCGTTCGCCCCGTCCTTGGAGGCGCTCCCTTCCCGCAGCATGATGCCGCCATTCACGCTGCGCGCCGATACTTCGTAGCGCCCGGTGCTGCGAACGGAGATGGAGAGGGACCGCGACAGTGCCGCGAAATCGAGGAAGTCGATCTCGCCGCGCGCCGACGTTCCGGCGATGTTGGCGCTGAGGACGTTGGGAACCTTGACGGTTGCCGTCACGATGCCCGGAATTTCGTAGGGGGCGCTGCTTTCGCTTTCGTCGCACCAGTAGCGAACGGTGAACTGCTCACGGTACACGCCCGCTGGCAGGTCTTCGCGCAAGTCTGTCAGGAACAGGCGCAGGTTCGCCTGCTTGCTGGCGTCGTCGGCATCGAGCACCACCGTTCCGGACCGCAGCAGCGCGTAAGCATCGCCGCGCGAGGCTCCGATGGGCCGGGAGGTATCGTCGCTCCGCCATTCGACTTGCGGGCCGGCCGTCGCGCCGACGCGGGACTGCACCGGGGAATCCTCGTCGACGATCTGATAGAGCACCTTGAGCGGCATGGTATCGGCGCCCGTGCGGCGGAAGGTCAGTTGCAGCGGCTGGATAGCTTGCGCAACTCCGGTAGCGTCAAGCGGATCGACGCGGATGTCGGGTACGATCACCGGATCGACCGTGACGCATTGGGCAGCCCCCGGGGCGCCCCACAATGCGAACAGGCCAGCGATAGGCAGGAACAGGACCGGTAGTTTCATGCCGTCACCTCTCGTCAGCCGGAGCGACTTCCCCGACGCGGGCGATGCCCGACTGCGTTTCCGGGATGTCCAGTTCATACACGACCGACGGCGAACCGGCCATTTCGATGCGCCAGCGCCCGGCCTTGGCGCCGCTGATCGCGAATTGCCCCTGGCGGTTTGTGAACAGCTCGACCTTGCGCGCGTCCCCGCCGACCTCGGTCGCGCTGCCCGCGCGCAGGGACAGCGGTTCGCCGCCGTAATCCTTGAGCTTTCCGATCACCATGACGTTGTAGTCCGAACCGACTGTCATGACGTATCCGGCGCGATACGGGGCCAGCATGCGCAGCGATCCGGTCCCGATATCCAGCCCGGCCGAGGCGCTGGGAACATCATAAGTCAGGGTGCGCGGCGAATAGGAGCCGACCTGGCCGTAAAGTGCCGGCCCGAAGGTGCCGGAGCGCGCCTGGTAGCTGTCCTCCGATTGTTCGACCTCGATCGATAGCCCCTCACCCTTCTTGTACGGGCGGAAGATCGCGAAGCTGTCGCTGATCGGCCGCCCCACGGCGAAAGACCCACCGGCGAACGCCAGCGAAGAGGCGACCCGCAGCGAGGTGCGCTGATCGCTGATCGTGTCGCCTTCGGGCGCGAAAGCGCCTGTGTGCGCCAGGCCGATGTCCGCGCGGTTGGCGACGTAATTGCCCGACGCATTGAGGTTGTAGACGCCGTCGTCGATGTCGACGTTTGCCGCGCCGCTCCACGATCCCACGCCGTATCCTCCGGAGCTTTGGTAGCCAAGCCGCACCCCGTTATCGCGGCTGTCGAACTCGGCGCGCGCGGACGATCGGCTGCCGAACCGCCGGACCAGCGAGATTCGAACGCTCTTGTCGTCGCCGCGGATGCCGCGGTCCCATTCCGCATCGAGGATGACGTTGGTCCGGGTTCCGAAGCGGCGCCCGTAGCTGACGCGCGCGGAGCGTTCGTCGACGAAGCCGCTGCGCGCCATCGCGTAACGCATCTGGGCGCCGATGAAGGATGTGGAACTGAGCGAGCGGTTGTAGCTGACCGTCGCGTTGAGCTTGTAAGGATTGTCCGCCTGCAACTGGCTCACCGCGCCGAACCGGCGGCTGCGCGCTTCGACTGTGGCGATCAGCGAGGATCCGCGGTCGAGGCTGCGGGTGATCCGTTCGACCGAGAAATTGGCCGCCCAGCCGGCGCCGATCGACGACAGGTGGCTGTACGCGACATCACCCCCGATCGTGCCCCAGTCCATCCCCAGCACGACTTCGCCGCCAACCAGATACGACTTGTCGGCGTACTGGAGGTTGCTGCCAAGGGTCAGCCGATCGGTGATGCCGCGGCGGTAAAAACCCGAGAGAGCAAGATCGTTCGAATAGTGGACGCCTTGCGTGCGGTGGGTGAGAACGCCTGCGTTTAGCGAGAACTCCGACAGGCCCTTCGCCAACTGCGTGCGCTCTATGAACAACGTAAATGAAATGACGTCCCGCCGCCCGGTGTCGTCGGTGATCACCAGCTCGACGTCGTTGCCACCCTGCGCGAACGGGAAGTCGCTGACGTTGTAGGTTCCCGGTTGCAGCCGCACGGTTCGCACCGAACGGCCGTTGACGAATGCTTCCACCGTCGCATCCCGATCGAGCGAGAAGGTCTGCCCACCGCGCGGGGCGACGTTGCGCTGCGGATCGAGCAACGCATACGTCCGCGCGAGGCCCACCCCGGCAATGTCCAGCAGGCCCTGGAAGCCCTGGTTCTGGGAGATGAGATCACCCGCAGTCCAGCGCATCAGGTGCCGCGGATCGTCGAACACCACGCGCGAGCCGCTGCGGATGAAGCGCTTGTCCTGCCCATCCCATTCGCCCTCGGATTCGAGCACGAAACTGTCCAGCCTCGCCGCGCCGTCGAACAGCAGGAAGGGATCGCCCAGGCCGGTGTTGCTGCCCTTCTCCACGTAATCGAGCGAACCGCGAACGTTGACGTAAGCGGAAAAGTCCTCCGGCTGCGCAAACTCACCGATGATCGGACGGTCCAGCTCCGCCAGCGCAATGGATCGCAGCGCGCGATCCTGCAGCGCGATATTTACCGTGAGCTCAAGCGTCTGCTTGTCGAACTGCAGCGGCAGGCCGATCTGCTCGAACGCGGCGAGCGGCGCGAAGCCATCGGTGGTGACGAGCGCCCGCAAAGCCTCGAGCCGCGCTGTATCCAGCCGGGGCGCGAGCAGCTCGATCAGGCGCGGGGTCGAAATCAGCAGGGTATCGTCGGGCATGATCTGCGCGTCGATATCGCCGAGGTAATTCGCACCATCCTTCACCGGCACGACGATCGCCATCGTTCTGCCGGTGCTGTTCAGCTTGGTTACGGGCAGCGGCGCGGAAGCCGGGACAGCCTCAGCCGCGGATGCGTCATCCGCTTGTGCGTGTGCCGCGTGCGCCAGGATCGCAGCGACGGCGGCGGCGCACGCGCTCAGTCGGCGGCAATGTCGCGGCATCGACTGCACGGCACTGTTACCGTCCGCGGCCGGACATGGTCACTTCCGCCGTGCCATCCGCGCTTTCCAGATCGATCGGCACCACGAATTGCCGGGTCGTTTCCGGCCCGACCAGGCCGAACCCGATCATCTGCTGGATGTCGTTGCCGCTCAGCGTGCGGCGGAACACTTCCTTGCCCGAAGCATCGCGCTGGGTGGCGGTGAGCGACCCGTTGCTGAGGTAGCCGTAGTTCCCGCCGCTGTTCCTGACGGTGAAGGCGATGCGCGGCTTCTGCTGCGGGTCCGTTGGGGTGACGATGGTCGCGCTCTGCACCGAAAGATCCGGATCGGTGGCGGTGATGGATTCGACGTTCACCATTGCCTGGAAATTATACAGCACCTGGATGGTCGACTGGCCGCCGGGAATCTCGACCGGAAGCTGCGATACCTCGGCGTAGTAGTGCCGGCTCTTGTTGGCCTCCGGATCGCCGACGTACTGGATGCGGAACGCCTGCGTCGCGCCTGGCGGGATGATTGCCTGTGCGGGAATGGCGACCAGATCGTCGGTCAGCCGGTCCGATGCTTTCACGGTGTCGGGCAGGAGTTCGGCTTCCACCAGCCGGATCTCGACCGGCAGAGGCGAAACCCCGGTGTTCTCGACCCGGATCTGTCCGCCCATCTGCCGCCCGGCCATCTGCAGATCGAGGATCACTGGCTGGACCGTCATCGCGGCCTGGGCCGATACGGAAAAAAGCCCGGCAAATGCCGCCAGCGCGGCGGCGATGGAAACGAATCTCGACCCTAACATAGACCCCCCAAAACAGGCGCTGCCCCACATCGCGCCTCAGAAATTCATTTGGCAGGCGCCGCGATCCACGGCGCCTGCCAGTGTTTTTCCCGATGCCGACCCCCCGTCGGCGGCGGGAAACGTTAGCCCGGTACCGAAATCGTGATGACGAGCTGATCCGTATAACTGCCGGCGACCATCGGCCCCGCCGCCGCATCGCGCAGCAGGCCCAGTCGAACGTCGAAATCGTGAATGCCCGGCGGCGCCCTGCCGCCGTGATCGTAAGTCGTGGTGTCGCCGGGGGACTGGGGCACCCAGTTGAACACACCCCAGCCGGGCTCGTCGCGCCAGTTGGCGTTATAGATCATCCGGCGGCTGTTCTGGAAACCGGGGGGCGGGCTGGAGATGGTATCCTCATTCGCGAGGCCGCCATTCTCGCTCGTCAGGGTGATGATGTGCGTGGTGTTGCAGATCGCCTGGCCGCGCACGCGGATCGCCACCTCGTCGGTGCTCTGGACCCCGTTGCCCTCGGAATCCGCCAGCAGCGCAGAAGGTATGGTCCAGGTCGTGCCCGCAAACTGCGACGCATTCACATTGCTGGTGGAAGATACGAACTGCCAGCTGGTCGGCAGGCTGCAGAACGCCTCGGCCGTGCCGACGATGTCGACCGACTGATTGTCGTCGGCCAGGGCGGGCGTGGCCGATGCCATGAGCGCGATGGCGCCCAGCGCGGAGAGAATGTGCTTCATCGGTCAGTTCTCCGTCGTCAGCGTGATGGTGACGGTGCCGCGATAGAGCCCGTACTCAAGCATCAGGTCCGCCTGCTCGACGCCGGCCGGTGTCAACGTCTGCAGCTTGGACACCTGGATCACGAGCCCCGGCGAAGGCGCGGCATAGGGATTGGGCACCGGCCCCACCGACACCGAGTCCGAGCCGCCATGGGGCCTGTCGGTGACGGGGAAACCCGCCCAGCCGGTCAGTCGCGCGCTGTAAGTCACCTTGCGCGCCATATAGGCGGGTTGCGCATAGGCGACCGCCCGCGTCAGCGTCATCGGCGTGGCTTCCATCGTCAGCGAATGCGGCGTGTTGCACCAGGCATCCGCGATCGTCGCCTGCCCGAGCACCGCGGCCCCGGTCTTGCTCGGATCGAGCTTGCCGTCAGGGCCGGTCAGATCGTGCAGGTTGATCTCCGTAACGTCGGGGCTGCCGACACCGCAGGAGCCTGCGACCTCCGCAGTAACATCGACCTGCTGTTCCGCGGCGTGCGCGAGCGTGGGAACAGCCAGCACCCCGATCCCGGCCATGACGAATTTGAGACGATGAAACATTCGCCGCTCCCAGGCCCGCATCACTGCGTCAACGTGATGGTGAGGTGGACCTCACCGCTGTAATCGCCCGCGACCGGGCGAAGATTGTTGCTCGTCACCGGATCGGTCAGCGTCAGGATGATGGATCCAGTGTTGGCTTGCGGCGCATCTATCTCCTGCCCATCGACGAGAGTGCTGCTGGCCGATCCCTGCAAGTCTCGCCACTTCAGCACCGCGGTGTAGTCGACGCGGTTGGTGAACGAGCTCGAGTCCTGGATTGCCGTGATCTCGTCGTTGAGCAGCGGATCGGCAACGAGCGTGATCTTCGACGGCGCGTTGCAATAGAAGGACGCGGAAATTTCGCGGCTGTCTTCCCCGCTACTAAAATCATCCACCAGCTGTCCGGTCGTGCCGGTCAGGCTGCCCAGGTTCATCGGCGCCGAGCTGACCGTGAGCTCCGAACAGTACGGAGGCACTTCGGACTGGACGGTCATCGTCTCGGTGTCCTGCGCCGATGCAGGAACCGCAAAGGCGGCTGCGCCGAGCATGAGCACGCAAAGCAAAGTGGTTCTCACAACTCTCTCCTCAACTCGCCTGCATACAGTGCGGTCATGACCGCACCGTCAATTCGATCACGATGGTGTCGCGATAGCGGCCCAGCACCGGCTCGTCCGAGGCCCCGGGCGCTTTCCAGCGCAGGCGCATCATGCCGGTGCGGTCGATCGCGGTGTCATCGCCGGAGGACCAGCCGGCGCCGGTGCCGAACGCGCAGGTGCTGTCGTGGCCGTCCATCAACTGGTCAGAGCGGCACCAGCCGAGGGCGTTTGAGCCCTCATCCGTGTCGACGTCGACCGAAATCTCATAGGGAATGCTGCGCGCGACGCCTTCGTGGATGTCCTGCGAGGCGAACCCGCCCTCGCCCGACCGCACGCGCAAGTTGAACGGTGTGTTGCAATCGAGGCCGAAGCGCGCCTCGGCATCGCCCGTCCGATTGAAATCGAGTTTTTGCGCCAGCGCCGGCGGCGAAGCCAGCTTGCAGCGCGGCGCGACTTGTCCGCGAAGATCGATCCGCAGCTCCGTCGGCCCGCCGAGCGGCGCGTCGTGCGAAGTGTAGCCTGCCCCCAGCGCGGACGTATCCACCAGCGCAGGTGCGGCCAGCGCACCGCTC
>CAYNXB010000003.1:18966-37417 GCA_964401045.1 uncultured Sphingomonadaceae bacterium | reverse complement strand
CCGCAAAAGCAGGCGTCGAAGCAAGCAAACCAATGGCCGAAGCCGCAACAAGAAGAGTCTTCATAATAACCTCCATTCGACAATGAATTCCGTCCCGAAGGATCGGAGAACCAAAGTTTCCCGGACGACCGCTCCCCCCGAAGAGACGAATTCGGCCCCAGTTTGCAGCCCGATTGCGCGCGCCGCATCCGTTGCTCCACGCCGGGATTGGACACGAAGCAGCGGCGGGGCCAAGGCCCCGAGATTCGACTTCGCCCGAAGGCGCAGCCGCAATTCAGCTAGTCGGAACCGACCCCGACCGGCGTAATTTCGGAAGATTATTTGGGAGCGAGTCGACTTCTACTGATCCGCGCATTGCACCGTCACCCAAGCGACAAGCACTCAGTCACGCAGTTTCTTAAACAGTATGAAGCAGCCCCCGCCTGTTCCCCCGAGAATCATCCTTAATTCTTCGTTAGGCTTATGATGGCAGCACCGTCCGACGAACGTGAAAAAAACGTCCGAAAATCGTGAAAACCCTTTGCCTAGCGCAAATGGCCAGTTTTGAGACGGAATGGATACAATGGGTTACTGGCGCCCTTTTCGCTTCGCCGCGCAGCATTCCACGGGGGAATCCCGGTCTATTGCGCGGCGTTGGCGGACGGGCTCGGCGCCATCGCATAAGGCGCGGCCACACCGTAGTTCGGCACTTCTTGCCGCGGGACCCATTCGCCCTCGCGGTACCATTTGGTGATGATGCACTTCCAGCCGCGCAGCACCGGCATGCCCTGGTGCAAGGTCATCGGGTTGGGTTCGCCCGCCCGGTCGAGGTTGTTCCAGATGATGGCATTGCCGCGGCGCGGTGCGAGGCACAGGCCGGCGAGAGGGAAGTTGGTCTGCCCGCCTTCCTCGACATCGTTCAGGCACACCATCAGCGTCCAGGTGCGCTGGCCGCCGCGCTTCCTCGTCTCCTCCCAATAGGGCATGTGGGCGTGGAAGTAGTCGTTGTGCGGCTTGAATTGCTGGCCCACCGAATAGTGCTGCCCCTGCATCGTTTCTCCGTGCGAAGGGCCGATCCCCATCAGCGAGGTGATCTTGCTCTCGACGCTGCGAACCAGCGGCTCGCTCCGGTCCATGTGGCACGTGCTGCTGGTGCGGAACTCCTTGTCCGGCTCGTCCTGCATCAGCGTGGACGGCACCTTGTCGGCCTCGATCAGCGCGATGATCCCGGCGCATTCGCGCTCGGTCAGGAAGTTGGGCGCAACGTAGAGATCGAGCGCCTGCGTCGGCAGCTTGCTGACCGCGGGGTTGGCGGCAAGGCGTTGCAACACGGCTTCGCCGATTTCCGCAGCGGGGGAAGTATAAAGCTCCATTTCAGTTACTCCCACGAAGCCTAGAAGCGATAGGGCAGGCGCACGCTCAGCGTCATGTCCGGCGCATCCTCGGTCACACCGACGCCGATGTTCGCGAGGATCGATGCCTTTCGCGACACCGCGAACGTCGCGCCAAGGTTGAGTATCCCCACCGTCGAAGAACTGCCGATCACGGTGCGCCAGGCCTCATCATCGGTGTGGCGCAAGCGCGTTTCGTTACCGAACCGCAGCGAGAAGCTGGTGCTGAGGCTGGAGAATTCGTTGAGCGCGAAGGCCACGCCCGCGCCGGCCTGGATCGCATCGCCGATCGAGATGCGGCCCGGCTGGTTGCCGGTCGCTTCGTCGATGTCGGCGAAACCCTGCGTGAAGTTGTGGAAGTAGGTCAGGTTCCCGAACACGATCATCGGATCGATCGTCTTGAGCAGCGAAACGCCGCCCGACGCCGCCCAGGTCCCGGTGCCGGTGGAGAGCGAGCTCGGGACCTTGAGGTTCCCCTCGGTGCCCGGCACCTCCCGCAGCTCGACGCCGAACGGATCGCGCCCCGTGGGCACTTTCACGCGTCCGTTCAGCACGACATCGGGAAAGCCGACGCTCTCCGGAATGAGGCGATAGCTGATGCCTCCGCTGATATCGCCAACGCCGTCAGCGGTGACCTTCTGTTCCGCGAGGCCCGAGGCGTCCCCGCCCGCGCCACCGGATTGATAGATCGACGAACGATAGAGATACGGTACGTCGACATCGAACTGGAGCCGATTGTTCGGCGCATAGCGAATCGTCAGATCGGTCGTGATAATGTCCGACGTCTGCTGATCGATGCTGATCAGGCCGAGGAAGATCGCATCGAGCGCCAGGAAGCCGCTCAGATTGATGCGCGCATCGTCGAAGTGGCCATAGGTCACCCCCAGCTCCACGCCAAAGCGCTCGCCGAAGTAGCCCTGGTTGTCGCGGGTTACCGCTTCCACCGACTCGCTGGGCGCGGGTTCCTTGCGGACAGCCTCATCCCCGCCCTCCTGCGCGGCAGCTACCGAGGTGGCGGCGGTCGACCCGTCATCCTGACCGAGCGCTTCGACGTACTCGCCCGCGTAACGGGGCCGGACGCCGGTGACGATCATGCCCCGGCCGCGCATCGCCATTTCCTGCTCCGGGCTCAGCGGCACGCCGTTGCCGCCGAGCATCTGCTCGAGCGCGGTCAGGCGCTGTTCGAGCACATCGATCTGGTCGCGCGCCTGCTGCTCGCGAAGGCGCATCGCGTCCAGTTCCTGACGCAACGTGGCGGCATCCCCGCCAACCGCTGGTTCCGAGGATTCAGGCGCAGGGGAATCGATGACTTGGGCGATTACAGGTTGGCAGTAAAGTGTGATAGCCGCCGTACCAAACAATTTGCTACAGAGAGATATGTACCTCATGTTCCGACCCCCGCTTTTTTGTTATACTTTACTTTTTTCATCCAGACACTGTTCGGATAGAACCGTCTCCTTTCGGCACGCCAATCCAGCGCCCCGCGCTACTTCAAAGCGATCCATCATGGATTGAGAAGTACCCACAGGGTCGCGACGTCGGGCAACCCGCTTGGATCGAGCCTCGCCAATTGCTGAAAGTGCGTCAGGGCGGACCTGAACTCGGGGGAATCGGCACCGTCCAGCTTCCCGCGATAGAGGCCCCGGCGGGCCAGCTCGTCCTGGGCGCGCCAGATGATCCGCTGGTAAACCGTCGCCTGATGAGCGCCTTCGCCGATCTCCACGAGGTCGGACTTGTCCGCCAGGCGAAGCGGCATCATCGCCACCACGATCTGCTGCGCCACCATCGCCAGCGGCTCGTCCGGGTTCTTCGCGCAGTGTTCATCCAGGATCAGCGCGAAAGCTTCTGGCGTATGCCACGGCGTCAGGTCGAAGGTGTTCGGTTCATACCGATTGGCGGCGGTGAGATAGCCCTCGATGAAGCCGATGTAGCGCGCGGTCGACGGCGAGCTGCCTTGGCGCGCGCGGCCGTACATGGCGCAAGTTGCCCGGCCCGATTCCTCGAGCGCGAACTCGTGGTCTTTCGTTTCCGCCTGTGCATCGGACGGCCACAGAAGGAGTGCGAGCGAAAGCAGCACCAGTGCGCCGATTCCGATCTTCAGGCGCAGGCTCACCTGGTTGGTTCGCGGACCCGGGACAAGCCGCATCATAGCCCCCGCCCCTTCATCGCCGACATCGCACCGCTGACGCCGATGCGATCGAGCTGGCCCACGTCATCCACGCCCAGCGTGATCCCGATTTCGTTGCGGATGGCGTTAAAGCTGCTTTGCAGGATCACTTCCTGCGCCGCCTGGCTGGCGGGGCCACCGACACCACCGCGAACCATTTCGCCCCCCCGCGTGATCGCCATGCCCAGTTCGTTCCTGGCGACGACGAAATGGATCGCGTCGCCATTGGCGAGCACGTGGGTGGCGCTCGTGTCCAGATCGGCCCCGCCCTCTGGCCCGTGCGACGTGGCGGAGGCAGGCACGATGTCGACGCGCATAACGTTGCGCACGTTGTTGTCCGAACCCGCAATCTGCTGGCTCTGCACCAGCCCGTTCACGGTGACGTAGTCGCCGAGCGGGAATGCATCGGAAGCCTGCGTGAGCGTGACCGGCCCATTGGGGCCCGGCGTGGCCGGCGTGTGCACGTCCATGCTCGGATCGCCGCATGAAGCGCACGAACGGCTCCAGCCGACCTGCAGCCGCGGCGTCGCTCCGGCCGCGGTCGCGGCGCTGCCGGCGAAATCGACGTTGAATTCCAGAGTTGCCTGCAGCGTCACCCCGTCGGCGCCTTGCCAGGTCTGCAGCATCTGGATGCCGAAGAAATGGACCCCCGAAGGCTGGACGAACTTGCCGCGCATATCCGCCAGCTCGCCGTCTTCGACCACCCGGCCGAGCCCTTCCAGCCCGCTCGACGGCGGGCCTGCGCCGGACAGGACCGCGGCGTAACAGGCGAGCGAGGCAGCCGCGCCGATCTTGCGCGCGCGGCCCCAGCGCCCTGCCCTGCGCCTTGCTTGATGACGACCACTCATCTCTCGCCTCCCCTAGAATACGAAGCCGTAGGCCGGGCCGAGACCGAAATCGTACGCTTCGGCATTCAGTACCGGAGAGCGCAGGCCATAAAGGCGCGCGGCGGAAAGCGGCGGCGGCGGGTTCATCAGCACGGTGTTCGCGTCGAAGCCTTCGCCGACCACGACGAACACCACGTTGTTCCACGATGCCTCGAAGTTCTGACGCCGCATCACGCGGTTCCCGAGCGCCGGATCGGCGACGTACACGAAGTCGTCGTCCGCTTTCCGAACCACCACGAAGTGTTTGTAATTCCTGATGTCGAGGAGCGCGATTGCAGGCACCTTGAGCTGCTTCAGCGCATCGAACTCGACTTCGTAGCCCTGGCCGGTCATGCCGACCGCGGCCACGTAGTTCTTCATATCCAGCAGCGAGAACCCTTTCTCGCGGATGAGATCGGGATCGGCGATCTTGAGCATATTGACGAGGATCTGCTGCTCGCTCGTCTGCTTGCCGTAAGCGTAGTTGAAGATGGTCGCCAAGGCGGCCGCGCCGCAGCTGAAGTCCGTCCGCTGGCGGACCATGTCGATGAACTTGCGCTCCTTCCAGCTGGCCAGCGGCTTGTAGACCAGTTGCCCGCCCTGGCCCTGTACGGCAGCGACGGGCGCAACGCCCTGGGGCATGGTCATGCAGCCGGTGGAAAGGACCGCAAGCAGAGCGGAAATGAGAAGGCGATGACGCATCCGGGCCTCGTGAAGAGGGGGGATCGCCGAAGCGATCCCCCAAGGTTTCGCCAAATCGCTCAGCTCTGATCGGGCGGAGGCGGCGGAGGCGGGGGCGGAGGCGGAGGGGTCGGAGTCCCGCCATTGCCCGCACCAGCAAGCCCAACGGCCGCAACCAGCGAGTTCATCTGCTGGTTGTAGCTGCCGGCCGCCAGGTTCACGCCCAGGTTGCCCGCACCGGTGTAGGCGCCAGGATTGACCACATTGATCTCGTCCTGAACCTCCACGTAGTTGGCAACGCTGGCCTGGATGACGGCCGCGGTCGCTTCCGCCATCGCGGAATCGGTTGCCACTGCCATTACCAGCGCGTTCTTCTGCATGTTCATCACGCCGGCCACCGCGTTGATGCCGAGGTTGCCATCGGCTTCGACGTTGATCGGTCCACCAAACACCGTGTTGCGCACGCGGAAGTTGTTCCCGCCGCCGCCGATCTCGGGATCGTCCTCGTCGAGGACGTCGTCGGGATTGGCGCCGATGGTGTTGTCGACGCTCAACTGCAGGGCCGTCAGCGAGGCTTCCGCCATGCTGCCGGTATCCGCGTCGTCGCCCTCGAAGGTGGACGAAGCCAGCGCGGCAATGTTTTCCTGCACGTTGTAGTTACCGGCACCGAAGTTGAGGCCGACATTGCCCGCAACATCAACGCTGAACGCGTTGACGGTGTTGATCACCGGGGCGAAGAAGCCGGCCCGGATCGCGGGCTGCACAACGCCGTCAGTGGCGCTGTCGTTGGGATCCTGTCCGGATTCGCTGACGCCCTGGCCGAACACCGCGCTGACCCAGCCATTCTCGGCGTTCAGCTCGTTCTCTTCGGTGTATTCCAGCGTGTTGCCGACGAGAACCTGCTTGTTGTCGACGACTGCCACCGCGGCGGCATCCGTGACGACCGTGCCCGAGAGCGAAACCGTACCGGAAAGCACCACATCCTTGGTGAAATCGATATCAGTCTCGATCTCGGTCTCGATCTCGTTCTCGTAGGTGATGTCGGCCACGCCCCGCAGGCCATATTCGATGCCTTCGGGACGGCTTTCCATGCTGTCGCCGATCTCGTCCTCGATATCCGCCGCCGATTGCGCGAACGCCGGCAGCGGCGAGAGGGCCATGGCAACAATCGCCACGCCTCCCATCAGTTGGTACTTACGCATTTCCAGTCTCCTTGCTCAGTCGTTGCCGGCCTGGACGGTCAGCACCGCTAGATTGGCGGAGGAGTTCCTCGCGCCCCCGATGAGGCTCACCTGGATAATCCCGCTGCTGTTGGCGAAAGCGCCCTGACCCATGGTCACGGAGCGTTCGGGAGCAGCGGCCCCCTGTTCCTCACCCGGCTCGTGGGAAGCGCGGGTTTGCATGAGCACTGCGTCCGCAATGACCCGCCCTTCCAATCCAATGGCGATCAGCGCCACGTTTGCTTGCTGGTTGTCCGACCCCGCCGTCGCGTTCACCGCCGTGATGCCCTGACTGTTCGCGAAGGCACCGTCCGGGACCACAACGCTCGCAGCGTGATCACCGGCGAGCGCGGGATTGTCGGCTATCTGCGCCGCGGAGGCGGTCGCTATGGCGAAATCGCCGAGCGCGATGACGCCCAGATTGAGCTGCTGGTTGCGCGACCCGGCGGCGATGTTGAGCTGCCGCAGGCCGCTGAAGGAATCTGCGGGATTGCCCACGATCACGCTGTCCGCCGGCTGTTCGGGCGGCGGCGCGTCCTGCGCGTTCGCCGGAGCGGAAAACAACGCCGCGGCCGCCGCCAGGAGCAGGGCGCGGATCCGGGGGCCACCCACGTTCACCGGCCCAGCCCCCCAAGACTGGACAATGCGCCGCTGACCGACCCGATCGCCGAATTGATGCCGGCGCCGCCGGCTGCCAGCCCTGCATCGAGCGATGCCCCGACGGTCGAACCGATACTGCCGCCGCCCGGCTGGTTGAGCCCGCCGAGGCCCGACGAGATGATGGTGTCGTTGACAGCCTGGTCGGTCGACTGGAAAGTCGCCGTGCTGGCCGGGTACTGCGCGAGCACGGGCCCACTGGTGATGCCCGCCGCAGCGGCATCGTCGATAACCGAGAGGCCGAGATCGAGCGCGTCGGCAAAGGCCTGGTCGGGGGACGTTTCCACCCACGTCGCGTCGCCGACTCCGGGCTCGTATGCCGGCCGGGTCGGAACTTCGCGTACGATGATGAAGCTGCCTGGAGGGGCGGTGGGTCCGACGCCGGTGCCCTGCGCCTGCAAAGCCTGGAGGGGAGACAAACCGGCGAAGCAGGCGACAGCGACGGCCACGTATCTGAGACCGTGGGAAGTGCTGATGATCGGCGGCATGGTGCCCGTCCCTCCTTGGCCTCGGCGAGTCCCGAGGCAGGAGCAAGGTGACGGACGACAGCAGCAGTCACCATCCGACGGACTAGCAAGCTAAATAGAGCGCGCCTTTTGGCTTAGGAGAAAGGCTGGCAAAAAAGTGCCACTCGAAACCGCGCTCGAATTCATTGGAAGTCGGCCGGGCGTCATTCCCATCATCGCAGTCCCCCGGCAACCTGTTCAGACCCCCCACGGGATTTCCTCTGGTGGTTTTTCTCCATGACGCCATGGTTGATAGATGTTAATCATTCACCCAATGACGCTGACAATAAAACCTAATTTGAGGGCCGATTGCTTGAGATGAGGATTTCCGGGACGCGCTAGAGCCGTTTGGCTCCGAGGGTGCCATGCTGATGGACTTCGATTTCGCCCATACTCGACTGACAGTGCGCGAAAGCGAGGTCCTGCGGTTAGCTGCAAACGGCTATACCAGCAAAGAGATCGCGCAGCAGATCACCATCGCTCACAGGACGGTGGAACGGCATATCGAAAATGCCCGGTTGAAACTTGGCGCGCGCAATCGCGCGCACCTGATCAGCAAGGCGCTCAAAGCCGGATTGCTCGCGGAGCCGGGCGCAGCCGAGAAGCTGCCGAAGCAACTTTCCCTGGATTTGCGCGGTACTCGAAAGGAGAATTTGACGCCTGAATGAAGTGATCAGGCGAATATCCATTGTCGTCATCCCGCAACAAGCCGGGGCGCACAATGGCACTACGAATCGACCGTATTTCACGGGAGGTTCAAATGGGGCGAAAGGGGCAAGATGATGGAGACCTATGTGCATGGGGTGCAGACCCCGCTGACCAGGCGAGAACGGGAAGTCGTGTTCCTCACCTCGAACGGGCTGACAAGCAAGGAGGTGGCGCTGCAAATCGAGCTGGCGCCGCGCACCGTCGAACGGCATCTCGAGAACGCCAGGCACAAGATGGGCGCACGCAATCGAGCCCACCTGATTGTCAAAGCCAGCGAAGCCGGGGTGCTTTAGCCTCCGCATCGAACGGCGCACCTGTCGGCTGGAGTTACTCCAGCGTATCGGCGGCTTGGCCGACCGATCTGCGGGTTTTAGAACGAGTCGAGGTCGCGAGCTATCGCCACCGGTCCGGCGTAGTGCCGCCCGATTGCCTGCAGATACTCCAGCCCGATCCGGCCATCGAAGGCGGGCGCGGAAAGATGCGTGATGACAACCGATTTAACGTCGGCGGCGTGCGCCATCTCGCCCACCTGTTCGGGCGTTACGTGATGATCGCGCAAGTGCGTCTCGATGCCGGTGACCGCCGCCGCCGGCATGTTGGGACTGAGGCGGTGGATCTCGGCGACCGTGCGATCGAAATCGATCATTTCGGTGACCAGCAAGTCCGCGCCCTTCGCCAACCGTTCGACCGCCGCGCTGGGCCCGGTGTCGCCGGTATAGGCGATGACCCGGTCCGGCAGATCGAACCGCAGCGCGAGCGATTCAAAGGACTTGTCGTCCGCGCTGCCCGCGGTGAACGTGTAATGGGTATTCTTGGCGGCGGTCACATGTCCTTGGCCGAGATCGAATTTCGCACCGTCGCGGATTTCGACCACGGAAATGCCTGGCTCGAACGGTCGCTCGAACTCGCCCGGATAGGCATATCCGGCGGCCACCGCCGGCTGCATCGAGGCGAGAATCCCGTCAACCAGCTGCCTGGTCCCCGGCGGGCCATAGATGGTCATCGGCGAGTAGATGCTCGTCTGCCACCGCAAGCTGATGATGCCGAACAGTCCCGCCGTGTGATCGAAATGAAGGTGGCTCAGCACCACCGCCTTGACCGCGCCGAGCGGCACGCCGGCCTTGGCAAGCTGTTCCGCGACGCCGTCACCCGCATCGATCACATAGGCGCCATCGCCGGTAACGAGCACGTTGGCCGGCTGCGAACGGGCCGGGAGCGGGATCGGTCCGCCTTGGGTGCCGAGCGTGATCCAGCGGCTCCCAACCGGCTGCGCGGGCGTTTGCGCCGGCAACGGCGCGGCCAGCGCGAAGGCGGCAGTGGCGGCGAACAGTAAGCGGCGCATGTCTATCAACCCCGTTGTGATTGTTCGTTGCGGATCATCGTCTCGAGCATTCGGCGGGCGCGCGTGCCCCCCTGGTCGATGCCGAGCGAGACGGGCTTCTCGGCCCAGAAATCCTTGCCGCGCACATTGGCATAGGCAGCTTCGATCATCGGCTTGTCCTCGTCGTCGAATGCGCCGGCGAACATCTTGCCGAGCATGTCGTCGACGTCGGCCGATTGCAGATCGTGGTAACGGGTCGAGGCCCAGAAATAGTGCGTCTCGTACTCGCTGGCGGGCGTCAGGATATGCGCCTGCGGCAGCTCGAAGCCCTCGTCCCGCGCCGCCCCATGCGGGGTGACGCCGATCAGCAGCCGCATCGATGCGGGCGCATTCCAGCGCATCTCCAGCCAGTGATCTACCCGCGCTTCGGGCGGATAGCGCCCGTAGGCCACAGAGGGCGGCGGGATATCCGGCATGAACCAGTCGGAATGCAGCGTCTCGCCTTCGGCCCGCGTCGAGTGCTGGCCGGCGAAGATCACGCCCTGGCCTGCGAAAGTACCTTTGTGAACGAACTCGATGTGACTGAGATCGAGGAGGTTGTCTGTCCCGTATTCGTAGTTCGCCTGCATCGGCGTGTAGCCGTGGATCGTACGGCTGTGCGGCGTATCGGGCACGAACGCGAAATCGGGAATCAGCGCCGGATCGGCATCCTCGCGCGCGCCGCCCCACAGCCACACTATGCCGTCGCGCTCGATCGCCGCCCAGTTGCGAATATCGGTGCCGGCGGGGATCCGATCGGCGAACGGATTGCGCACGCACTTGCCCGCGGGTGAGAACGTCAGCCCGTGGTAGCCGCACACCACGTTGTCGCCCTCACGCGTGCCGCGCGACAGTGGCGCGAAGCGATGCGGACACCGGTCCTCGATCGCCGCGATCCCGCCGCTCTCCAGTCGATACAGGTAGGTTTGCCGATCGCAGATGCGGCGGGACAGGCCTTCAGGCCCGACTTCCTCGCTCCAGCCGGCCATATACCAGCAGTTGCGCAACCACGCGTTCATCCGCCCCTCCCTTATAATTCTTTTGTGTAGGAATATTCCCGCGTATAGGCAAGCGCGCGAAGGGAATGAGGCCGATGAGCGACACGATCCTGTACATGGCGCCGTACACTTGCGCCCGCGTCACCGCGATCGCGCTCGAAGAAGCCGGCGTCGCGTTCGACACCTGCCTCGTGCGGTTCCTCAAGGGCGAGCACAAATCGCCGGAGTTCAAACGCTTCAACCCCAAAGGCAAAGTGCCTGCCCTCGCGATCGATGGCACCGTGCTGACCGAGAACGTCGCCATCCTCACCTATCTCGCCGAGCGGTTTCCGGACGCGCGGCTGATGCCCGTGGCGGCGACGGCGGCTGAGCGGGCGCACCAGATCGCCGATTTGTGTTTCTGCTCGGCGACACTCCACCCCTTGGTGACCCGCATCCGCATGCCGATGTTCTTCGCAGGGCCGGATAATGCGCCGGTGGTGAAGCACACCGCGGAGCAGGCAATGGACGAATATTTCCAGCTCGTCGAAGACCGGCTTGCCGACGGGCCGTGGTGGTACGGCGACGCGTGGTCGGCGATGGACGGTTATCTCTACTGGGTGTTCTGGCGCGTCGAAGGTGCGGGATACGACGTGTCGCGCTATCCCCGCTTCACTGCCCATGCCCGCGCGATGGAGCAGCGCCCGGCCGTACAGCGCGCCGAGGCTCGCGAAGAGGAAGCGCAGCGGCAGCTTGAAGCGGAAGGCGTCGCGTTCGTGCCGCCGAAGGTCGGCTGAGAGCGGCGCCGAAACGCGCGACGGGCTCAGATCGGCTGCGCGAGGAGCGCGTTCATTTCTGCCCCGGCCCTGGCATTATCGACCAGCGGGCCCTCGCCGATCTGCCCGCGGCATATTTCGAGCGATTTCTCGACCACGAAGCGACAGCGTTCGAAGCGACGCGCGCGGTAGGCTGAAAACGCCTCCTCAGGCGTATCGTGGCGAGCGATCTCCTCCGCCAGCACCACCGCGTCCTCGATCGCCATGCCGCCACCCTGCCCCAGGTGCGGCGTGGTCGCGTGAACGGCGTCGCCGAGCAGCACCACGCGGCCCTTGTGCCACGGCCCGTCGAGGAAGATCGCCTCGAGCGGCCGATAGACCACGCCGGCATCGTCGGTGATGAGGTCCGCGACTTCGCGGACTGCCGGCGCGCAGCCGGCCAGCCGGTCGCGCATCCGTGCCGCCAGGCCCTCGGTCGGATAAGTAGGGTTATCCGGTGCCGGCGTGGTCGCGTAAATGTAGATCGACGATCGGCTCATCGGCACCAGCCCCACGCCGGTCGGCCCGTTGTAGACGTGGAGCGCATCGAACCCTTCCGGGCGCGGCAGGCTGTAGCGCCACACCGCTTGCCCGACGAATTCCGCCCGCGGCGCGTCAGGGAAAATCGTGCGCCGGGTCTGCGAATAGATGCCGTCGGCACCCACGACGAGATCGAAGTCGGCTTCCGTGCCGTCCGAGAAAGCGGACCGGACCCATGCACCGCCTTCCTCCAGCGCAAGCGCCGTCAGGCCACGCCGGATCGTTGCGCCGGCTTTGCTGGCCGCGTTCTCCAGTACGCCGTGCAGCGCGCGACGCGGAATGCCCATGCTCGCCGGATAGCCCTCGATCAGCGATACTGAAGGCGTACGGACGATGAGGGCGCCGTCCGGCGCATAGATCTCGACCGCGTGATACGCGTAGCCGGCGTCCACATAGTCCGCCGCCAGTCCGATCCCCGCAAGCGCGCGGACCACGTTGGCCTGCTGGCTTATGCCCACACCCTCGACCTCATTGGCGGGATCGCGCTCGATTACGGTGACCTCGAACCCTTTCTGGCCAAGGGCGGTCGCGGCGGTGAGCCCGCCGATGCCGCCACCCACGATCAGGATGCGAGAATGCTTCATGCGGCTCCTACTGCGATAGTTTCATCCGGCGCCCGCCTCATCGCGGAAACCAGGAAGATTGCCGCCACCAGCGGCGTGAGAATGGTCGCAGCAATCGCGTAGCGAAGACTTTCAGCGCCATATTGCGGCGCCAGCGCATCGCTCAGCGCGCCCACCATGAAAGGACCGAACCCGCCGCCGATGAGTCCTGTCGCGGCAAGCATGATGGTGGAGACGATCCCGCGATCGTTCGGGTCGGCCTGCCTCACGGCGTAGTTGATGCAAGGCGGCACCGTGCAAGCGAGACAGAAGTTCATCGCCGCCGCCGAAACCATTGCCAGCAGGACTGTTGGCGCGAGCGCAAACCCCGCGGCGAACGGCGCGGCCAGGGGTAGCGTGACCAGCGGCACCCTGAGCATGTCCACAGCGCGGCCACGGCGGCGAACCAGCCAATCGGCGAGCACGCCCGAAGTCAGCGTCCCGGCGATGCCGCCAATACCGACGGCCGGTCCGATCACCAGCCCGACTTGCGCCAGCGGGACGCCGTACGAGCGCTGGAGATACGCGGGCCCCCACACGCCGAGCACCGCGGTGATGATGCCCGCCACGCCGAACGCGAGGGCGAGCGAGACGAAGCCGGGCATGCGAACCGACCGCCCGCATGCGGCGAAAAGATCGGCCAGATAGGACCGTGAAGACGCGGCCGCCGCGCTCGCTTCGCGCGATGGCTCGCGCACGGTCAGGAGCAGGAGCGCGGCCAGCGCAATGCCGGCGCCGCCGCATACGACGAACATCGGCCGCCAGCCGATCGCCGCCGCCAGCACGCCGGCGAGAACGGTCCCGCCGACGACGCCCACGATGGTGCTCGACTGGAATATCGCCACCGCCTTGCCGCGGGCATCCTGGCGGAACAGGTCGGGTATGAGTGACATCGCCGCGGGAAAGGCAGTTGCTTCACCAATGCCGACGCCGATGCGCGCGATCGACAGGGTGGCGAAATCCTGCGCAAGTCCCGTTGCCGCGGTCGCGATCGACCAGCCTGCAAGTCCAATCGCGAGGATGCGCTTGCGATTTGCCCGATCGACAAAGCGGGCGATGAACAGTCCGCCGACGAGGTTGAACAGCACGAACAGGAAGCCGCTGGCGAGCGAGATTTCCGTGTCGGACAGCGAAAGCTCGAGCCGCACCGGCTCGGTCACCACGCCGAGCAGCGTGCGGTCGCCAACGTTGAACACATTGGTCAGGAACAGTACGAACAATGTCCAGCCGGCAGCCGCGGTCGAAACGGACCCGCGTGCAGCGTTCATCGGGGGACTTTCAACCCCAGCAGACCGGCAGCGTTGAGCCCGAGAATCTTCGCCTTGTCAGATTCGCTCAGGTGCTCATGGAAACCGAGCGGATCGGGCTCAGCCATGTCGAACGGATAATCGGTGCCGAGGCACAGCCGATCGGCACCGTGCGTGCGCACCAGGCTGTCGAGCTGGTCCCGATCGAACACCAGTGTATCGAGCCACAGCTTGCGCAGGTAGCTCGAAGGCTCGTGCTTGCAGTGCTCGGAGCAATCACCGCGCGCGCGCCAGCCGTGGTCCATCCGCCCCCAGTAGCCGGGAATGTAGCCGCCACCGTGCGCGACGCAGATCTTCAGCCCGGGATAATCGTCGAGCACCCCGCCGAAGATCAGGTGGCCCACCGCGAGCGTCGATTCGAGCGGATTGCCGATCAGGTTGTTGAAGTAATACTCGCTCAGCCGCTTGCCCTCGGTGAAGCCGAGCGGGTGAATGAAGATCATCACGCCGAGCTCCTCCGCCGCGGCCCAGAACGGGCGCAACTCGGGCGCATGAAAATCCATCCCATTGACGTTCGAGCTGATCTCGATCCCGCGCAGGTCCAACTCGCGCACGCAGCGCCTCATCTCTGCAACCGCCATCTCGGTGTTCTGCAGCGGCACGGTACCCATGCCGACCAGGCGATCGGGATGCTTCGCCACCGCCTCGGCCATGCCGTCGTTGACTGCGCGTGACGCATCGCGGCCGGTCTCGGGATCGGCGAAGTAGAAATACTGTCCAGGGCTTGGCGAGATCGCCTGCACGTCGATCCCGAGCCGATCCATGTCCTCGAACCGGTTCTCGAGCGTATTGAGCGTGCGCCCGATCGTTGCGAACTGCGCGCGGTTGACTTCCATCGTTTTCGAACTGGTGAAATCGTTGATGCCCGGCGGCGGACCCGGATACTTCGCCTGCACGATCGCGTCCGCCGCCGGTATGCCGAGATGGCAATGAATATCGACCACGAGGTGCTTGCCGCGCGCCGAAACCGGGATCGGCCGGCGATCGCCGCAAGTTGTGATCGCGCCCGTCACTGCGCGGTTCTCGCAGGCACGATCGTTCCGCTGCACGGGCCGAACCCGATGGGGACGTAGCCGTCCGCCACCGCCCGGCCGTGCAAGGTGAGCGCGTCGCCATCCTCGAGCATGATCCGCCGGGTGCCGTCGGGCAGCGTGAGCGGCTCCTGCCCAAGCCGGGTGATCTCGACCAGGCATGCGCGCGCCTCCTCAGCCGCGCCCGAGACGGTGCCGGTCGCGATCAGGTCACCGGTTTCGAGCGGGGCGCCGCCCGAGGCCTGATGGGCGACCATTTGCGCGAGGGTCCAGAACAGCTCTGCGACGTTGGTACGCACGATCGTGGCCGGGCCGCCGCCGGTGTCCAGCTCGGCGGTCAGCTCTATGTTGAGCCCGCCCAGCTCGCGGTCGAACCCGTCGTCGAGGTATCCCGGCAGCTCGGGCTCATCCCCCGCCCGCCCTCTTCCGGGCACGCGGAACGGCGCCAGCGCCTCCATTGTCACCACCCACGGCGAGATCGTGGTGAGGAAGCTTTTGCCCAGATGCGGGCCGAGCAGCATCTCGTAAAACTGGATCGCGCGCGCCGACCAGTCGTTGACCAGGCAACAGCCGAACAGCAGTGCATCGGCGCGGGTCATATCCACCGGCTCACCCAGGGCATTGACCGGGCCGCCGAGCCAGGCGCCGAACTCGAGCTCGAAATCGAGCATTGTTTCCGGCGCCACCACCATCTTGTCCGTGCCGCGCGGAACCAGCTGGCCGACCGGGCGGATCACCGGTGTCCCGCTGACCGCGACCGAGCTTGCGCGTCCGTTGTAAGCGACCGGCAGCGTCGCCCACGCCGGCATCGGTGCGCGTCCGCCATTCGCCGCCATGCGCAGGATATGATCGGCCGAGGTGCAGAAATCGGTGAACGCGGTGGGCTTGGCGGGCATCAGCAGCTTCGCGGACGCCATCTGCACGAGCGCAGCCTCGGCTGCCGAACGCTTGCCCGTGCCACCTTCGCGATAGAGTTCGGAGAGCGCCGCGCGCAGCGCCGAAACCGCCGCCTTCGGCTGGTCGAACAGCGGCAGCAGATTGTCTCCGCTCGCCGCCTTCGCCGCTTCGCCTTCGATCAGCCCCGCGTCGAGCAAGGCCGCAAGATCGATAATGCGGTCCCCCAGCGCCACGCCGCCCCGCGCGCCTCGGCCATCGTCGAACACGCCGAACGGCAGGTTCTGGATCGGAAAATCGCTGCCCGAAGCATTGGCGCTTTCGACCCAACTGCGCCGGGCGGGGTCGTGGGTATCGTTCAGTTCAATGGGCATGGCCGCATCCGTGCAATTCGTGGTGTTCTTTGCGGTAGCGGTTCATCTCAACGAACAGGTCGCGCGGCGGAGCATGCGGAATGTCGGGATTCCACTGCTTGTAGAGCGAATAGACGTTCGCCACGACACGCTCCGGATCGGTCCAGTGCGCGTACTCCTTGATCGGGATGTCGCGTGCCGCCGCGCGCCAGTCCATCCCGGCATCGAACCGCCCGCGAGCCTCGTCGCGCAAGTGCTCGAAATAGCCCTTCATGTTGTGTACGGCCGAAACGTCGGTAATCGGCCCATGGCCCGGAACGACCACTTCGGGATCGAGGGCGACGATGAAGTCGCACGCCGCGATCCAGTTCGACAACGGGCCTGCCCAAATTACCGGATGCCCTTCGTTGAACAGCAGGTCGCCGGTGAACACGGTGCGGTCGTCCTTTACCCACGCGATCGTGTCGGACTCGGTGTGCGCGGGCCCCAGGTCAGTCAATTCGACGGTCTTGTCCCCCACTTGCAGCGTGAGCGTTCCGTCGAAGGTGGTGGTCGGCAAGGTCAGCGCATCGACGCCGGAGAAATCGAACTGGCGCCCCATGGTCTCGAACAGGAATTCCCCCGCCTCGCCCATGTTCTCCCAATTGGCGGCGAGATTGCCCAGCGCCTTCGGATCGAAACTCGCCATCTCCTCACGCGTTTTCGCGGTGGCGACGATCTCCGCGCCCTCGACCACGCCGTTGCCGAAGAAGTGATCGGGATTCGCGTGGGTGTTGACCAGACGATCGATCCGGCCACCGCCGGGCACCTTGGCAAACGCGGCCATCATCTCACGCGTGAGCGGCACGCTCATCAGCGTGTCGATAAGCAATGTCTCGCCATTTGAGACCACGAGGCCGGCGTTCGACCAGCCCCAGGTTCCGTCCGGCTGGACATAACCGTAGACGCCGTTGCCAATGTCGTGGATGCCTTGGCGGAAAGGCCAATTCGCCATTTTGTTCTCCCGAAGGCCGGACCCTACAACCGTAATTCCGGTCCGCAAGAATATTTTTGTGAGCACCCCGGTTGTCGAAGGCCCCGCTTTGGGCGTAGCACAGGCTTAAATGGCGACACCGGGAAAAACGCCGACACGTAGGGGCAAGGGTAGACCGACTGCATCGCAAAGCGGTGTGGGGCGGGAGGTGCTCATCACTGCCGCGCGCGACCTGCTGCAGGAGCTGCCCCCTGCCCAGGTCACCAGCACCGCGGTTGCACGCCGGGCGAACGCCGATCCTGCGCTCGTGCGGTACTATTTCGGGACGCGCGAAAACCTGTTGTTCGAAGTCGCGAAGCAGATCGGCACCGAGGCGAACCGTCCGCCGCCCGACGAAGGCGATCCGATCGAGCTGCTGGCGGAGATGATCCACAACACCTTCCGCTTTACCCGCTCGGCCAAGCATATGCAGCGGCTGATGATTGAGGAGCTGGATTCGGCAAGCTCGGCCGAGGTCCGCGAAAAGATGCGCGAATGGAACCGCCAGCCGCTATCGAATTATGAGAAGCTTCTCGAGCTGGACGACGAGGGTGAGCTGCGCAGCTTCGATCCGCTGTTCATGCACCTCGCGGTCGTCGGGATCAGTGACTTCTTCGCCGCGGGCGCGCCGCTCATCGAGCTGCTATCCCCGGAGGGCACCGACATGGCCGAGCTCGGCAAGCGCTACGAAGAGTTCGTCACGCGCTTGCTGATCGACGGCCTCAGGAAACGCTGAGCCCGCGCGCTTCGGCAACGCAGCGGTTGCGCTGCGTACCGAGCCCGTCGATCGTCGCCTCCATCACATCACCCGGCTTGAGGAAGACCCCGAACGCGGAGCCGTTGCCGTAGGGCGAGCCGGTGCAGATGATGTCGCCCGGCTCGAGGACGCAGCGGCTCGAGAGATAGGCAATCTGGCGTTCGATCGAGATCATCATGTCAGACGTATTCTCGTCCTGGTAGATCTTGCCGTTGACCGAGAGCCTGAGGTTGAGATCGTAAGGATTGGGCACCTGGTCCCGCGGCACGATCAGCGGCCCGAACGGCAGGAACGTCGGGAAGCTCTTGCCCGACAGCCAGTCGGCGCCGATCGCGGACCCGTCGCGGCGGAAGATCAGCTCGCGCGCAGTCACGTCGTTCACCGCCGCGTAGCCGGCGACGTGGTCCATCGCTTCGTCCGCGCCGATCCGGTGCGCGCGCTTGCCGATCACCACGCCGAGCTCCAGCTCCCAATCGGGCTTCTCGACATCGTATGGCAGCACGACATCGTCGTTCGGGCCGATCACGCTTGCTGGCAGCTTCAGGAATGCGAACGGCAGGCCCGCGGCGCGCTCGTCCATCATCTTCTCGATCCGCACCCGCAGCTCCTCCGGCGCCATCGCCTCGTA
>CAYNXB010000003.1:0-18866 GCA_964401045.1 uncultured Sphingomonadaceae bacterium | reverse complement strand
TCGATCTCGCCGATGCGGACCGAATTTTCGACCACCATGCGCGCGCGCTCGAACCGCCGCGCGGTGAATGCCGTCAGCGCCTGCTCCACGTCGTCGGCCGCCGCGATCTCATCCGCGAGAACCAGGCCGTCCTCGACCGCCATTCCCGCGCCGGACGCCATGTGCGGCGTCGTCGCGTGGACCGCATCGCCGATCAGCACGATCCGCCCCTTGTGCCACGGCGCAGGAAGCATGACCCATTCGAGCGGGCGGTAGTTGACCAGCGAGTCCGGCCCCAGCGCTGCCCTCACCGCGGGAACGTAGCCGCCGAACGGCGCCAGCAGCTCGGCGACGTGCGGCAGCTGCGCCTCCTCAGCGTACCACGGGTTGTCGGGCACGTGCTCCAGGATAAAGGCATACATCTTGTCGTGCGAAACCGGATTGAAACCGAGCTTGACCGGCCCGCCAACGAACATCTCCGGCCGGTCGACCTCCGCAGGACGATCGGCGACGATCCGCCAGCAGCCCTGCCCGGTGAAGCGCGGACCCGGCGCCTGAGGGAACAGGCGGGCGCGTGTCCCGGAGTTGATGCCGTCTGCCGCGATCACCAGGTCATAATTCCGGGTCCGGCCATCGCCGAAGCGGACCGAGACCCCGTCCCCTTCCTGCGCGAAGCTTTCCGGCTTCAGGCCCAATACCACCTCAACGCCTGCCGCGCGCACCCGGCGCGACATGATCTCGTGCAGCACGGGCCGCATGATGCCCCCGCTGCGCGCGACCGGCGGCGCCTCGGCCCGCGGCGTCGGGCTTTCGAAGATGACGCTGCCGCCGGGCGCGCGCAGGCGAATGCCCGCGCCGACGAAGCCCTTCTCCCGCACTTCATCAAGAATACCGAGATCGTCGAATGCGCGCAGCGACAGGCCGGTGACGCTGATCCCCGCGCCATAGGCTCGCCAGTCAGGGTCGGCGTCGATCAACTCGACCGCAACGGCCTTGGCGGAGAGCGCGAGCGCGGCGCTCATTCCGCCGACGCCGCCGCCGACCACCAAAGCGTTACGGATCATCCCTGCCCCCTTGCGCGCCGCTCAGGCGGGAACTTGCCACAAGCCCTTGTCGGGGCTCATTTCGGCGTGTGGGACATTACCGGTGATGATCCGGCCCGTGCCCCACTGATCGATGGTGCTGGGGCCGGGCTCGTAGGTCGTCGGAACCCAGGTTTCCTCGTCCACGTGCTCAAGATCCGAGGTGTATTCCACAGCGTTGCCGTTGGGCGAAATGAAGTAGCAGAAGGTGTTGTCGCCCGCTGTATGGCGGCCCGGGCCCCAGCTGAGATGGACGCCATTTTCGTGCATCCGGGCCAGCCCGCGCATCAGTTCGTCGACCGACTGGACGTCGAACGCGACGTGATTGAGCGCCGGCGGCCCCGGCAGGATCGCCAGCCGGTGATGCGCGGAATTACAGCGCAGGAACGCCATGAACTCGCCGATCCAGTCCGAAAGCCTGAACCCCAGCGCTTGCTGGTAGAACTCGGCCAGGCCTTTATGATTGGGCGAATGCAGGACGACATGGCTTATCCCGATGGGGATAGCCTCACCCTTGCCGAGCGTGCGGTGTGCGCGCTGCACGGCGCCGGAAGCGACCTGCATCGCCCGCCCGTCCGGATCGAAGAAGCGGAAGCCGTAATCGCCGTCCATCCCTTCGATCGGACCGGGCTCCGAGATGATCTTCGCCCCGGCGTTGCTGACCTGATCGAAGATCGCATCGACATCCCCGCGTGAGGCTGCCGAAAACCCGATCAAGTCGGTCTTGCGCTCGACGTCCTGCCGCAGCCGGATGACGTAGGGATGCGGCGCGCCTTCCGCCGCGAAGTAGACCTTGCCGTCTTCCTCACCGACCTCGACCAGCCCCCACGTCTTGCCAAAGAACTCACGCTCGGCAGCCAGGTCGGGCACCGCGAGCGCGACGAATTGCAGATCGGTAACGCAGGCCATCAGCAGTAATTCCCTTGGTCGCGAATTCCTTCGCGTTGGTGCTCTCTCCACGATGCAGAATCCATCGCAATTCTACCGCAGCTTGAAGCCGACCCGGAGGCCGTAAGTCCGCGGAGCTTCGTAGGTGGTGACAAAGGCATTGACGTTGGTCACCAGCGATACCGTCGACAGGCGCCGCTCGTCGCCGATGTTGTTGATGAAGCCGGTGACGTACCACTGGTCATCCTCCGGTCCGAATGTGATCGAAGCGTCGGCGGTGAAAGTGCTATCCGCGCTCAGGAACGGGTTGAAAGCGCCGTCGATCTCCGCCCTGGTGCGATAGCGTCCGTCGGCCTGGAGCACGAGCTTGTAATCCCCCAGCGGAACAGTCTGCTCACCCATCACGTTGATCGACCACTTGGGCGAGTTTAGCGCATCCTTGCCCGAGCAATCGACCGCATAGACCGCCACCGTGCTTCCGTTGACCGTCTGCGTCGTCGGCGACGTGCCGCAGGTGGTGATCGGCGGCAGACCCTGGTTGGGCACGTAGTAGAGGAAGCTGTCGTAGTTGCTGTGCAGATACTGCACGCTGGCGCCCAGCAACGTGTTCGGCGCCGGCAACACCTGGAGATCGGCGTCGAAGCCGTACATCGTGGCCTGGCCGATGTTGCGGGTGAGAAACACGGTCGTCGGCGGCGTGCTCAGGTCGTAGCCGAACTGGCTGATCTGCTGGTCGTGATACTTCCAGTAGAAGCCTTCGAGGTTCAGCTGCACGGTGTTGTTGGCGAACCGGTTCTTGCTGCCGATGGTCCACGCATCGAGCGTCTCGGGCTTGTAGGTTTCCAGCCCGCGCGCGAACGCGAAACCGCCCGAATGGTAACCGGTCTCGTAGCTCGCGTAGAGCATGTTGTCCGGCGAGATTTCGTATTCCGCCGCCAGCCGGTAGGTGAACTTGTTGTTGTTGAGCTTCTGGTCGCTGATCGCGATCGGCGCATTGAGCACGAACGGCGCGGTCTGCGATCCGCCGGCGAAGGGCGGCAGCACGTAAAGCGGAACGTTGGTCACCGGGATGCCGGCATCCGCGTAGAAGTCGCGCAGCTCCGCGGCCGTATCGACCAACGGGATGAACGGCAGCGTCGGGCACATGTTCGGCGGGTTCACCCCCGGGTTGCCGCAGAACAGGATGTAGACGTCCGACAAACCGTCGAACTTCTTCTTGTCCCAGGTGTAACGGCCCGCCGCTGTCAGCTTGAGCCCCGGCGCCACCTCGTAGGTCAGCTTGCCGAAAGTCGCGTAGGAATCGGTTCCGGTGTCGAAATCCTGGTACGGCACGAGGGTAAACTGCGAGAAGTAGGTGTAGGTCGAGATCCGCTCACGGAAATAGTAACCACCGACGACGATGTCCGCCCGGTCACCAATGTTGCCCGCATAGCGGACTTCGAGGCTCGTCTGCTTGTCCTTCTCGTTGGTCTTCGCGCCGTTCATGCCGGCGGTGAAGAGATTGTCGAGCGACGCTTCGCGATAAGCCGGCAGGATCGTCAGGGTGCCGGGGCCGACATCGACATTGAGTTCGGCCTGCACGCCCCAATAGTCGTTGTCGTTGTAGGGCACGCCTTGGATAAACTTGCCCGCGCGCCCTGCCTGGCGAACGAACAGCGCGGCGTCGTAAGCCTGCGATTCAGGACTGAGTATGCCGTTGTCCGGTCCAAAGCCGCTGGGCACGAAACTGTAACCTGCAAAGCCGGTCTGGCCGAAGTTCGGCACCGCGATGCCCGCGTAGGTTGAGTACGAACCAACCCCGCCCTGATGGGCGTAATCGGCCGCGATACGCAGGTCGGCAATGGCGCCGATGTTGGTCGCGAACTGGGCTCGGAAACCGTATTCGTCGAGATCGCCCGTCCCGTCGTCGAGATACGGGTCGTGTTTAACGTAATTGCCGGCCACGCGCACCGCGCTCTCGTCGCCGACGGCAAGGTTGACCGCGCCCTGAAGGCTGAGGGCGTCATAGTTGCCGTAGCTGGCAACCAGGTTCGCAGACGTCTCACCCTTTACCGGGCGCGCGGGGATAACGTTGATCGCGCCACCGGTCGCGTTTCGCCCGTAGAGCGTGCCCTGCGGCCCCTTGAGAACCTCAACGCGTTCGAGGTCATAGAAAGTCCCGCTCGTGGATGACGGGCGCCCGATGTAGACGCCGTCGTAATTGAACGCGATGCCCGGGTCGGAATAGGCGTTGAGCGTCGAGTTGCCCACGCCGCGAACGAAGAACACCGAGTAAGGCCCGCCGTTGTTGGTGATCGACAGCGCCGGGACGAGCTTGGTCAAATCTTCCGGACGATGAACACCCTGGCTCACGAGTTCGTCGCCACTGACCACGTCGATCGCGATAGGGGCGCGTTGCGCACTTTCCTCCACATGCTGCGCGGTGACGATGATCTCGGCGATTCCGCCTTCGCTGCCACCATCGGCGGATTCCTGCGCCAGCGCTGCATCCATCGGAACGGCGGCCAAAACCGCCAACACCGACACTCCCCAGAGTTTCAAGGCCATCGTTCCTCTCCCAAAGGCTTATATTCCTTAGGCTAGGAATTTTTATTCCGTTGGGCAAGAATTTTTGTCCCGGACGCAAAAATCGGGGCGAGCGTGACCGTCGAGACACGGTAGAGTCAGGAAGTTCAATCGCGCCGGATGGTGCCCGGCAGGAAACAGAACAGCGCAACTGGAATGAAGAGCCCAGCGGCTGAAGCGAACAAGGCGGCGTCGTATCCGCCGGTGACATCGGCGAGATAACCGATCCACACCGGGCTCACCCCGCCCGCCACGCCGAAGGCGGCGTATTGCAGCGCATAGGCACGGCTGTAAGCCGCCATCGGAAAATTGCGGGCGGTAAGGATGCCGAGGAGATCCGCCTCCGCACCCATCGCAGCGCCAAGCGCCACTGCGGCGACGGGCGCAAGGTCCGCGCCGCCCAACGCCAATGCAAGACAGCCAGCCGCGCACGCGACGCAGCTCGCCGCGCCGAGCCAGGCCGGTTCCATCCTGTCCGCCAGCCAGCCAACCACAACACGCGTACAGATCACGGACAGGCCGATCATTCCCGCGAATGCCCCCGCCTGCTCGATCGACACGCCGGCTTCTCGCAGCAGCGGGACGAAATGCGACAGCAGCCCGGCGAACGCGAGCGCCATGATTGTAAACGCCGCGAGCTGCAGCAGGTAGGCGCGGGACTTGCGCACGGCGGTGAACGCCGTGGCGTCCTCTCGCGAATCATCCGCTTGCGTTGCCGAGCGGCCGGGCAATCCAAACAGGATCGGTATGATCGCGACGGCCGCCAGGCCCGCAAGGATGAGGAACCCGCTGCGCCAGCCGTGATGCGCGACCTGTACCGCTACGATGGGCGGAACCAGGGCTGCCGACAGACCGATCCCCACCTGGGTCAGCCCCAGCGCCAGTCCCCGCGATCGGGCGAAAGCCCCGGCGACCGCGCGCGTGTGCGGAACCGGCGCGGACGAGGCCGCGAACAGCCCGATCAGCACCAGAACCACTCCATATGCGGCCACCGATTCGACGCGCGACAGGGCCACGAAGCCAAGGGCAAGCGCCAGCGCCCCGAACGCGGCCGTCGTACGCGCACCGAACCGATCGACCGCGCGGCCGACCAGCGGCATCGCAATCGCAAGCGCCAATGTCGCTCCGAAAAACGCGACACCATAGCCGGTCCGGCTAAGTCCGAGGTCACGGGAGAGGCCCTCCGCAAACAGGCCCATGTTGTAAGTGAGGAGCCCGGCGATGCCGAGCCCGGCGCCCAAAGCTGCGCCGACCACTACACGCCAGCCGTGCCGGAATTCCCCCATCGCCAGCACGCGCCTCCCGATATTATTCCTGTTTGCACGAATTTATCAGGCGATGCCGGCGTGGCAATCCGATTTGCCGCCGCAGCCGGACGGCGATGGGCGAATTCGATTGCCTAGCACGGCGTTCCCCGCATAATTCCCGCACAAGAGAATAAAATTGGGAGGGGTCTGTGCGGCGAAGAAAATCAGCTATCGATCGCCGCACGGCGATCGCGGCACTGGCAGCAGGCGCCGCGCTAACCGTCGCACCCGGAGCGGCGGCCGGTTCCAGGCGGGCCTATCGCCGCATCGCCTGCGAGGAAGGGTTCCTCTCGCCCGGCGTGCTTACCCAGAACGCGAAATCCAGCACCGCCGAACTACAGCTCATCACCACATCGGGGCCTGCCGCCTCGCTGGCCCGCTCGCTGATCGATTTAAGTGAGCAACGGATCGCGGCAATGGATGCCGACGGCATCGACATGCAATTGCTGCTGCTCAGCTCCCCAGGCGTGCAGGCCTTCGATGCCGCGACTGCGACGAGCCTGGCGACGGAGGCGAACGACTACGCCTCTACGGCCTGTGCGCGATATCCGGCGCGCTTTGCCGCCCTCGCCGCGCTGGCGCCGCAAGACCCGGGCGGAGCGGTTCGCGAACTCGAGCGAGCGATGAAGCTGCCCGGCATCAAGGGCGCAATCGTCAACAGCCACACCAACGGCGAGTATCTCGATACACCGAAGTATCTGCCGATCTTCGAAGCGCTCGAGGCGCTGGACGCGCCGCTCTACATCCATCCGCGCGAACCCGCGGGTGCGATGAACATGATGATGACCGGGCCGGTCGTCGGTGGCCCCGCGTGGGCCTACGCAGTCGAAGTCGGCACCCATGTGCTGCGCCTGATACAGTCCGGCCTGTTCGATCGTTTTCCCCGGCTTCGCATCGTAGTCGGCCACATGGGCGAAGCGTTGCCATTCTGGCTGCCGCGGATCGACAACCGCTATCGCTTCAACCTGCGCGGCCCGGCAACGCTGCGCCGACCGCCTGGCGATTACATCCGGGAGAACCTGTGGGTGACGACCAGCGGGATGAACTACTGGCCGCAGCTGGACATGGCCCTCAAAGTGCTCGGCCCGGACCGTGTGCTCTACGCCACCGACTATCCATTCGAAGACCAGGGAGAAGCCGTCCGCATGGTAGAAGAAATGCCACTTTCGCCGGCCCGAAAGCATGCCTTGTTCGAGGGCAACGCCGCGAAGGTGTTCAAGCTGTGATCTGCTCCCGCAGGGCCGTGATCGGTGGAGCCGCCGCGCTGGCGTTGGGCGGATCGCTCAGGGCAGCCGACGCTCCGCACTTCGCCACCAGCGCGATCGACGTGCACCACCATTTCCTGCCGCCGTTCTACAAGCCGCTTGCCAAGCGCTGGATGGATCGCTTCGCCACCGGGGTCGACGCGGTGATGGCATGGACCCCGGAAGCATCGCTCGCGGCGATGGACGAGGCGCGCGTGAGCCGCGCAGTACTGTCGATCTCCTCGCCCGGCGTCCACTTCGGCGATGATGCCCAGGCGCGCGATGTGGCGCGCGAATGCAACGATTACGCCGCCGCGCTCGGCAAAGCGCATCCCGGGCGCTTCGACCTGTTTGCGGCGCTCCCGATGCCCGACGTCGAAGGAGCAATCCGCGAAGCGGAACGCGCGCTGGCACTGCCGGGAGCGCGCGGCGTGGGCCTTCTGAGCAACTACGGCGGACGCTATCTCGGCGAGGACGAATTCCGCCCGCTGTTCGCATGGCTCGATAAGCGCGGTGCGACCGTATACGTCCATCCCACCGACGCGCCGTGTTGCGCCGGCCTGGTGCCGCAGATCGCAACGCCGTTGATCGAGTTCCCCGTCGACACCGGCCGCACGATTGCCAGCCTGCTGTGGTCCGGCACCCTGAGTGCATTTCCCGGTATCCACTTCATCTTTTCGCATGGCGGCGGCGTCCTGCCGATGGTTGCCGAGCGCGTGATCGCAATGGGTTTCGTCGACCGTAAGCTGCTCGCCCGGGTTCCCGAAGGCGCGCAGGCCGCGCTGGCCAAGATTTACGTCGACACCGCCAGTGTCACCGGCCCGGCGGCGATCGCGGCGCTGCGGGCATGGCTGCCGGAGGATCATATACTCTACGGCACCGACTTTCCCTGGGGCACGCTCGCAGCGTCACGCGCGTCGCTCGCCCGGCTCGGGCTCGCTCCTGACAAGCTGGCGGCGATCGAAAGCGGGAATGCCGCTCGCCTGCTCGGTTCGTGATTGCGCCCGATGATCTCCCGGTAGAACCGGTGTAGCGCTACCGCGGCGTGCCGTGTCCCCCCGCAAGAGGACAGACGCGCCGGCGGCGGATGGACATTGCGCGGTCTGCAAGGGAGAGACCGATGCTCGAAGGCAACAAGGTAATCATCACGGTCGCGCTGAACGGCGGCATGCAGCAAGATCGCGACGGAGCGGTGATTCCGAAGCAGCCCATCGAGATCGGCGAGGCCGCAGCGCGGTGTCACGAAGCCGGCGCGGCCATGGTTCACGTCCACGCCCGAGGGCCGGACGGCAAGAATAGCGGCGATCCGGCGATCTACTCGGAGATCATCCGCGAAATCCGCAAGCGCAGCCCGATTCTGGTCCAGACGACCAACGGCATCGGCGTGCGGCGCGATCCCAAGACGGGTGAATTCCACTGGCCTTCGGATGAAGAGCGGCTTGGCATCCTGGGTATCGAACCGCCGCAGGATCTGTTCGGCATCGCCGCGGGATCGGCGGATTTCCATAATCCCGAGGGCGGCTATCCGACGGAGACGCCATATGTGAACTCGCCTGAGTTGCTCAAGGCGACGATCAAATCGGTCTATGAACGCGGCAGCGCGCTCGAGTACGAGATCGTCGAGGCGAGCTCGCTCTACCGCCTGATGCGCTATGCCGAGGAGGGCCTGTTCGACAAGGACCGTGATAACGTCTGGCTGCTCCACGGCGGCGGTTTCGGCGCGAGCCCGCCGGTCGCGCGCAACATGATCTTCAACATCGACGAAGGCCTGCGCATGTTTCCCAAGGCGATCGTCGGCGTGACCGGTACCGGGCACTTCATGTTCAGGGCAGCCTCCATCGGAATCGCCATGGGCTGCGATCTGGTGCGCGTCGGCTTCGAGGATGGCATCCACCTTCCGGACGGGACCGTCGCGCGCAGCAACGCCGAAATGGTCCAGGCGGCGGCCGACATCGCCAAGCTCTACGGCGCCAGGCCGGCCACGGTGGAAGAGGCGCGCGCCAGGTTCCGCATCAACTAGCCGTGAAAGCCGGACGGGACCTTCCTCTCCAGCTGCAAGCGAACGTGCACCGCATTTTCGCGGGCGAGCCGCTCACGCCGGCCGGCGATTGATGAACAGGGGGACCACGGCCTGAGCGAATTCGGTCCCGCAACCGGTCTCGCCCACGGCGCCGTGATCGATGTCCCAAATATCTATCGCCCCACAGGCCGACGATTGGGCGCGCGGGCCGGTCAGTGGCTGACGAGCGCGCAGAGCTCGATCGAGCTGGTAACGCCGAGGCGTTGATAGGCGCGCTTGCGGTAAGTGAGCACCGATGTCTTGGCGATCCCGAGGTCAAGCGCAGTCGCCTCCACCGTCATCCCCACCGCCGCCCGGGCGCAAACCTGGCGCTGGCGCAGCGTCAGATCCGCGTGGCGTGCACCGAACCGTTCCTCGAGCTGCGTCACGCCCAATCGCCGGGTGCGCGCCGGCCGTCCGCGATTGAGCGGCAGCATCGGCAGTGCAAGGCACGCGAGGCTGAGGATCACATCGACCTCTTCATCGGAAAAATAACCGTCCGAGCAGTGCCGTGCGACACTCAGCACGCGCCAGGCATCGCTGCCGCGCTGAATGATCGACAGCCGCTCGAGGATACCGGGATCGTCGTAGAACTGGCGGCGAAACGCGCTCGAGGGGATGTCGTGCGGCCGCACCCTGAGGATGGCGACGTTTTGGTCGCGCGGCACGGCCTGATAGGCATCGCACACCGGGTCGAGCGGCTGATACCACTTGTTATAGGTGGAAAAGAGCTCGGCAACCGCCGGCTCGCAGAACGAGTACTGGAGGTTGTTCTCCTCACGCCCGGTGGCTTCGAACAGGTAGACGCGGCGCGCCCCCGCGGTCGAGGCCATGATGGCATCGCGAACGGTCGAACCGAAGTCCTCTGAGCCGATCGACGCGAGCAGTCTCTCGTAATCCGATGCTATCCTGGTCGATGCTCGCCAGTCGTGGACCTGCGTTAGTTGAACCAATCCGGCCTCCCCGGCTTTAGCTTGACGGCCTGTGATGCCACGTCTGCCCGGCTTGTACGAGGCGCATGTAAAACGCCAACCACCAGAACGGCGGCGGCCGCGAGTGCGGCAGGCAGCGCGAACAACGACATGACCGTTGCCCCCTGGATTCCCTGTGTAAGCGCAAAACCGATAAGAACCGGCGCAACGATCGTACCGATCCGCCCCACGCTCTTGGCCCAGCCTATACCGAGGGCGCGCAGCGGCGCGGGGTAATATCCGGCGAGCATCACGTTGACGCCCCCATACGCGCCCAACACGAAGAAGCCGCATATTCCGAGCAGTACGAGCAGCACGTCCGACGATGCGGTGGCGAGGATCTGGCCGATCAGGAACAGCATCCCGGTGGAGATCGCCAGGAACGCAGTCAGCACGCCGGTCGCCCCCCAGCGATCGATCAGAACGCCGACGCCAAGCGCGGCGATGATCCCCCCGAGCGAAAAGATGGTGACGGAAATGGCGGCGATCGACTGACCGTGCCCCACCTCCACCAGCAAGGTCGGCAGCCAGGAATTGAGGCAGTAGCTGATCGTAAGCATGGAGATGAACAGGAGCCACAGCATCAACGTGCCTACGAAATAGCGCGGCGCGAAGATGCGAAGCGGATTGCTGGTGCCAGCCTCTGCGTGTTCCTCTTCGCCTGACGCATCCCGCTCCGGAACGCGCAGCCACACCCACACCACGATCGCCGTGAGCACGCAACAAACCCCCACGGCGATCATCGCGCTGCGCCAGCCGGTTTCACCGAATACTGCCACTGCCAGGCCGGCAACGGTCGCGCCAAGACCGTAGCCGGTGAACAAGGTCATGATGACGATGCCGCGCCGATGGGCGGGCGACGCAGCGGTGACGATCGCAAGACACGTCGGCAGGGCGCCCCCGAGGAAGAACCCCGTCAGCAGCCGCAGCGAAAACAGGATTTCCCAGTTCGTGGCGAAGCCCGCCGCGAGCTCGAACGAGCCGAAACCGGCAGCAGTCAGGATGACGACTTTGCGGTTTCCGATCCACCCCGCCAGCAGCGGAAAGACGATCAGCCCGAGGGACTGGCCGATCAGGTTGGCAGAGAACACAGTCCCCGTCTCGGCGTGCGACATCTGCAGCGAAGTGGCGATCTGTGGCGCCAACGGCCCCATGATCGAATGGACCAGGCCATCCAGCACATAGACCAGGGTGCACACCGCAAGGATCGGAGCGAGCCGGCCTTGTTGCACCTCCGGTACTCCGGCCGCTTGGCCGGCGTCATTTCTCGCCGTCATGCCTCACCCGCGTTTTGCGGAGGTTGTCGCACTCCACGGCGCGTGTCCATGTCCTCTCGATAGAGGACAGATCAGCGCACTTGCCGTCCTTCGACCGGATAGACCGGATCGGTGTAGCCGGGCGTCGAAGCATGACCGGCAGGCACCAGCGCATCGACGAATGCTTCGTCTTCCGGCCCGAGCTGCAAGTCGAGCGCCGGCAGGTAGCTGTCCCATTGCTGCTCCGTGCGAGGGCCGGCAATCGCCGAGCTGACGAAGCGGTTGTGCAGCACCCAGGCGATGGCGAACGCCACCGGCGTCGTCCCCAGCTCATCCGCGCGGCGCGTAACCGCCTGCGCGATGTCGAGCGATTCCGGCCGCCATTCGGTTTGCCTGATCCGCAGATCGCCGCGTCCCACGCGCGAGTCCGCGGGCGCGTCCGCGCCGGGTGCGTACTTCCCGCTCAGCACCCCGCGCGCGAGCGGGCTGTAAGGAACGACGCCGAGCCCGTAATGACCGGCCGCGGGAAGCTGCTCCACCTCGCATAGGCGATCGACCATGTTGTAGAGCGGCTGGCTCGCCACCGGACGGTCCATGCCGATCGCGTCGGCCACGCGGCAGACCTCTGCGATGCGCCACGCCTTGAAGTTGGACACACCGTAGTAGCGCAACTTGCCCGCGGCGATCAGGTCGCGGATCGCCCGCAATGGCTCCTCGAGCGGCGCGCGCTCGTCCATTTTGTGGAAGTACAGCAGGTCGATGTAGTCGGTGCCGAGCTTGCGGAGGCTGGCATCGACATCCTGATAGATCCATTTGCGCGACTGCCCGCCCTCGTTCGCCGCGCCGCTGAGACGATGGCCAAACTTGGTCGCCACGACCCAGTGATCCCGGTGTGTGCTCACGGCGCGGCCAACGATCTCTTCCGACTTGCCGCCGTTGTAGCCGTCGGCGGTGTCGATGAAGTTGACCCCCTGCTCGCGCGCCTTGTCGACGATGCGGCGGGAGGTGGCTTCATCGGTCGCCCCGCCGAACATCATGCTGCCCAGGCACAAGGGCGACACCCGCAAGGCGCTGTGGCCGAGATAGCGATAGTCCATGACGTTCTCCGTGGTGTGACGCGTGATCGTGGTGGATCGCTTTTCTACAATATGCCCGTTGGAGAAAGGGCTTCCGAACTGGTGTTCCGCAATTAGGCGCCGCCAGCGCCGACGAGGCGTCCGAAGTTGTAGAGGAAGGCTTGCCGGGTCACCCGAACTTCGGCCGGGAACAGTTCGGTGAAACAGCGGCCGCGCGCAAGCGCCGCCGCCTGGCCCGCACAAGGGCCACACATGGCAAATCTGTTCGAAACGCTCCGCATAGAGGCGCGCGATCCAGCCGGATCTGCCTCTGCGCCGGCGCGGTATTCCGGCGGACCATCCGGACTACACGCCCGGCAAAGAATCGCCACTCAGCCAAGGCGGCTGAGTGGCGGATTTTTGCAAGTCTCGCGATCGAGCAGGTGGTGTTCGACCCGGGCTACGAACCGGCCAGCTTCAGGGGACGAGAAAGCTGGCCGGTGCGCAGGAGAATCAGTGTTTCTTGGCGTTGCTCGACGTCGCCTTGGCGTGAGTCGTCCGATGAGCGGCCGTGGTCGATGCCTTGGCCTTTGGCGTCGTCGCCGCCTGGGCATGCACCGCCGGCTTGGCGGGGGTTGTCGTCGTCGCGGCGAAACCGGGGGCGGTAATCATCATCGCCGATGCGAAGCCGAGGCCGACGAGGGTACGAATGCGTGCCATATTCTTCACTCCATTGGGTCCGTGAACGCGGACGGGCATATCCAATGTCCAAGGGCGACACCGGGGGTTGGGTCATCACTCGCCCTGGACGCCCCCATTTAATGCGCCCCACCCAGCGGGTGCATGGCCGCCACATGACAATATCGTAATCTTGGGGCCAGCTTCCGCGCGAACTTCCCGCGCTACAGCGGTCGCTCGCAACCGAAGCTTTGCCATGATCACGCCCCCGAAATCAGCATGCTTGCCTTTGCCGCGCTACGCGCCGGTCCCGGCCTGCGTCACATGAGAAAATTGCCGGGCGCCTTGCTGCTCGTCCTTGCGGGTTGCGCTGCGGTCTACGGCTACGCCGGATATTACAACGGTCCGATATTCCGAGACATGCCCGCCGCGCTGGCCGGTCCGGCGAATCCCGCGATCGTCATGTTGTCGGGTGACACGGGCAACCGCATGGGGATGACACCAAAGATCGCCGCACGCCTCAACCATCGAGGCTATGCGATCGTCACGGTCAATTCTCTGACCTTTTTCTCGCCGCGCCGCACAGCGGCAGAAGCCGCCACGCTGATCGAAACCGCGATGGCCCGCGCGATGAAGCTCGGGAAGACCGACCATGTCGTTCTGATCGGCCAGTCCTTCGGCGCCGATATGCTGCACGCGGGGCTGGCTCACTTCACCGCCACCCAGCGCCGGCCGATCCGCGCGATAGTGCTTATAGTGCCGGGTGAGGATATCGTTTTCCGCGCCTCCCCGATCGAGCTCGCCGGCTTCGAAATCCCGGACCAGCTTGCCTATCCGACCGCATCGCGGCTGACCTGGGCGCCCGTCACCTGCATCCGCGGCGCACTCGAGGCCAAAAGTCTCTGCCCGCTGCTCCACATGCCCAACGTTCGTCGCATCACCCTGCCCGGCGGCCACAAGCTGAATTCCGACGACCGCGCCCTTGAAGCGGCTATCGTTCCGGCGATCCAACGCGCCGAGCCTGCCAGGAGCGATTGAGATGAAAGCCATTCTTCCGCTGCTGCTGCTTGCCCTGCCTATGGCAGCGCAAGCGAGAATGCCGCCAACGCCGATCGGCCTATGGCAAAATCCCAGGGGAACGCTGCTCGTGCAAACGAGCGATTGCGGACGGCAATTGTGCGGCCACATCGTCTGGGCAGCCCCCGAAGCGATTGCCGATGCGCGCGAAGCAGGTGTTACCGCACTGATCGGTATCGAATTACTGGACGACTATCGTCCTTCAGGCGTCGGGCGCTGGACAGGGCAGGTCTACGTTCCGGATCAAGGACGTCGATTCTATTCGACCATCGAAGTGGAAGGCCAAAATGGTCTCCGCATCTCGGGCTGCATCCTCGGCGGACTTATCTGCAAGCATCAGGAGTGGACCCGGCGATGATGGAACGCCGGGCGTGACGAACACGGGCACCGCCCAAAAGCGACTGGTGTCGATCCTCGCCGCGCTGCTTGTCGCGGGGTTTGGGCTGACGGCCCTGTTCAGACTACTCCATTCGGTGCGACCGCACGAGGTACGCGACGCCTTCGGCGCGCTGTCGGCGGTTCAGATCGCCGCTGCGCTGCTGCTTACTACGTCCAGCTATCTGATACTGACGCTTTATGATCGCTTCGCGTTGCAGGTCATCGGGCGGAAATTGCCGTGGCGAACCTATGGCCTCGCGTCCTTCCTCAGCTACACGCTCAGCCATAATCTCGGTCTCGCACTGCTAACCGGCGGATCGGCGCGTTACCGCGTCTATCGCGCGGCGGGGCTGAGCGGCGGCGAAATCGGCAGCGTCATCGCGCTCGCGAGCCTCAGTTTTTGGAACGGGGTCATCCTGCTCGCCGGCCTTACCGCGCTGGCGAGCACGCAGATATTGCCGCTTTTCCACTGGGGGTTGTCGCTTCACTGGCTGCACCTCGGAGGCCTGGCCGTGATCACGCTCTGCGTCATCCCCCTGCTGCTCCGCCATTTCGGCCTGAAGGTCATCGATATCGGCGGATGGCGCACGCCGGTTCCGGACGTCTGGCGCAGCACCGCGATGACCGGGGTCGCGGCGCTCGATCTCGCCGCCGCCAGCACTGCCCTGTTCATATTGTTGCCGGGGGTCACCCCCGACGCCTATCCTGGCTTCTTTCTGGGCTACGCACTCGCGATCATCGCCGCGCTGGTCAGCCACGTTCCCGGCGGCCTCGGCGTGTTCGAGGCGGTCGTGATCGCGACTGTGCCCGGCGACAAGGCACAATTGCTCGCCGCGCTGCTCGCCTACCGGGCCATATATTATCTGCTGCCGCTGCTCCTCGCAGCGCTGCTGCTCGCCTGGCACGAAGGCAAGGCGTGGCACGTGCCGGCAAAGAACATGGCACAGGCCGGGCAGTCGTTGCTGCGCGAACTCGCGCCGCCGCTGCTCGCGGCGCTGGTGTTCGCCGGCGGCCTGATCCTGCTGTTGTCGGGATCGACCCCCGCCGAGGCGGCCCGCATGCATGACCTGAAACACTGGCTGCCGCTCCCGTTCGTCGAGGCGTCGCATCTGGCGGCCAGCCTGTCGGGAACGCTGCTTCTGTTCCTTGCTCCTGGCCTGCTGCGCCGCCTTGACGGGGCGTTCGTGGCAACGCGCCTGTTGTTGATCGCGGCAATCTTCTTCTCGCTCTTCAAGGGCTACGATTATGAGGAGGCGCTGATCCTGGCGGCGATCGGCGCAGCGCTGCAATGGAGCCGGCCCGCTTTCTACCGCACGACGTCGCTGCTTGACGCGCCACTGTCTGTCGGCTGGGCGATCGCAGCGCTCACTGCGATCCTCGCATCAGCCTTCGCCGGCTTCTTCGCTTACAAGCATGTCGCCTTTACCAGCAGTCTGTGGTGGCAGTTCAGCTTGAATGGCAATGCACCGCGGTTCCTGCGGGCGCTGTTCGGCAGCGCAGTGCTGGTGGCCGGCCTGTCGCTGTGGCGGCTGTTTGCGCCGCCGGCGCGCGGGGTGCGTGCGCGGTCGGTGACCTTTGAGCAACTCGCGCCGGCCCTGGCTGCGACCAATCGTACCGATGCGTTCCTCGCCTTTACCGGCGACAAGCGCTTCCTGCTGGCCGAGGAGGGCGATGCTTTTCTGATGTACCGGGTGCAGGGACCGAACTGGATCGTGATGGGCGACCCCGTCGGGCGCGAGGAGCGTTGGGCGGACCTGCTGTGGAAGCTGCGCGAACAGGCGGACGCCGAGCAGGGGCGCATCCTGCTCTATCAAATCAGCGCCGCATGCCTGCCCCACGCCATCGATCTGGGGCTGTCGATCGTCAAATATGGCGAGGAGGCCCGGGTCGATCTTGCCGAATTCACACTGTCTGGCCCGCACGCGAAGTCGCTGCGCCACGCCGAGCGTCGGGCCGTTCGGGACGGAGCGGAGTTCGCCGTCCTCCCGGCAGCCCAGGTGGCGCAACATTTGGCGGAGCTCCAGGCGGTGTCGGACGACTGGCTCGAAGCGAAAAGGCAGCGCGAGAAAGCGTTCAGTCTTGGCCGATTCGATCCCGCCTATATCGCGCGTTTCGCCTGTGCAGTGGTGCGGGTCGAGGGGCGTATTGTCGCCTTTGCCAACATTCTCGCCACGGCGAACCGCGAGGAGATGTCGGTAGACCTGATGCGCCATGCGCCCGTCATTCCCTATGGCACGATGGATTTCCTGTTCGTCCAGCTGCTCCGGCATGCGCAGGCCGAGGAGTATCGGTGGTTCACCCTGGGGATTGCGCCGCTGTCGGGCGTCGATGGACGCAAACTGGCCCCCGCCTGGGCGCGCGCCGCCGCCTTCCTCTTCCGCCATGGCGAGATACTCTACGATTTCAATGGATTGCGCAGCTATAAGGCCAAGTTCGCAACGCACTGGGAATCCCGCTACATCGCGGGCCCACGGGGGATGGCGTTTGCGCGCGCGATGGCTGCTGTCCACCATATCGTCTCGCGCGCCGCACCGTCGGATGAAGGCCGCCCTTCGATCGAGGCTACTCTCTGACCAGACGAACCGGCCGTGCACTTTTTCGTGCAGTGCGGAAGTTCAACGGGAACCGCTAGCCCCGCCCGGCCCGATCGGGCCATTTGCCTTGGCGTAGCGAGCCGAATAGACGCTCCGCATCGAAATCGATGGGTCGGCCATGCCGGCCGTGAGAGTGCAAAGCATGAACTGGCGCGGCGGATATATCGCGGTCGATTGGGGGACCACCAATCGCCGCGCTTATCTAACGCAGCGTGACGGCAGCGTTGTAAATAGCTTCGAGGACGATCGCGGCCTGCTCGCCGTGCCACCCGGCACATTCGCGGCAGAGACGGCGGCGATCCGGGGGCGGCTCGGCGATTGGCCGATGTTGATGGCAGGCATGGTCGGCTCCGCCCGCGGCTGGCGCGAGGTGCCTTATGTCGGTTGCCCTGCCAGCCTCGACGACCTGTCCAAGGGGATATTATGGATCGAGCCGGCGCGCACGGGCATCGTGCCCGGCGTGGCACAACATGGCACATCAGGCACCGACGTCATGCGCGGTGAGGAGGTGCAGGTGTTCGGCGCCCTCGCCGCCGGGCTCGTGCCGCGCAACGGCTTGGCCTGCCTTCCCGGCACCCACACGAAGTGGATCGTACTCGAAGACGGCGCAATCGTTCGCTTCCGCACGATGATGACCGGCGAACTCTTTGGCCTGCTGAAAACGCATAGCATCCTGGCGGATCAGCTACAGTCCGACGTCACGCCCGGCGCGGCATTCGAAGCGGGGGTGGCGGAGGGCTTGAAGGGGATCAGCCTGCTTTCGGCTCTGTTTGGCATCCGCGCGCGCCACGCACTCGGCCAACCGGAAAATAACGCCGCAGCTCATGCCAGCGGCCTGCTGATCGGCAGCGACGTCCATGCCGGGCTCGAGCTGCAAGACGGCGGCGCGATCGGCCTGATAGGGCAGCCGGACCTCTGCCGCCTTTATGGCGCGGCCCTTGACTATGCAGGATATCAGGCGAGGCAGGTGGATGGCGCGACAGCGTTCCTTGCCGGCATTCACGCATTGACGGAGCGGTTATGAGAGACGCCCTTACGGAATTCCGGCGCTATTTCGATCAATGCCCGTTGATCGCTATCCTCCGGGGCGTGGGTCCGGAAGAAGTCGAGGAAATCGGTGACGCGCTGATCGCTGCCGGCATCCGGATCATCGAAGTGCCCCTGAACTCGCCCGACCCGCTGGAGAGCATTGGCCGGCTGGCGCGGCGCTTCGGCAACCAGGCGCTGATCGGAGCCGGAACCGTCCTTCAACCGGAAGAAGTCGCGCGGGTCGCCGCCGCCGGTGGCCAGATCATCGTATCACCGGGCTTCGATGCCGCGGTGGTGAGAGCAGCGGTAGCGGCGGGCCTGGTTTCCGCGCCGGGCTTTTTCACGCCCAGCGAAGCCTTCGGCGCGCTGACGGCGGGCGCGCACGCGCTCAAGCTATTCCCTGCGGAGGCTGCGCCGCCGGCGGTGGTGAAAGCCCAGCGCGCGGTGCTGCCGCCAGACGTGCCGCTGGTGATTGTCGGAGGCGTGACACCCGAAAAGATCGCCGGCTACCGCGCAGCCGGCGCCGATGGCTTCGGGCTCGGCGGCGCGCTTTACCGGCCGGGCCAGACCGCTCGCGAGGTCGCGGGCCAAGCGCGCACTTTCATTGCCGCGCTCCGCGAAGATGTTTGACGAACCTTTGAAGGACTGAGCTCAGAACAGGCCTTCGATTTTGCCGTCTTCGAGATGGATGTTTTCTGCGCTGG
>CAYNXB010000002.1:0-81943 GCA_964401045.1 uncultured Sphingomonadaceae bacterium | reverse complement strand
GGTCTTCGACGCGGCCTTGCCCAGTGGCATGCGCTCTACTTTGCTTCAGATTTCGCTATCGCAGCCGCTCATAAGAGAGCGCGCTTTTAGCGATCGTGATGTTGCTTAGTTTGTCCCCCATGTGGGCGTAACCTGTGTCGGCAACGACACATATGATATGATCGCGACGGTCACATACCGATGAAGTAGTCATCACTGATGTGCTCGACGATAGCGGCCGGGGCTCACACCCGTAGCCCGTTTGAAAGCCTTTGTGAAATTGGCCTGCCCGGAAAATCGACAGGTCAGCGAGATGTCGACGAGCGACGCATTGGAATAGGCCAGCAGGTGCCGCGCGCGATCCAGCCGTCGTTCGCTAAGATAGGTGTGTGGCGGTCGCCCCATCGCCAGGTGAAACGCTCTCGAGAAGTGAAACAGGCTAAAACAAGCGGCATCTGCAAGGTCGCTGACGGTGATGTCGTCTTCCAAGTTCGCTTCGATGTATTGCAGGACGCGGTCGAGCCGCTGTCGATCAAGCAGTCCCTTTGCAAACGCAAGCGGCAGACGAGACGGCGCAGAGTCCATGTGATCGTGCCCCAAGGCCCCAAACAGCTCCACGGCCAGCGCATCGATCTTCAATCCGCCCGAGGAAGTTTCGTTCTTTAGCTCCTTGATGATCTCCCCAGTGACGCGATGAATGATTGGGTCGAACTCCAGATATTCGTAGCGAAGATTCCGGGCGGAGCAGTCGATGCCGTCATCGCCAAGCTGCATGAAGCTGTGCTGCGGCATATACACATGCAACACCTCCGGAAAATCGTGCGAGATACGCGTCGCCTCTTCCCGGATGCCGGCCGGGCAAAGCCAGGTTGAGCCCGGCACCGCGACAACCTCCTGCCGAACGCCGCCGGATTGACGTGTAGAGGTCCCAAGGCCGGTGTCAGCGATCACTTGGGTGATTTCGGCGTTGGGAGGCGTGAAGGCGTCGAACTCGCCGGCCCGGAAGCTGCGGATTTCGGCGGAAAGTAACGTCCATGAACGCCGTGAAGATGTGGCGAGCAGGCTAGCGTCTTTGAATTTCTCTAAGCCGTGACCTTCCACAACTTCATCCTCGCCCAATCAATTCGGCCGATGCCCATCAGGTCCTATCTTCGCATTCTTATGCGAGTCGTTGCGATCGCACGCCGTTCGTACAGTTCCAAACATCTACGCGAGAGATCGGATAAGCACTAGCATTTGCCGTTTCCGATCCAAGATGAGAAACGAAGTGGCGGCACGCCATTATACAGGCGTATCACTATGGTGCTGGGGGCCAAGGCCGTACCCAGAGCCAAAGGATGAGCGCTAACGCCCATGGAAAAGGTATTCTCGCGCTGGCCCCGCCAGGAGCGGTCAGCCTACCTGGCCGAAACAGATGGTGTCTCTGCCGTTGGTCCAGCCTCGGTAGTTGCAGACCGAAACCCCTGCGCCGACTTTGCTCACAAACACAGCATTTCAACGGCAATCGCTCTCGCGCTAGTGAGCGTTGCCGCAGCGTTCGCCTTGCCCATCAGCCCAAGTGCGACGGCGGCAATGCTTGCCGGAGCAGGGGCCTCGATCCTCATCGCCGGCGTCATTTACGTGGTACGTTTCCGACGTTGCCTGCGAGAGGCTCAGACTCGCTATCGAGCCGTCTTCGAGAGGGCCGGGATTTCTATGTGGCTGGAGGATTGGAGTGTGGCCGCGCAAGAGGTGCTTGCGCTGCGCCGTCGAGGCGTGACTGACATGGAAGGCCATTTCGCGGCACGTCCGGAAGATCTGCGGGCACTATGTGCAAAGGTTATGATCAGGGACGTAAACGCCTTCACCGTGGAGGAGGCGGGGGCCTCCGGCAAGGAAGCTTTCATCGGACCGTTAGACCAGCTCCTCCCCCACACCGACCAGACTTTCGTTCAATGGCTGGTAGCCTTTGCTCAAGGCGAGCGCTTCTTTCGGTCGGAAGCGCATATCACTATGCCCGATGGTACTGTTCGAGACACGCTTTTCGCCGCAGCCTTGCCCACAGAACCTGAGGGCTTCTCCAACATCATTGTGACGTCGCTCGACATTACCGGGTACAAAAGCGAGCAGGCCAAGCTCCACGCAGCCGACGCCGAAATCGCTCGCGCGTCCCGGATTTCGACCGTCGGTGCGCTGAGCGCGTCGATCGCGCACGAAGTCAACTCGCCGCTGGCGGCGGTCATCGCCAATGCTCAGGCAGCACTACGCTGGTTACGTCGTCCGGTCCCAAACATCGCCGACGCCACCGAGGCGGTATCGGCTATCGTCGCAGAGGCCACGCGGGCGAAAGACGTCATCGTCCGCACCCGCGCCTTCGTTGGAAACACCCCGAGTTCGGCAGCACCCTTCGACATCGTCACCGCGGCGCGTGAAGCGATCCTACTAGTCGAGGCGGATCTACGGAGGCTCGGATCAGGAGTGCATCTCCAAAGCGAGCCGCACCTGGCATTGGCCAAAGGCGACCTTATCCAGGTCCAGCAAGTGTTCACCAACCTATTGTTGAATGCTGCTCAGGCGATGGCCGGACAGTCGGCGGCGAAGGAAATCACCATATCGTTCAGCAGCGACGATGAATGCATCCGGGTGGACGTTGCAGATAGTGGACCCGGTATCGATCCGAGGCACCTGGAGCGGGTGTTCGACCCGTTCTACACGACCAAGTCTGATGGCATGGGAATAGGGCTCGCGGTCTGCCGCAATTGCATCGACGCTCAAGGTGGAAACATTTGGGCGAGCACCTGCGCCGCTCAGGCGGGCGCGACCGTGCACTTCACATTGCCGATCCACCGTGGCTGACGTCGTGGCCAAGGCCCGCCGTTGCCCGACAGTTGCGATCGTCGACGACGACGAAGCCATACGCGGCGCGCTCTCCAGGCTCATCCGCACGATCGGATATGCGCCCGTGGCATTCGCCAGCGCCGAAGCCCTGCTGATGGATTTGGACGATGCCAACATCGCCTGTGTTCTGACGGACGTGCAAATGCCCGGGATGAACGGACTGGACCTAGTGAAGGAGTTGCGGATCCGCAGACCCGGACTCCCCGTCATGGTCATGACCGCCTATCCAAGCCTTGCAAATCGAGAACTCGCATTGGCGGGTGGAGCCCTCGAATATTTGACCAAGCCACTCGACGACGCCCTTCTTGAACGATGGCTGGTGCGTGCGATCGGCGAACCACCGCCGTCGTAATCTAAATTGTGGTCCGCTGGTCGCTCCGAACGCTCTCCCGGCCGCCGGGCTGAGGCCGCTTTGCGCAAGGCAGGATAATACAGCACCGCTCGGTTCCGCTACCCAGACGCTGGAGATGGTGGAGCCGATGCTAAACGGCGAAGTGCAACAACAGGATGCATGCTCGGCACAGGTCGCCGGCGTCGTGCACATCGTCGACGATGACGAAGCGCTGCGGGCGGCGCTCATCCGCCTTGTTCGGTCGGACAATCTGTTAGCGATCGGACATGCGAACGCCGCGCTACTGCGACACTCGCTGAGTGCCGACGCGCCCTCCTGCATTATTCTAGACATGCGGCTGCAGAACGAAAACGGACTTACCGTCCAGGAATCATTGCGTGTGGAAGGATGCACCGCCCCCGTCATCTTCCTGACGGGGTTCGGCACCATCCCCATGACCGTGCAAGCGATGCGCGGTGGGGCTGCCGAATTTCTGACCAAGCCCGTGAACGACGATGTGCTGCTGGCTGCCATACGCCGCGCACTCGAGTTCGACGCGTCGATGGCGCTTCGTCGGCGATCGAAAAGCGAACTGGCGCAGCGCCTCGCGGCGCTGACCGATCGTGAGCGGGAGGTGATGGCGCTCGCAATTGGCGGCCTGATGAACAAGCAAATCGCGGGCGAACTCGGAACGACCGAGATCACTGCAAAGGTGCACAAGCGTCGCGTCATGGACAAGATGGGTGCGCGGTCGCTGCCCGACCTTGTCAGAATGGCCGAGGCTCTCGGCATAGCAGCAATCCGCACGCGTTAGTGCCCGAAGCGGCCCAGTCGGAATTACCTGTTCAATATTCCGCATCACGCTTGCGTGGAGCCGCGCGTAATCCACAGCAGCGTGCAGTATACCTATGTATCATGCGTGGTCGCTCGGAATAGCAAGTCAGGAAAATACGTCAGGCGCAGTCATCCGCAAGATGCTCTTGTCATAAGCAGCGGAATTTCCGAAATGCAAACCAATACATTATCCCCCAGTATAATACGCCAGTCCGATCCACTCGTCCTGGTTGCGGAAATCAGCCACCGCGTAATCAACGAATACTCCCAAGCCATAGCCGGAATACGAGTCGCGGCGCAGAGGACCGCATCCGGCGAAGCTCAGGAGATACTCGCGAACGCAGTCACGCGTTTGCTCACCTTTGCGGAGGCCCACAAGGCGCTCCAGGCTCCGCGTCCCGGCGACAACCTCGATCTCGCCGAATATCTAACGCGACTCTGCAAAGCGGTGACGGCCGCGTCGCTGCAAGAGCGCGGAATACGCCTTATCCTGACCGCGGATTGCGCGACTCTTTCGGCCGAGCGGTGCTGGCGCGTCGCCCTTATCGTGTCGGAACTCATCACCAATGGCGTCCGTCACGGGCTGAAAAACTGTGCCGGCAATATCCGGGTCGAGGTCGCGAACGATGGCCCGGACATCTCCTGCCGCGTGATCGACGATGGCCACGGATCGCCAAAGCCAAAACCGGGTCGCGGTTTTGCGGTGGTGACGGGCCTTGCCGAGGAACTTGGCGGAACGATGCGATGGCTGTTCACCGCCGACGGCACTGTCGCCGAACTCATCTTCCCCCGCACGGTCGAGGGACTTCAGGCATGACACCTATCCGCATTGGTAGCGGCTTGGCCGCCCTCGCCCTGGCTTTTTCTGCACTCGCTCCTGCGAGTGCCGAGGATGTCGTGCCGGTGTTCGAGCACGCTCTGCCCAATCTTCCCGGGAAGACCCTGACCGTCGTCGAAGTGACCTTCGCGCCCGGGTCGAAGGCAGTCCCACACCGCCACGGCCAGGCGTTCGTCTACGCCTATGTCCTGTCGGGGAGCGTGCGCAGCCAACTGGGCGGCGAGCCAGCGCGGACGTACCGAACCGGGGAGAGCTGGTTCGAGCCGCCGGGCGCCCATCATGTGCTGACCGAAAATGCCGATACGAAGCGGCCGGCGCGACTGCTTGTCTATTTCGTCGCCAGCACGGGCGAACCGCTGAAAATCCCCGACAGCCCCAAGGAACAACCGATGCCCAGCAGTCCAGCCGCCATCCCCTCTTCAGGCGAACCAGGTCCCCAGCAGATGGTCGACGCCCTCTACAGCGCGTTCGGCGACAACCACTCGCGCGCAGTTCACGCGAAAGGCATCATGGCTGTCGGCAGCTTTGAACCCTCCGCCGAGGCCATCGGCCTGTCCAAAGCGTCGCTCTTTGCGCACGGCAAGCTGCCTGTTCTGGTCCGGTTTTCCAATTTCACTGGAATCCCGCAGATCCCCGACACCGTCGGCGACGCAAATCCGCGCGGGCTCGCCGTGAAGTTTGAGCTACCGGACGGATCGAGCGCGGACATCGTGTCGCACAGCTTCAACGGCTTTCCAACGGCGACGACGGCCGAGTTCCGCGAACTGCTGCTGGCGATCGGCGCCAGCGGGGCGGGCGCGCCCAAGCCAACGGCGCTCGATACGTTCTTGAGTGCGCACCCGATCGCCAGGACGTTCCTGACGACGCAGAAGCCGCCGCCGGAGAGCTATGCGACGCTAAGCTATTTCGGAGTGAACGCGTTCGAATTCACGAATGCCGAGGGTCGCCATCGGTTTGTGCGGTACCGGTTCGTCCCCGTGGGCGGTGAAGCGGTCCTGTCGCCGGAGCGCCTTGCGACCATGGGGCCGAATTACCTCCAGGGTGAGCTACCCAATCGGCTGGCGAAGGCACCGATCGCATTTACCTGGTACGCCCAGATCTCGGAGTCCGGCGACGTGATCGACGACCCGTCGGTCGCGTGGCCCGAAGGGCGCGAACTGGTGAAGCTCGGAGTCCTGCGCATCGATCGCGTCGCACCCGATCCGGTCGGACCCGATAAATCCACCATGTTCGCACCGCTCAACGTGCCGGACGGGATCGCTCCGGCGGATCCCATGCTGACGATACGTCAGGCCGCCTATCCATTGTCGTTCCACCACCGTCAGTGATCGCCGATCCTGACTCGAGCATGTTGCAAAAGGACAAGCACGATGCGTCTTCCATATGACACTCTCGCCGCCGACGGACTGAAAGCGCTGGGCGGCGTCTACGGCTACATCATGCGATGCGGGCTCGAGAAGCCGCTGGTCGACCTCGTCTATCTTCGGGCATCGCAGATCAACGGCTGCGCCTATTGCATGGACACCCACAGTCACGATCTGATGCAGGCGGGCACGCCGGTACAGAAGATCATGATCGTGTCGGCATGGCGCGAGGCCAGGTCTCTTTTCACCGAGCGCGAGATGGCCGCTCTTAATTGGACCGAGGCAGTCACCCGGATCGCCGATACCCAGGTCCGGGACGCGGACTTCGAACGCGCGCGCCTGCACTTCAGCGACAAAGAGCTTGCCGATCTGACGATCGCGATCGGACTGATCAACACCTACAACCGCATCGCGGTCAGCTTTCGTCGCGCGCCGGAGCGGCGAGCGCCTCTCGCAAGTAGCCTGTCCCATCTTCATGAATCTTCGATCTCAGCGAATGGGATTGTCCCATGAAATCCACGACCGCTTCCCGCCCCGACGTGCCTGCAATTTCCGCTCGAGAGCGAACGCAAATCGATCGCGCTAATGCCGCCGGTTGCCAGCCAATCCTGTTCGTCCATGGGCTTTGGCTACTTCCCAGCAGCTGGGACCGCTGGTCCGGATTGTTCGAGGCGACAGGCTACGTGGCGCTGTCGCCCGACTGGCCCGATGATCCCGATAGCGTGGAAGAGGCACATGACCATCCGGAAACATTCGCGCGCAAGAGCGTCGCCCAGGTCGCTCGCCACCTGACCGCGGTCATCGCTGAACTCGGCCGCAAACCGGTTCTCGTCGGCCATTCCTTCGGTGGGGCGATAGCGCAGATCCTCGCCGGTGAGGGTCAGGCAGCGGCCACGGTCGCGATCGATCCAGCGGGTTTTCGCGGCGTGCTACCGCTGCCCTTTTCGGCCCTGAAGTCCGCGTGGCCGGTTCTCGGCAACCCCTTGAACCGACATCGCGCGGTGCCCCTTACCTTCGAACAGTTCCGCTACAGCTTCGCAAACGCCGTGGATGAAGGCGAAGCGCGCGAATTGTTCGAAAGCTACGCTGTGGCGGGATCGGGAGAACCGTTGTTTCAGGCGGCGGCCGCAAACCTCAATCCCTGGACCGAGCTTCGAGTGGATACCCACAATCCGGCGCGCGGGCCGCTCCTCATCATCTCCGGCGAGAAGGACAATGTCGTGCCGCGTAGCGTGGCCCACGCCGCCTTCGAGCTGCAGAAAGCCAATCAAAATCCCACCGAGTTCATAGAAATGCCGGGCCGCGGTCACGCGCTCACCATCGACAGCGGCTGGCGCGAAGTGGCCCAAGCGGCCTTGGACTTTATCGGGCGCTTCGTTCCAGCCCGCGACTCCTGAAGCCGGAAAAGGAAACTGTATGTCGACACCCAGAAGCGTCGCGGTTCTGATCGGGAGCTTGCGCAAGGAATCGCTCACTCGCAAGCTCGCCACGGCGATGGGACGGCTCGGGCCGGAGACGCTCCGCATGCGGCCCATCGAGATCGGCGATCTGCCCTTGTACAATGAGGACCGCGAAGGCGGGGATCGTACCCCGCCAACGTGGCACACATTCCGCACCTCGGTCGCGACATGTGACGCGGTGCTTTTTGTCACTCCGGAGTATAACCGTTCGGTCCCCGGGGTTCTGAAGAATGCACTCGACGTGGGCTCACGCCCTTATGGGAAAAGCGTGTGGGACGGTAAGCCCGCCGCGGTGATCAGCGTCTCTCCGGGCGCGATGGGCGGCTTCGGTGCCAACCATCACTTGCGGCAGTCGCTCGTGTTCCTCAACATGCCGACCTTGCAACAGCCCGAGGCTTATATCGGGCGAGCTGCCGGGCTCTTGGCCGACGATGGCAGCTTCACATCAGGCGAAACGCAGCAGTTCCTGGCCAGCATCATGAACAAGTTCGCAGATTTCATCGAAGCGCTGATTAAACCGTGAAGGAGACCGCCGGAGGTCCTAGCCCACCTTCCGTTGGATGTTAATCTAACGACGGATCTGGGCACCCAAGCGCAGTGGTTCGGCAAGCACCGATCTTGCGGACCACCTTTCGGCGGGAGCGGGAGCTGACCTGACCTTCGTCGCCGAAGTTCGGGCCTGACCTCCTCCCAAGCCACCCAGGGGGCAGGCGCGAGCACCGGCTCGCGGATATTCGGCTGCTTTTGGCATGAATATAATGCCGATTCTGACCGCAACTTGTCTCCGACCAATGAGCGCCACCTGCCCCGGTTAAGATCCTTCTGCGAAGCCGCTCAGCTGGGTAGCCTTTCAGAGGGCGCCCCATAGTCTCGTGCGTTAGCGATCCATCCCTTGCTCCGGAAATCCGCACGCGGCGGAGCGAACACGTCGAGCATGAAATGCGCCCCTTCACCCACCCCCTCGGTGGTGTGAATCAGTTCCGGAGGGATCAGCAGGATAGAGCCGGGTCCAGCGCAGAGATGGGCGTCATCGATCCATGCCCCAGCGTCGCGCCCCCACGGCGCGCGGAGATGGTGAACATAGCATCCCCGCAGCGCCAGCGTACCCTGCTCGATGTCGGCGTGCTTGTGCGGGCTCAGGGCTGTGCGGTCGCGCGGTCCGTCGTAGAACACCAAGTTGAGGCTCATCGTCGCTGACTGGAAAAAGCGCAGGCGGGGATTGTCCGGCGGCAGCGGGATATCGGCGATCGCGATCACCTCTGGTCCCTGCAGCGGCACCAAACGACGATAGGGCACTGCCACCGGCGCGATGCGATCGTCGGGTACGTCGCCAGCGTTGATCGCAGCCGCCGGGTCGAGATCGGGCCTGTTGGTAGCCATGACCACGGCTATCCCACCGCCTTCGATAGAAAGCGTGTGTTTGCCGGCCGGCAGTAGGGCGAGCGACTCCGCAGCCGCCGACACCTCGCCGTAAGCTCCCACAATTCGCGCGCCTGCAGCGTGCATCACCATCAGAAGTTCCTCGCTACTGGTCACGGATCGCGATCCGTCGGCACCGGTGAGCCATTCCACGGTGAAGTTGCCGCCGAAGGCGAAACGCCGTTTGGCCGAGGCGTAATCCGGATAGATGAGCCGCGCGCCGTTGCAATGTCCGATCATTGGCATCGGGGTACCCTCCATCGTCTGTCGGACCGGGCTTACCAGCGCCTGGCCCCGCACCCGCGAGCGCCGTCGACGCGTTTCGCGATACGGAACGAAGGACTGTTCCGCTGCGATTGGCGCGAGCGCCGGGCAGGGGTGCCACCGAGGCGAGCGAATAAACCGTGGCCGATCTGCGGATAGGCGCGAAGCTCGCGCGCGGTGAGCCGGTGTTCGGCACCTTCGTCAAGCTCAAAGCCCCGGCGATCGTGGAACTGCTCGGCATAGCCGGGTTCGATTTCGCGATCCTCGATGCCGAGCACGGCTGCTTCACCCACGCGGAGATCGAGAACCTCGCGCGCGCGGGCGAGCTCGTCGGGATCGGTTCGGTGGTGCGCGTCGCCGATGCCTCGGAAACCGGGATACTCCACGCGCTCGATGCGGGCGCCTCTGGGGGTGCCGGTCCCCTCGCTGCATGACGCGGCGCAGGTCCGACAGGGGGTGCGCCATGCCCGGCACCATCCAGAAGGCGAACGCGGCCTCGCCCGGATCAACCGTTCGGCGCGCTACAGTGCCATGCCGCTGAACGAATACCTGGCGATGGCCAATCGCACTCTGTTCGTGGCGCACATCGAGAACCGCGAGATTCTGAACGAGATCGGCGTCCTGTGCGAAATGTTGTCACTCGACGTGCTGTTCGTGGGTGCCGGCTACCTCAGCCAGTCGCTGGGCGTCCCCGGCGAACTCGCCCCCCGCTGGTGCGCGAGGCGGTACGCGGGCTATCGCCTACATCGTCCGAGGCGGCAAGCACGCCGGTGCGGCGGCGGGCTGCGCTGAGGAAGTCGCCGCGCTGCTCGAACAGGGAGTGCGCTACATCACCTGGAGTTCGGACCTGGCGACCGTGCGCGACTGGCTCCGCCGCGCCGTAGACACTTTCGCACCATTCCGCTGAAGCGTGATAGGTCCCGTCCGGGATTCCCGCCGCGTCGCCTGTTACCGGCCCTTCCAGGCAGAAGCGGCCTGCATGAAGGCCATCGCCTCGCCGCCGGCCTTGCGGGCTTCGGGCGTACTTGGAACGTAGCTGAGCTTGACGATCACGGTGTCGGTTGCCGGATCCACGAAGATCGCTTGACCACCCAATCCATCGGCCATGAACGCCTGCTCGTCCGGCACGGTCCACCACATGAACTGGTACCCGCGCGGGAACTTGTCAGAGATCGCCGGATGGGGTCCGCGGGTCGATTTGCGAACCCAGTCTTCCGACAGGATCTGGCGTCCGTTGAAACGGCCCATGTCGAGCATCATTTGTCCGACCCGGCCATAGTCACGCAGGGTGGCGTTGAAGCCCAGGCCAGTCATCGGCCGCCCCTTGTCGTCGGGCCCGTCAGTCATCCAGTACGCGGGGGTCTCGGCGCCCAGCGGCCGCCACAGCCAGCGGCTCGTGAACTCAGTGAGCGGCACGCCAGTTGCGCGTTCGACGATCCAGCCGAGCACTGTGGCGTTGAGCGTTGAATAGTCGAAGGTGGCGCCCGGCTTCGTCTTGCGACCGACCATCGCCGCCTCGTCCACCATCGGTCGGGCGTTGCGGATCAGCATTTCCTCACGCCGAGCAGCCTCCACCGTGCCCGGCTTGAGTTGGTCCCCGTCGTTGCGATCGACACCGGTCTTCATGTCGAGAACGTCGAGCACGGTCACGCCATCGTATGCGCTGCCCTTGAGCTCGGGAATGTAATCGGTGACCGGGTCCTCGAGAGACTTGATGGCCCCCTGGTCGGCAGCGAGGCCAGCGAGGATCGAGGTTATCGATTTCGCCATCGACATCGAGGTGAAGCGGGTGCGATCGTCGGTGAAGTTTCGGTAGCGCTCGTAGACGATCTTGCCGTGCTTCATGATCAGCAGCGCGTTCGTGTAGGTGTCTTCCAGGACCGCCTCGGCGGGCAGATCCTTCCCTTCGAACCGATACGTGAAGTCGAGCGGGCGGTCGGCCCTCGCCAGGGGTGCAGGCCGCGCCGGCGCCGCCACGGTCTGCGTCTGGTAAATCTGGTCCATGGTGTGAAAGGTCAGCGCCATGAAATCGGGATCGAGCATCTTGCGCCGCAGCTGGTAGATCGCCGCGGACTCGCGGCCCGTCCGTGCCGCCGGATCAAACGCCGGCGCAACGCTCTCCTGCGCCAACGCCGCTCCGCCGGCGGGGAGGAAGGTCAGCGCGGTGCCCAGTGCAACGCGCGCGATTGCTTGCTTCATCGAATTTCTCCCGCACCAGCCAGTTCAACGCACCACCCGCAGGCCGATCCGGAACCGGCGGCCGATCAGGTCATAGGGATCACCACCGGAAATGATGCTGGCGGAGGCCGGAGCCCACGGGTCCTTGTCGAGCAGGTTCTGCACCATGCCGAACACGGTGAAGGCCGTGCCGCCCGACTTGAACGTATATTCCGAATACAGATCGAAATAGGCGCGCGCGGGAACGCGATTAGTGCTGAGCGACGTCGAGAGCTTGGGATCGTAAGCGTCATCCTCCGGCCCAACCAGAGTCGCGTCGTATTTCGCCTCGGAGAAATAGCGCCCACTGAGGGTGCCCTTAAACGCGTTCTTGGTCAATGAAACGTCGATCGTGCCATTCCAGGTGGGTACGCCGTCTCCCTGGATCGAACCGGCGCGTTCGATGATCCTGCCGCGGTCGTTGGTCTGGATCGAGATCACCTTGGACGCGCGGACGCCGACCCCCAGCTTCGTGTCCGACGCCAGTGCGAAATTCATGTCGACCGACATGTCGAGCCCCCGGCGACGGAGCTGGTTGAGGTTGAATGGCTGCGACTTCACATAGGAGATGCCGAAGGTCGAATCGTCGAACACGATCGCAGCGCAATATTCCTGCTGTCCCTGATAGCAGCGGCTGATGATCTCGGTCGCGGCGACCGACGTGATCGCATCCTTCAGCTTGATGTCGTAATAGTCGACCGATGCGCGGAACCAGCGCGCCCATTCCCACTGCGGCGCGAGGACGACGCCGGCGGTGACGGTGTCGGCAATTTCCGGCCCAAGATTGGGATTGCCGGTAAAGGCGGCGGCAAGCCGCCCGCTTTCGCCATTGAACGGGTTGGTGATGTTGCAGCAGCCATTGGCGCCGCTGTTCGCGAACAGATTGCCCAGCGCGGGCGCCCGGATGTCGCGCGAGCGCGTGCCGCGCAGCCGCAGCCCGTCCACCGGCTCCCACACGCCGCCCAGCTTCCAGGTGTGGACAACGCCGCTGGTGCTGTAATCGGTTATGCGGAAGGCGCCATTGAAACTGAGCGTGCGAGCAAAGGGCGCGTCGGTGGCCAGCGGCACGCCGATTTCGCCATAGGCTTCCTTGACGGTCAGCGATCCCGAATATTCGCCGACGTTAGTCGCGTTCCACGCATTCGCCAGCGACAGCGGGTTCGAGAAGGTCGCGATCGCCTCCTTGCGCCACTCAGCTCCCAGCGCGAGCTGAACGTCGCCCGCCCAGGTCGCGAACGGCGACCCGCGCAGATTACCCGCAGCCCCCCACAACTGGTTGAGCGAACCCGTCGTCGCGCCGCCATGGCCACCGACATAATCGAGCGATGCCTGCGAAGCCGAGCCATAGCCGAATATGTTGAGCGGCACGCAGCCCGGCTGGACCTGGGAGCGGCGCACGGGATCGGTGAGGTTTGGATTGGTGAGCGTCGAGCCGCAGACGATATTGCCACTGCTGTCCTTGACCGCGTTCACGGCCGAGAGGAAATTGGCGATCACCACGTCGGTGACGTTGGCGGTGTTGTCGGTCTGGCTATACTGGAAGCTTGCGTCCCAGTTGAAATCGCCGAACAGCCGTCCTTCGAAGCCGCCGATACCGCGCAGCGTCTCATGCTCCGAATGGCTGGCGAATCCGCCCGGATCGGCGAAATACTTGCCGACAGTGATGGTCGTCACGCCTGCGGCCTGCATCGCCTCCCGGGTCTGCTCAGGCAGGTAGGCATTATCGATGCTGATGATGGGCGCTGCCTGATAGTAGTTCGAATTGCCGTCGGTGGTGACATAGCCGTAATTGCCTTCCGCGAAGACGGTGATCGCGGGCGTGAGCTCCAGTTCCGCGCGTATCAACCCGGCGCGCCGACCGGTTGGCGTGAGCAGCGGAGCGTTGGTGTTCGGATGGCCATTGGGGTTTTCGCCGCCGACCATCAGACTCGTGTAGACGGTGCCGTAATCGAAAGCGTAGGGCGTGCCGCCCGGCCCGAACGCCGTGCCCGCGAGCGGCCCGGAGAAGATGATGCCGCCATTCGTCTGTCGCGAATAGGTGACGTCGTCATAGAAGGACTGGGCCGGGACCCCCGCCGGGCGATCCAGGCCGTTCGATACGAGATAGGATTGACGACGGCCCCAGTCGCGATTGCGGATCGGTCCCACACCGTCGTTCTTCGAATAATCGACGCCGACGATTACATGCCCACGCCCACCCAGGAAGCTGGTTCCGAACGCAAGGTTGAACACGCGCTCAATGTCGTCACCATGCTCGCTGATACCGAATTGGGCGGTGGCGCTAATACCCTCCATCCGCTTGCGAAGGACGAAGTTCACGACGCCGGCGACCGCGTCGGAACCATAGGCGGCCGACGCGCCACCCGTCACCACGTCGATGCGATCGATCAGGTTTACCGGGATCAGCGCGCTATCGATCGTTCCGCTGCCAAAGCGATTGCCGTCTACCAGCGTCAGCGTGCGACCCGCGCCAAAGCCGCGAAGATCGATCGGCGTGGCGCCACTGTTGAAGAAGCGCTGCTGCTGCTGCGGCCCCGCGCTCAGGCGAACCGAAGGCAACCGGTCGATAATGTCCGAGACCTGCGCCGGCGCGCGCTGTTCGATCGTCTTCGCGTCCAGGACCGTAGTCGGGCTCGCTGCGGTGTAGCCGGTCACCGCCAAGCGGCTTCCGGTAACGACGATGTCACCTTCGGGCTGGGCGGCCTCCGTGTCGCCACTTGCGTCGTCGGGCAGGATGCCCGCGGCTGCGGCGTCTTGCGCAAGAGCCGGCTGAGCCAGCCCTCCCGCCAGCGTGAGTGACGTGCAAAGAAGCAACGCGGTCGTGGCTCTCATGGCCCCCTCCATTGTAATCGATTGCAAAAACAATCCGTTCTTTTCCACAGCGCGACGTAGGCGCATGGCGGTTTCGTGGACTGCGACGCCCGTGCGCTAGTTGGCTGACGATGCTGGACTAAAGGCGGGATAACCGCGCTTCACCATCTACTCCGCAGTGTTCCGTGATGCGGAACGGCGGCATCCGACGGCCGCGTCTCATACCCTTTCAAGAAGCAGCGCGATGCCTTGGCCGACGCCGATGCACATCGTCGCCAGCGCCCATCGGCCACCCGTGCACCTGAGTTCCTCGGTGGCGGTCATCGCCAACCGCGCGCCCGACATTCCCAGCGGGTGGCCCAACGCGATCGCGCCTCCGTTGGGATTGATCCTGGGATCGTCGGGCTGGAGTTCTAGTTCGGCCAGGACGCCGAGCGCCTGAGCAGCGAATGCTTCGTTGATCTCGATCACGTCGATGGCAGCGAGCGATATCCCGGTACGCGCGAGCAGTTTGCGCACGGCACCTACCGGCCCCAGCCCCATAATCCGCGGCGCCAGGCCACTGACGGCCATCCCGGCGATGCGCGCGCGGGGGATCAGGCCATTGCGCCACGCGGCGGCCTCGGACGCCACCAGCAACGCGGCCGCGCCATCGTTTATGCCCGAGGCATTGCCCGGGGTGACGGTTCCGACCGGACTGACAATCGGACGCAGCGTCGCGAGCGCGTCGAACGAGGTTTCGCGCGGGTGCTCGTCACGGTCGACCACCCGCGCGAGCCCCTTGCGTTGCGGAATCACGACCGAAACGATCTCGCGCGCCAGGCGCCCGTTGCGCTGCGCTTCGGCCGCCCGTTGCTGGCTGACCAGGGCGAAGCGGTCCTGCGACTGGCGGTCGATGTTCAACATCGCGGCAACGTTTTCCGCGGTCTGGGGCATCGTCTCAACACCGTGATGCGCGGCCAGCGTCTGATTGACGAAACGCCATCCCATGGTGGTGTCTTCAATGGCCTGGCCGCGCGCGAATGCGGCGTCGGCCTTGCCCATGACATAGGGCGCGCGGGTCATGCTCTCGACGCCGCCGGCCACCATCATCTCGGCCTCGCCGGCCCGGATCGCGCGCGCCGCGCCGCCCACGGCTTCCATCCCGGAGCCGCACAGGCGGTTGACCGTCACCCCAGCGACGTCAGGAGGAAGGTCCGCGAGCAGCAGAGCCATGCGGGCGACGTTCCTGTTATCCTCGCCCGCCTGGTTGGCGCAGCCTAGAACGACGTCGTCGACGTGTTGCCAGTCCATCGAGGGGTTGCGGGCGACCAGCGCCTTCAGGGGAACCGCCGCGAGGTCGTCGGCGCGGACCGAGGCCAGCCCGCCGCCGAACCTGCCGATGGGAGTGCGGACGGCATCGCAGATAAAGGCTTCGGCCAAGCAGGTTCCCTCGTTCCGGTCGCCGCGCTCAGGCGGCCGAACGCTCCCGAACCGTGCGCTGCTCGATCCGCTTTTCGTTGATTGTGCAGCGCACGATGCGGTCCACGAAGATTCCCGGCGTGTGAATGCCGTCGGGGTCGAGCGCACCTTCCGACACGATCTCTTCGACTTCCACTACCGTCGTCTTCGCGGCGGTGGCCATGATCGGGTTGAAATTGCGCGCGGTCTTGCGGAACACTAGGTTGCCCGCGCGATCGGCACGCCAGGCCTTAACGATTGCGAGGTCGGCGCGCAGCCAGGTTTCGCGAAGGTATTCAACGCCTTCGAAAATCTCGATCGGCTTCCCCTTGGCCACGAGCGTGCCGACCCCCGTCCGGGTGTAGAATGCGGGTATGCCCGCCCCGCCCGCCCGGATCCGTTCGGCGAGGGTGCCTTGCGGATTGAGCTCGAGTTCGAGTTCTCCCGACATATAGAGTTCGGCGAACAGCTTGTTGTCACCGACGTAGGAGGAAATCATCTTCCTGATCTGCCCCGCCTCGAGCAGCAGGTAGAGACCGAAACCGGTCGCGCCGCAGTTGTTGGAGATAACGGTGAGGTTGCGCACACCCGCGTCGCGGATGGCCGGGATCAGGCTCTCGGGATTGCCAACCAGCCCGAAGCCGCCCGACATTACCGTCATTCCGTCGAACAGCAGACCGGAGAGCGCCTGCGCCGGATCGTCGAACACTTTTTGCGCCACAGTCTAGACCTTGCCGGCGCTCGATGTCGAGGCGACCCGACGACGGAGTATCAGGACCAGCGACCAGGCGGTGACGATGCACATACCCAGGCTCGGCACCCAAAGCGCGTCTTCCGGGGCGCCGAAATGGCCGGCGATCGCCGGCATCAGGTTGAGCGTCGCCACCCCGCCGATGTTTCCGATCATGCTGACCATGCCGATCGCCACCGCCGCCTGGGCGCCGGTGAAGTACCTGACCGGGATGGTCCAGAAGCAGGCGATGCACAGCGAGATCGCGGGGATGCCCAGCATGATCGCAACGCCCTTGAAGGCGAGGCCGCCTCCAGAAGCTGCAGCGGCAAAGCTGAGGATCGCAATGAGCGAGAGAACGAATAGCCCGCCGATCACCGAACGCGCGCTGCGCAGGCGTGGCATCACCGTGACCAGGAGTAGCACGTCCAGGACCCAAGGGATCGCGATGATGACGCCGTTGAGCCGGCCGCTCACGTCGAATTCGTGCAGCACGGTCGGCATCCAGTAGTTGATGCCGTACAGCGAGCCGAGCAGTATCGCGTAGATCAGCCCGAAGCCGATCACTAGGGGGTTGGCCAACAGGGTGCCCATTCCGCCATGGCGGCTCGGCCCCGCACTGGCGGCGACCAGTTCGTCCACGCGGCGTCGTTCGTCGGGGGCTAGAAAGGTCGCCTCTTCCGGCCGGCTTGGGAGATAGCGCAGCACCAGCACCATCGTGACCAGCGGCAGGATACCGGTGACCAGGAATATCCATTGCCAGCCGGCGAGGGACATCGCCCCGTCGATATCCAGCAGGCTGCCCGAGATCATAGCGCTCAACCCGTTGCCGAGGGCGCTTCCCAGCGTGAGGTATCCCATAACCCGGGCTCGCTCACTTTCGGGAAACCACAAAGTCAGGAAGAAGATCAGCGAGGGATAGAGCCCCGCTTCGGCGGCGCCGAGCGCGAAGCGCAGAATATAGAACATCACCGCGGACTGCGTCGCTGCGAGCAGCAAGGTGGTGATGGCCCAGGTCAGCATGATGCGAGCGAACCACAGACGCGCGCCATAGTGGTAATTCGCGATCGAGCTGGGAACTTCGAATAGCAGGTAGCCGACGTAGAAAAGCGACGAGCCGAACCCGAGCACTGCTTCGCTGAAACCAAGGTCGCTGAGCATCCCCAGCTTCGCAAAACCGATGTTGCCCTTGTCGATCGACTGGACGACGAGGCACGCGACCAGCAGCGGGAGGAGGCGCCAGATGATCCGGCTCATCAGTACCCGGTCTGCGGCTGAGGTGTGCTGGGTGGCCATTGCGCTCGCTCCACGACCCCGGAGGGTCAGTAGGTGTTCTCCTGCGCCTGGCGGAAGCGCCGCTCCAGCTCGAACGGCGTGTCCGAAACCGCATATTTGATGCCGCCGAGCCGAGCGACCGGCCTTGCCAGTTCGGTCTTGAAATAGCCGCTCGGCTCGAGGAACTCCTCCTTCAGGTGCACGCCGACGACTTGCCCGAAGGTGACATGGGCTGGAATCTCCCCTTCGCCCCCGCCGAGGCGCAGGATACGCAGCACGCGACACTCGAGATTGGCCGGGGAATCGGCGACCCTCGGAGGGGCGACGTGCACGCTCGGCGCCTTGCGCAGCCCGGCAAAGGCGAACTCGTCCTCCCCGGACTCCAGCGGCGTGGAACTCGCATTGACCGCCTCGATCAGGTCGAGGCTGGCCATGTTGTGGACGAACTCGCGCGTCGCACGCACGTTGGTCAGCGTATCCTTTTCCGCGCGGTCTTCCGGTGTGTTGCACGAAAACGCCAGGATCGGCGGAAAGCTGGAGACGATATTGAAGTAGGAATAGGGTGCCAGATTGGCGCGCCCCTTGCGATCAACGGTACTGATCCAGCCAATCGGTCTGGGGGCTATGATCGCATTGAAGATGCCCCGCTTGAAATCGGAATCAACGGACAGATCGATGAATCTGCTTGCCCCATCTTTCGCCATTCCTCTCCCTCGCACAACGCTGTGTGCCGCGTTTCAGCCTTGCCCCGCGGTTCCACGGGGATGTTGCCTAAGCGGACGGCAAGCGATGCCCGCATTTCGTCGCGTTTCGCCATCCGAAACGCACGGACCTCAGCTGAAGTAGAAGGCGTTTCCGGTGCGGTCCATCTCCGCGCGTTGCAGCGCGACGGGCACTTGCTGGGCGAAGTCGGCAAGGGCCTGGGAATAATCGACGCGCCCTTCAAATGCCGCGAAAGGCCAGTCGCTGCCCCACAGCAGGCGCGCTGTCCCACACGACGTCAGCAGCCGGTCGGAGGCGGCCCGTGCCAGCGCGGCGGACGCGAGCCGGAAGCCCGCCGATATCTTGATCCAGCACCGTCCGCGATCGACCGCCGCCAGCAAGGCGCCGAAATCGTCGCCGGTGAGGTCGTCCATCGTCGAGGGCCGACCGAAATGATCGACCACCACGGGCATGCCCTGGCACTCCAACTCGCGGATCAGCGGGGGCAGCCGATGCAGGTCGTCGTGCAATTCGACGTGCCAACCGAGATCGGCAGCAGCGCGCAGAAGGCCGCGAAATCCGGTGCTTCGCAAGTCGGGCAGCGGCTTGTTGCGCAGCTGCAGGCGGATGCCGACGGCCCCCGCTTCCCGCATGACGCGAAGCGCTTCGACGCCGGTGCCGGGCCGCACGATCACCGTCGTGCGAAGCCGCTGGTCGGCTGCGCATGCGGCCAGCGCGTAGTCGTTGTTGTCACCATAGATGCTCGCTGCAGCCAGCACGCAGCGCGCGACGCCGGCCGCTTGGAGTTGCTCCGACAGCTGCGCGAGGCCGGCCTCGCCTTCAGGCCGGTGCCAGGCATCGGGCGCCAGAAGCATCTCGCGAGTGTAGATATGCGCGTGGCAGTCGATCGACGGGACGAAGGCGCTCTTCATGCTGGCGTTGAAAACGAGCGCTGCCGTCCTCGCGAGCCGTCGGGACGCGCGTTTCGTATCGCGAAACGGCGCCATTTTGTCCCGCGAAGTGCTTCGTATGCCCTTACTCTCTCGCAGGATGGAGAGAGGAGGGTAATACATGGCTGAGGCAGCGGAACTGCCAGGGCGAACGGAGGCGACTTTCCGGCTGCCCCCGCTCGCCTGCGACACACATTGCCATGTCTTCGGGCCGCAGGGCCGTTTTCCCTTCTCGCCTGGACGCAAGTACGACCCCACCGACAGTCCCAAGGAAACGCTCGCCGCGCTCCACCAACGCCTCGGGATTGAACGCGCGGTGCTGGTCCAAGCAAGCGCGCACGGCACCGACAACAGCGCGTTGCTAGATGCTCTCGCCTGGCACCCCGAAGCCTGGAGAGGCGTAGCGCTAATCGACGACGAGACAAGCGATCGCGAACTAGCCCTAATGCACGACGCCGGCGTGCGCGGCATTCGCTTCAACTTTGTAACGTCACTGGGCGGATATCCCGATCCTTCCGTCTTCGAGCGCGCCATCGCGCGCGCGTCCGAATTGGGCTGGCATGTCGTGCTGCACCTGCGCGGCGAAGATATTCTCGCACTCGGCGAGACGATTGAGGCGCTGCCGCTGCCCTTCGTCATCGATCATATGGGCCGCCTCGATCCAGCCCTCGCCCTCGACCAGCCACCGTTTCGCGAACTGTTGCGATTGATGGAGCTCGAAGGCGCGTGGATCAAACTCTCCGGCGCTGAGCGCATGTGTCCGCATCCCTATGCCGACGCCCTGCCCTTTGCGAGGAAATTGGTGTCCCTCCGTCCCGACCGGATCCTGTGGGGCACCGACTTTCCCCATCCCAACCTGGCGGCGGATGTCGACGAGCACGACCTAGTCCAGCTCGTGCCGGCGATGGCGCCGGAGCAGGCGGTGCAAACGCTGATGCTGGTCGAAAACCCTGCGCGGCTCTACGGATTCGACGCCGTGCCATGACAGTGGCCGGGAGAGTCGACTGCCATGCGCACTGCTTCGATCGTGCCGTCCAGCCGATCGGCGGCGGCTCTGCTTTCGATTTGCATCCCAACGAACTCGGCAGCGTGGAACATTTCGGCGCGGTCCTCGATAGTCACGGCATCACGCACGCGGTCCTGGTCAATCCTCTGGGGGGCTACGGTACCGACAACAGCTACTTGCTGCACGTTCTCCGTCAGCAGCCGGACCGCTTTCGCGGCATCGCGCTGCTGGCTGAAGACGCCGACGATCGCGAGGTCGCGGAGCTTGTCGGCGCCAGCGTGCGCGGCATCCGTTTCAACCTCGATTTTCCGACCAGCCCGTCGCTATTCGGGCAGCCGGGCGAGCGCGCGCTTTCGATCGCGCGGGAAGCGGGGTGGCTCGTGCAGGTACACTACGCGGGCGACGCGATCATACCCGCCCTGCCGATTCTACGGGCGGCCCAATTGCCGGTGATCATCGACCATTGCGGCCGACCCGATCCTACGCTCGGCGTGGAACAGCCCGGCTTCGCCGAAATGCTCGCGCTTGGGCGCGAGGGGCAAGCCTTCATCAAGCTCTCGGCGGTGTTCCGAATGGCCTCGGGCCCGCCGCCCTATCGAAACTGCGACCGCCTAGTGGGCGCCCTGATCGACGCGTTCTCGCCAGAGCGCTGCCTGTGGGGGTCGGATTGGCCGTTCGTGCGCGCGAATCGACGGATCGATTATGGCCCGGAGCTCGCCTATCTTGCCGACGTCCTCGGTAACGATGAAGACCTGCGGCGCGTTCTGTGGGACAATCCATCCCGCTTGTTCGGGTTCAAGTAGGGAACCATCGGTCATGACCCCATTCGATGCAGAACTGCTCGGCGATACGATTCAAGACAATGAGTGCCGGCGATCCGATGACTGCTGTGTCGACTCTGCAGCGAACGAGCGCCCCGCGTCCAACGCATCGGGAAACTCGATAAAATCCGTCTCGCGCGCATTTACCCTCCTCGAACTGATGAACCGCCGCGCATGGAGCACTGTCGGCCAACTGCACCAAGATACCGGACTGCCCAAGCCCACGGTGGTGCGCATGCTTGCGACGCTGATGCAGGCTGGTTACGTGACCAAGGATTCCCGCCAGAACGGTTATTGCGTGACGATGCGCGTGCAGTCGCTGAGTTGTGGCTTCCACGGCGATCCGCTGGTCGTGGAGGCGGCGCGGCCCTGGGCGATCGCTCTCACCCGAGAACTGCACTGGCCGGTGGGCGTGGCGATGCTGGACGGAGATTCGGTGGTCATCCGCTTCAGCACGATCAGCGACAGCTCGATCTCGCCTTTCCACGCCACGCTCAACATGCGGCTCAGCCTGTTTTCCAATGGGCTAGGGCTGGCCTACTACGCATTCTGCCCGGAATCAGAGCGTGAAACCTTGCGCGCCATGATAGGCGAAGGCGAGAGCGACCTCTTGACCACACGAGAGCAAGGCTGGCTCGATTGGCGCGTCGAGCGCGCCCGCAAGCAAGGCTATGCGACGCGCGATCCGATTACCGAACCCTGCAATTCGGGTACGATCGCAGTGCCGATCTTCGTCGGCGACAGAGTGGCCGCCACCATTGGCATCACCTATTTCCGACGCGCCGTCGCGGAGCCCGACATGGACCACTACGCTTCGGCGTTGCGCCGCACCGCCCGCGCCATCGGCGCGCAGATCACCTCGCTCGAGGAATTCGGCGATGCGTAGGATACCGTGGGTCGCCGCCGGTAGGCAGCCAATAGGCGGACCCTAGTCCGGCTTCCATTTGGAGGCTGCCCTCATAAAGGCCATGGCTTCCGCTCCGGCGTGCTGCCCCTTCTCGTTCAGAGGGACGTAGCTGAGCTTGACGATCACGGTGTTCGTTGCCGGATCAACAAAGATGTACTGCCCGGCCAGGCCCTGAGCTGCGTACGCCGGCTCCCCCGGCACCGTCCACCACAGGTATTGATAACCGGTCGACTGGGTCGAGGAGACTCGCGGATGCGGGCCCCCGGTGGAATCCTGAACCCACTTCTCGGAGACGATCTGCCGGCCATTGGCTTGGCCGTTGTGCAGCATTATCTGCCCAACCCGCGCGTAATCGCGCAGCGTGGCGTTGTACCCGAATCCGGTGTTGGGTCGGCCCTTGGCGCCCGGTCCATCTGTGGTCCAGTAAGCCGAAGACTCCGCACCCAGAGGCTGCCAGAACGACCGGCTCGTGAAATCCGTGATCGGCTGCTTCGTCGCCCGCTCCAGAACCCAGCCCAGAACGGTCACGTTGAGCGTCGAATAGTCGAAGGTCTTGCCCGGCTCCGCCTTGCGTTTGACCATGAACGCTTCGTCGACCATCGGACGCTGGTTACGTACCAACATTTGCTCACGACGGCTGGCCTCGACCGTTCCTGGCTTGAGCTGGTCCGAATCCGAGCGGTCGACGCCGGTCTTCATGTCGAGCGCATCGCGGATGGTCACGCCGTCATAGGCGGATCCGTTCAGCTCCGGAATGTAATCGGTGATCTGCTGATCGAGCGATTTGATCGCGCCCTGATCAACGGCGATGCCGATCAAGATTGAGGTCAGCGACTTGGCAACCGACATCGAAGAAAATCCGGTCTGGTCGTTGGTGAAGTTGCGATAGCGCTCATAAACGATCTTGTCGTTCTTAACGATTATCAGGGCGCTGGTGAACGTGTCCTCGAACACGCCGCTTCGTGCGCAGCGCCCCCCACCTGCGCCTGACCCGGCATCGCGATCGGAACAAGCGACATCGCCCCCAGTAGAAGCCGCCACCCGGTTGCTCTCGCCATCATCCTTTCCTCTCTCACATCTCGGTCCCGGCGATTGGCTTCTTGCAGAGCCGAAATCGCAATCCGCGGTGGCACCGGCACTCCGATGCACCGCATTGAGGACTTAAATTGATCGAGCACCGCGCCGCAGTCTCAATTCGCGGGCATTTCGCCACCCGGAATCAGGCTTGGCTAGCGCCGGTGACGTGCCCCCTGATTTTCCTCCAGTCTCGATTAAGGGCCCAACGGGTACTGGCAAACTAACCGCACGAGGTTGGCCTGGGTGGTGTCAGTCCGATCGCAACTCGTCTCCACTTGGCAGAGTTCGCCCCTTTGGCGGGCACGCTTCAGGTCATGAGCGATTGCCACTCGGCGAGGGCAGCCGAACGGCGGGTTTTGTAGGTCTGGCGATCGACGAGGTGACGTTCGGAGTTGAAATGGGTCGCGGGTCCTGGTGATATAGCTCTCGAGGATCTCGCCCTCCTGGTCGACCGCCCGCCATAGGTAGACCTCTCGCCGTTGAGCTTCACGTACATCTCGTCGAGGTGCCACCGCCATTGCCGGAAGCCCTGCATGCGGCCGACGAGCTGCCGGCGGATATCGCCGGCGAACATCGGGCCGAACCGGTTCCACCACTGGCGTACGGTCTCTTGGCAGATGTCGATACCGCGCTCGAACAGCAGATCCTCGACGTTCCGTAGCGATAGTGGGAACCGGACGTACATCATCACCACGAGGCGGATCACCTCAGGAGATGAGTTAAAATAGCGGAACGGGCTGGCTGGTTTGCGAGGTCGTGGCATGCGCCACCCTACCCATCCCTCGCTCGTGGACCAACCAGTGCAATTGGTCTGACAGCGCCGCTATCCAACAACATCGCGGCCTGGAGGAAGTCTTCAGACGAAGATCGCGGCCGTCCTTTTTCAAGTACCGTTTCGAGCAGGCGCAAGCGAATCTTCCAGCCTTGCACGATCACGACCGGGTATAACCCATAACGGAATCCGGAGCGCAACGAAGCGCCAAGCTTACCGGCGATCAACGACAACTTCTTTAGCGAGCGCCGAAATCGAAGATCGTGCGGCTGTGGAATGTCTGGCCGGGCATCAGCGTCGTGCGCGGAAAGTGCGGCCAATTCGGAGAATCAGGGAAGTGCTGCGTCTCCAGCGCGACACCGGCGCGCAGGGGATAGCGTACGCCGCCCTTCATTACCCGCTCCGTACTTATGAAATTGGCCGTGTATAGAAACACCCCGGGCTCGGTGGTCAGAATGCGCAACTCGCGGCCCGAGCCAGGATCGTAGAGGCGACCAGCTTCGGCAACCTGCCCAGGGACAGTCGATCGCCGCACGATGTATTGAACGTTGTAGCCCCGGTTCGCCACCATCTGCGGATCGTTCGCGTCGATATCCTGCCCGACAGGCTTACCCTTGCTGAAGTCGAACGGCGTGCCTTCCACCTTGAGGATTTGCCCTGTCGGAGTGTTATCCGGAAGCGCCTCCATGTAATAATCGGCATCGATGGTTAGCTGCTGCGACAGCACGTCGCCGTTGCCGGCCCCCGCCAGGTTGAGGTAGCTGTGATTGGTCAGGTTCACGACCGTGGGCTTTGTTGTAGTTGCGTAATAGTCGATTTGCAGATCGTTGTTCTCCGTCCACACATACGTCACAGTTGCGACCATCGAGCCCGGGAACCCCTGGTCTCCATCGTCGCTGACGAGTTGGAATTGCACTCCGTCACCTTGGGGCGAGTGAACCTCAATGCCCTTCCAGAGCCGTGTGCCGAAACCCTCGGGACCGCCGTGCATGGTCGACGGACTTCGTCCCTGTGTGGCCAACTTGTATTCGGTGCCGTCGAGCGTGAATTTTCCGCCAGCAATGCGGTTGGCGTATCGCCCGATGACAAGCCCGAACTGCGGTGAATTGTTCGTAACGTAGTCGAGCGGCGCATGGTAGCCGAGCGCAACATCTGCCAACTCGCCATCGCGGTCGGGAACCACGACGGCGGTTACTGCCGCGCCGAGTTCCATGATCGAGACCTGGGCGCCCGACGCGTTGGTGATGGTAAAGCGATGGATTGCACGTCCATCGGCCATCTTTCCCCACACATCGACGCCGGTTCTGGCCCAAGCGGGAACCGGCGCGATCACTGCTGCTGCAGCAAACAACAGGGAGACACCAATCCTCATGCCCGCTGCCGTGTGATCGCGCCGATTTCTCATGCCATTCTCCAGTCACTGGCGGATGCGGACATTGGCGGTCATGTAGCGACCGATGGATCGTCGCCGTTCGTCACAGGTACGAAGAGGCCAGGCACCGTACTGAATGGTCTGGTCGCGCGACCGACAAGCTTCCGTTCGAGGAGGATGAACTTATTTCGAATCCGGAATAATGTCCTGAAAAACGACCTTGGAATTCCGCACAACGAAGACATCGCGGCCGGAGACTTCGTTCGGCTGACCTTTAAATTGGGTCCAGTAGAGGAACGCGACGTCCTCACCCTTGGGCTCGACACGCGTTTCCATGCCCTTGATGGCATCGAGATTGTCTGGCGCGGCAAGCGTGGCGAACACCCTCTTGGCGTCTTCCGCGCCCGAGAACACACCGGGGCCCGTAGCCGGCATCTGGTCCTTCACGAGCCCTTCCGGCGCGATCACAACCGCGTCGTCGGCATAGTCGCTCATGATCGCCGAGAGGTCGCCGGTCTTCATCGCCTTGACGTGGTTCTCGACCACCTGCGTCGGGGAAGCCTCGGCGCCGTCCGCGCTCGCGGCCGTCTCAGGCGACGTCTGGGCATCGGGTGCCGAATTGCCCGAACAGGCGGCGAGCGCGAGTACCGGCATAAGGATGAGAACCGCGCGGTTAAGCTGTGACATCGAGGCTGTCTCCCTTACGCAATCCAGTTTTCATTGACAGCGCACCAGCGCCGAATTGCACGAGGCGGCCACCAAGCTCCCATCAGGCAAGTAGCGGTCAGTCGCTGATTACCATTCGATTTCCTTGGAACAAGCCACCGCTGCAAATACCCGGCGCAAAGCCGGTATTAAGCTACCGGCGCCGCCCGCCACGAACTGGGCTGCGAGCGAACTAATTCGATGGGATTGACCACTTTGCGGCAAGTGGTGACAAGGCCGCGACCGCATCTTACGGATTGGAGTGCCCTGCACATCTTATAAGGCGGGAAAATCCAAAAATCTTGCGGCCCGCTGTCGGGACTGACGAGAGAGCTAAGTGGTGAGAGGGGCCCGATCGTGAAGCTGGCAATGATATTTGTGGCGGCGGGGATGCTAGCCTTGCCGGCGAGCGTGCAGGCGCAATCGACACCCACGAAATACGTGCCGCTGGAAAAGCGCATCGCGCACACCGACACACAAGCTTATCGGGATCTGACCGCAGTGCACGACGGTGCGGGTTCGATGAAGTTCGAGCAGTTGCTGGGCAATAATGCGCTGAGCACGAACTTCCTTTTTCTCCATCGCGGCGTGATTCCGCCCAAGTCCGGCATCGGCCAGCATTTCCACAACCAGTGCGAGGAGATGTTCGTTATTCTCGATGGTGAGGGTGAGTTCACCGTCAACGGCCGCACGTCCAGGATCGCGGGGCCGGCGGGTGTTCCGGACACGATGGGCAGCGCGCACGGGCTGTACAATTCGTCAGACAAGCCGCTGCAATGGCTCAATATCAACGTCGGGATGACCAAGCGTTACGACGCTTTCAATCTCGGTGACGACCGGGCCGGCGCGGCGCTCGATCCGGTGCCTCAGTTCATCAACTTCCACCTCGACAAGGCGCTGTTGAAGCCGGTGGAGAGCAAGGACGACGGGACCGGCACTGTCCAGTATCGCCGGGCGCTCGATCCGACCGTCTTCTCGACGCCGTGGGCCTATGTCGATCATCTCGTGATACCGCCCGGAGCGTCTGTGGGACCGAAACGCGATGGCTCGATCAGCGAGGTCTATTACGTCATCTCCGGCGACGGGACATTCTCGGTCGAGGGCGAAAACGCCACGATCAAGGCCGGCGACGCCATCCCGGTCGATCTCAATCAGGTTCGCTCGATCAAGGGGGGCAGCGCGCCACTGGAATTCCTTGTGATCGGGGTCGCGCGCGATTTGGAGACGAAGGCCGCGTGGGCGGAAGCACAAGCAGTTGCCGAGAGAGGTACGCGTCGATGAAGTCTGTGGGTCGTTTGCTTCTCCGAACGGCGGTTGCCGCGGCAGTTGGCATGGCGGTGCCGGTCCTGGCCGATACTCCCTCCCCCGGCGATTGGTCTTCCTATGGCCGGGACGCGGGCGGTGCGCGCCATTCGCCATTGACCCAGATCGATCCGACAAACGTCGCCACCCTGCAAAAGGTGTGGACATATCACATGCGGGGGGATGATGCGGGGAGCGCGCCCCCGCCCGAGGCCGCTCACCCGAGCGACACCCCCCGACAGACTTCCCGCTTCTTCCCCTCCCAGGCGACCCCCCTCGTGGTGGACAGCGTGATGTACGTGCCGACCCCTTACGGCTTCGTCGTCGCGCTTGATGCCGAGACCGGGCAGGAAATCTGGAGCTATGCGGTCCCCGACAACGATCGGCCCGCAACCCGGGGCGTCGAATACTGGCCCGGCAGCAAGGGCGCCAAGCCTGAAATCGTTTTCGGCACCCGTCGCGGAAAGCTGATTGCGCTCGACGCCGGGACGGGAACTCCCGTCGCCGGGTTCGGGACCAACGGCATCGTGGAAATGAAGACGCCCGCCGTGCTGAACGGGATGACCTACGACGAGGCGGGCCTCGGCATGAGTTCACCGCCGCTGATCGTGGGTGATCTGATCATCACCGGATCGCGCGTCCAGGAAGCGCCGGTCAAGGGGCCTTCGGGCGACGTGCGCGCCTGGAATGCGCGCACTGGCAAGCTGGTGTGGACGTTCCATACAATCCCCCAACCGGGTGAACCGGGACACGAGACCTGGGGCGGCGATAGCTGGAAGGGGCGATCGGGGGTCAATGTCTGGACCACGCCCGTAGCCGACGTCGATCGCGGCATCGTCTACCTCCCCATCGGCGCGCCAACCTACGACCGCTGGGGCGGCGATCGCCCGGGGACAAATCTCTACAGCAATTCCATCGTCGCGGTCGAAGCCATGACAGGCAAGTACCTGTGGCATTTCCAGACCGCGCATCACGACATCTGGGATGTCGATGCACCTACGGCGTCCCTGGTGGAAGTCACGCGTGACGGGAAAAAGATCCCCGCCATCGCGGCGATGAACAAGACGGCGATCCTGTTCCTGCTCGATCGCGTGACCGGCAAGCCGATCTACGACGTGACTGAAGTTCCCGTCCCGACTGATACCGACGTGCCGAACGAGCACGTGTGGCCCACCCAGCCCATGCCTGCCGCGCCACCGCCTCTAACGCGCCTTTCGTTCGCGATGTCGGAGCTCAACCGCCTGACGCCCGAAGCGGCCGCCGCCTGCTTCGCCTTGGTCAAGGAATGGAACATCGTCGAGAGCAAGGCTTTCCAGCCGTTGCGGACGGACTCGGCTGTGGCGTTCTTCCCCGGCAGCTTTGGCGGTGTCGATTGGGGCGGCGGCACGTTCGATCCCGACCTGGGATATTTCATCGTAAACACGAACAGCCTCGCCAGTCCCCAGCAGCTCGAGCAAACGGCCGACGGCAACTACGCTCAAAAGGGCGGCTATCGGTATTTCTGGGACGAAAAGACCCGCATCCCCTGTCAGCAGCCCCCGTGGGGTGAGCTGGTGGCGGTCGACGTCAACAAGGGCACGATCGCCTGGCGCAAGACCCTGGGCATCAGCGACAGCCTGCCCGAAAGCCTTCGCAACACCGGACGCCCGAGCCTGGGCGGGCCGATCACCACCGCCAGCGGTGTTACCTTTGTTGGCGGGACCGACGATTCCCGCTTCCGCGCCTTCGACAGCCGGACGGGCGAGATGCTTTGGGAGGTAAAGCTCCCGGCGTCGATTTATGCGACCCCCATCACCTATCAGGGCAAATCCGGCCGCCAATACGTGGCGGCGGTCGCTACCGGTGGGGTGGCAGGCTCCGTGCCCACGTCGGACGAAGTTACCGTGTTCGCACTCGCCGAGCGCAATGCTGCCGCACAGCCGGTCATCGAGCGCGTCGATCCAGCAATTAATGCCATTATCGCGCCCGGCACCCGGTTGGAAAAGGTGGCCGATGGCTTCGTCTTCACCGAAGGGCCGATGTGGCGCGACGGGCGGCTGTGGTTCTCGGATCTGCAGGGAGACACCGTCTATGCGGTTACGCCTGAGGGCCAGAAACAGGTGCTGATCCCGCATGCCGGCGGATACCCGAAAATGCCGGCCGGGTCGAACCTCGGTCCCAACGCCATGGTGCCGGACAAGGACGGCTCGGTCCTGATGGTCCAGCAGGGCGGCCGGGCCATTTCGCGCCTTGGCCCGGACATGGTGCCCAAGCCCGTGATCACGTCCTATAAGGGCAAGCGGATCAACAGCCCGAACGACCTCGTCTTCGCGCCCGACGGCTCCCTGTGGTTTACCGATCCTCCCTTCGGCCTGCTCAAGGGGGATGACGATCCGGCCAAAGAGCAGACCTTCAACGGCGTATACCGCTATGCCAACGGGAAAGTTACCGCCGTCATCACCGACCTCGGCCTGCCCAACGGCATCGCCATCTCGCAAGACGGCAAGACGCTGTACGTCAACAATTACGGGCCGGACATGAAGTTGATGGCCTACGACATCCAACCCGACGGAACAGTGGCGAACGGGCGCGCCCTGATCACGTACACGGAGAATGACGGCGTGGGCGGGCCGGACGGGCTCAAAATCGATTCTGCCGGCAACCTATGGGCCACGGGGCCCGGCGGCATTCGTATTCTCACGCCGCAGGGCAAGGTGCTGGGCTTCATCAGGATGCCGGCGCAGACTGCAAACCTTGCCTTCGGCGAAGACGGCAAGACCGTCTTCATCACCAGCTCGGACACGATCTACAAGCTGCGCTCGCAAGTGGCAGGCAACATGCCAATGTACAGCCCCGGCGCAAACGCCCAGCCGGCGCTGCGCACCCCTGCGCCAAACGCCCGACCTGTTTCGACCGCTCGGGCCGCAGCGCCGTCCCTTTCGAATGCCTCCAGGGCTCCTGTGAAAGCGACACCGGGGACACGGCCTGCGCCTGCGGCCCAGGCAGCTCTGCCGGCTCGAACGGCATCGCTCGATGGGGCAACGCTGGTCCAGCAGCGTTGCACTGCGTGTCATGGAATTCAGCAGGTCACCACGCAACGCAAGACGGCGTTGGCCTGGGCGGACACCGTCGTCGACATGATGAACAAGGGCACTGACCTGTCACCGGAAGAGGAAGCAGCCGTGGTGCGCTACCTCGCCGAACATTATCCGGCTGAAGCAAAATGAACCGTGGGGAGAAAGGAAGCCGCACCGGATAAGCAGCGGGCATTGTCAGTCCGACCGCGCCTTCTTCATTCGCCGGAAGCGTAGCATTGCCCGCTCTCGTCTTCGCAGGGAAGGTGACTGTTCTCAACCCGGTTGTTCAACCAACGCCCCATCTCTCTCCGATCCAGGTTGCCCAGGTCACGCATGGCGGCGGGGTATGATCGCAGGCCGCCCGTGACGATGGCCTCGGCCCTTTCGTGGCGTTTCAAAGCCTTCTTTAGGAATGCCAGAGCCGCGGTTTTGTCCCGTTTCTTCGTTACGAATGACTCCAGTATCTCGCCTTGGCGATCGACTGCGCGCCGTAGGTATGCTGCTCGCCGTTGATCTTTACGTACCTCCAATCGAGGTGCCGAGAATTGTCGATTAGTGGGGCAGAGAAACCGTGCGGGGTACGATTTGTACCGCCAAGGACCGCGCAACCCCGCGGTTCTGCCTCGCGGTTGGCAGCCCAGTAGCTGACAGTGAAGACTAGGTGGCGGTGCTGTCAGTCTGACCGTAACTCGTCTCCGGTCGACGCAACTATCGCCAGTATGTCCCCGCGCTCACCTCATACCTGCCCTTCCCTCATTACACCGCCATCGGTGCATTTGGTCTGACGGCGCCACATTACGTTCTCGGCCCTGAATGCGAGAAGGATGGTACATGAGAGGGGCAGTCGGCAATCTCTGGATTGTTCGGATATTCAAACGTCCCTAACCCAGACTTGGAACGATTGCGGAGGCCCGGCTTGCCCATTTCACCGTCCACGTCATCGCCAGGCAGTTTCGCCGGTACGACCGAATCCGGTACGAGATCAGCGGAACACGTGCCCGATGACAACGCCGGTGACATCGCGGCGCTCCGAGCCGCCGGCCATGAGCAACGGCTCGATGCAGCCGTCGACAGACTCGTCGACGAGTGGGCCTCGGTGATTCCAGGATTGGACCGAGACATTCGAGCCATCGCCGCCCGTATTGCTCGCATCGACGATAGGCTGCGACACCGGACAGCATCGACTCTTAAGAGCGCGGGATTGTCGGATAATGAGTTTCGGCTGCTAGCCGGTTTGATGCGTACAGGACCGCCCCATCGCTGCGCGCCCACCGACCTCGCGGGCCGATACGTTCCGGTAACATCGGGAGGACTCACCGGCCTTGCCCGCAGGCTGGAACGGCGCGGCCTCATCCGCCGCGTATCACATCCAAGCGACCAGCGCTCGCTGCTGATCGAAATCACTGAACTAGGTAAAGACGTAACACAGTCGACGATGGAGCATGTCGTCCAAGATGAGAAAAACCTTATGGCCTTGCTAAATCGACCGGACCGAATAGACGGCAATCGTTTTCTGCGCAACCTCCTGCATTCAATCGAGCAGGACCTTACCTAGGAAAACTGCTTGCGCGATTCCAACCAGGCGTCGAGCGAATATTTGCCCGGCCCGCACTTCCAAAGCAACAAAAAGCCACCGGCAGTTGCATAATCTTTCGTAAAAAAGGCCAATTCGCCGACGTCATCGAGACTGTTGTGATAAAACGATGCGGCGAGGATGCAAAACCCGGCAAGCGCGAAGGCGGCGCAGCGCGTCTTGTAGCCGAACCAGACTGCGAGTCCGCACAGGATTTGAAACGGAATGACTACATAGATCATCTCACCGGGCAAACCGGCGCTTTCAACGTAGCTGCTCATCCCCTCAAGATTTCGATACTTCATCACCCCGAAAACCGGGAAGGGCAATCCCAGAAGAAGCCGCCCTACCAGCACCGTCAAATGCATAATGACGCCGCTGCCTAAAATGGGCTCGGCGTTGTCTGGGATGGCCATATCGTCGCCCTCCTGGCTCAACCTCTCATGCTTGGACGTCTTCCTGAACCGGGATTGTGTCCACCTCGATTCTATCCTCGCTCGCGCGGCGGAGCCGGACGTGACGGACCCAGGCATTGTCCATCTGAGGGAAATCGGTGCGGCCGTGCCCGCTGCGGGTTTCCTCGCGCGCGAGCTTAGCGGTGGCGACCAGCCTCGCCGCCAATGCGAGATTGCGCACTTCCTCTGCGGCGACGATGTCGGACATATCGATGTCGCGCGCGGCGATCTCCTCGATCGCCTCGAGCTCGGCAATCGCGTTCTCGAGCTTCTCGCGGTTGGAAACCACGCCCGCGCGGCTCCACATGATGGTCTGGATGCGCTCAACCAGCGAGGCTGGGTCGACCGCGCCGCCGACCGCGGCAAGCCGTTCGCATTCGGCCGAGACGGCACCGTCGTCGATCGCCGCCAGATCGCTCGATTTCGCGAACGCCGCCGCGTTGCGTCCGGCGATGCCACCGAAAGTCTGGGTCTCAAGGAACCCGCAGCCCTGCATGCGGTCGCCGCCGAGCACGCCTCCTGAGGCTTCGCCGGCCGCGTACAAGCCCTCGATCGCGGTCGCCGCGTTCACGTCGATACGCGCGCCGCCCATCAGACGCTGGAACATCAGCGTGATCTCGACCTGCTGCCCGGCCTCATAGGCCCCGACAGGCGCGCGGGAACGAGCGATCTGCCCTTCCTCGACGTGCCATACCACCGGCCCGCGCCCTTCGAAATTCTCGGTGTAGACCGCGCGCGCCATCATGTAGCGCGGAGCGCATTCGAGATTCTCCGGATCGTATTTCTCCATGATCCGCTCGCCGTTGGCATTGAGGTAATGTGCGCCGAAGATAGGCCCGGCAGGAGGTGAATCGCGGAACTGAGCGAATTCCATGTCGATCAGCGGCGCGCCTGCATGAAAGGCCAGTGCATAGGAATCTCCGGTGGTGCGGCAATGATGCTCAACCACTTCCTCGCACAGGATAGAATAGAGCCGGTTGACCCCGCCCGAGGCCAGCACCACCGCCTTGGCGCGGATGACGAAAGGATCGCCATCGGCACCCACCGCATAAGCGCCGGCCACCCGGTCACCTTCGAGCAGCAGGCGGGTGATCATGGTGTTCTCGCACAATGTCACGCCTTCCTGCTCCAGCGCCTTGCGCATCGGCAGGATGACGTTGGCATGCACGCCCTTGCCATGGCCCTTGGCCATCAGCGTGCGCCGGCTCGAATGGCCAGCACGCTTGGAAATGAACCAGCTACCGTCGGCATTGGCGATGAATTCGACGCCGCGGCGTTCGAGATCTTCGGCAATTTCGCGACCGTGCTTGGCGCATTGGGCGACGAGGTCGCGGTCGCAAATTCCGCCGCTTGCTTTTACCCAGTCCTCGATGAACAGTTCGGGCGTATCTTCTTCATCGAGCAGCGGAACACTGAAGCCGACGAGTGCGTGGGGGCTGGAGCCACTTTCACCAACTTCGCCCTTATCGACGAGGAGAACCTTGGCGCCGGCCCCCGCTGCTTCGAGCGCCGCCCGGGTGGCGGCGGAGCCGCCGCCGATTACGAGGACATCGGTTGTGAGATCGTTTGACAGAGGAGTGCTCCCGCCTTGGAGGGGGCTACGTATGGTTGCACTCGGCGCGAGTCAATGTATCTTACCGCTAAGATAGTTTGCATGGACGCTTCCTCATCCCCGCCCGGCGACCTCCCCGACGGGAGCATCGTGGTCGAGCTCGCCCGCTCCGGCGTGACCGTCGTCGTGCCACCCGGCGAGACGATCCTCGACGCCATCCGCGACGCCGGAATCCCCACCAGTTCGAGTTGCGAGCAAGGCACCTGCGGCGCATGCGAAACCCGGGTGATCGCGGGAATCCCCGATCATTTCGACGCCGTCCTCACCCCGCGCGAGCGGGCCGAGGGCAAAGTGATGATGATCTGCTGCTCGGGCGCCCTGACCGACAAGCTGGTGCTCGACCTGTAGCCACAGCCACCCCAAAAAGGTGACAGCGTCGCTTCATTTCGATATACAATTTTGCCTACCAATAATGGAGTCAGCCGTGCTTTCGATCCTCAAGAACGCCTGGTACGCTGCCGCATATTCGCACGAGGTGGGCGAAGCACCGCTGGCGCGAACGCTGATCGAGCACAAGATCGTGATCTGGCGCGACGGCAACGGCGAACCGGGCATGATCGCCAATCGCTGCCCCCACCGCTTCGCTTCGCTCTCCGCCGGCCGAATGATCGACGACGCGATCGAGTGCCCTTACCACGGCCTGCGCTTCAACAAGCTGGGCGAGTGCGTCTACAACCCCCACTCCAAGACCAAGGGCCCGTTGCGCGCCGCCAACATCCGCAGCTGGCCGGTGATGGAACGCTACGGGATGATCTGGTTTTGGCCCGGCGATCCGGATCAGGCCGACCCGGCACTGTTCCCGCGGATCGAGTTCCTCGAGAAGCCTGACGAATACGGCCTCGTGCAAGGCCTGCTCCACGTCGCCGGCCATTACGAGCTGGTGGTCGACAACCTGCTGGACCTCAGCCACGCGGCCTTCCTGCATCCGCAGTTCAGCGGCGGGAACTACACGGCGGAGGAATTGCTCGCCGCCACCAGTCAGCGGTTGGAACGGCGCGAGCGGTCGATCGTCAACCATCGCCTTCGCAGAGGTCTCGGCCCTTCGTCCGCGCACGTCGGGCTGTTCGGGATGGACCCGAAGACCAAGGTCATCACCGACACAACCATGACCTGGCACCCGCCCGCCATGCTGGATTTCGCGCTCGGCAGCTGGGATCTGGAGCAGGATCGGGAAAGCGGCATCCACATCCCGCAGCTCCACGTCATCACGCCGGAAACCGAGTTCACCTCGCACTACTTCTTCATCAACGGCCGCAACCGGCGGCTGGGCGAGCAGGAAGTCGATGATGCCCTGCTCGATTTCTTCCACATGGCCTTCGGCCAGCAGGATGAGCCGATGATCGAGATGGTCCAGCAGAACATGGGCGCGATCAGCGACATCAACGAGCTGAACCCGATCTTGCTCGCGACCGACGCCGCGCCGGTTTCGGCCCGCCGCATGCTCGCCGGCCTGATCGCCGATGAAAACGCGGCCGAGACCGGCGAAGAGGTTCAGCCTCAAGGCGCAGATCCAGCCTTTATCGCTTAGTCGACCGGCTTTCAGCGAAGTCGTCATTTCCCGCCATTGCGCACCTCGGCTGCGACAAAAGCCCGGTTGACGTCCCCACGGATAGGTATAATATTTTTTATAGCAATGGCGCTTGAGACGCCATGACGACCGACAAGACCAATGGGTCATACCGCGGCCGGCGACCTGGCCGGAAGCGGATGAGTGGGAGACGGGTGTGATTCGAAGACTGGCGATGGCCATCGGCCTGATCGCGGCCGCCATGTTCGCGCTGTCCGGGCAAGCGACGATTGCGCAGGACGTGCCTGCGCCGGATGCGCAATGGCAAGACGTCGGCAAGACCGGTTTCGGCACCAAACGCCTCGTGATCGCGTCGGCCTGCCCGGAGGCTTGTCCGTGGGGCGAACTGGGCGAGTTCGTGCAGGAGGCCATGGCCCCCGATGGCTACGAGATCATCCTGTGCCGCAACTGCAACCGCGCCGAAGGGCCGCGCATCGTGGGCAAGGCGGCCTATCCGCCACCGCTGGTCGCGGACGATTTGAGGCGCGGCACCACCCAACGCATCAAGGCGCCGATAGACTTCGGGATTACCGAGGCATCGATGTTCGAATGGGCTTACGGCGGCAAGTTCATCTACGCCAAGGACGGACCCTACAAGAACCTGCGCCTGATCGCCCGGATCGAGGATCCGACTTATCTGCTGGTGGCCGTGAAGCCCGAGCTCGGCATCCACAGTCTTGCCGAGATTCGCGATCGCAAGCTTCCGGTCAAGATCATCGTCGACGGTCAGCCGAGCGCCATGCCGGTGCTCGATTATTACGGCCTCGACAAAGCATCGGTCGAAAGCTGGGGCGGTTCGTTCGTGCAGATGCACGACATCACCAAGGACACCGAGTTCGACGTGGTGGTTTCCAGCCTCGCCAGCCCCGCCAACAATCCGGAATCGGCTTTCTGGACCACGCTGACCGCGGCCCATGATCTCCAGTTCCTCGACCTCGACCCGGCGCTGATCGATCAGATGGTCAAGAACGTCGGAATGGTTCGCGCCACCGCGCGCTGGGGCCTGCTGCGTGGGGTCGATCGTGCGATCCCCACCGCCGGGCGCTCGGGCGAAGTGATCTTCGCGCGCGACGATATGCCGGACGATGTCGCCTATGCGATCGCCAAGGCGGTCGACCGCGAACGGGGCGAGCTCAAATGGTTCGCGCGGCCCTATTCGCTCGATCCGCGCACGGTCGGCGATGGCAACGGCGTGCCGCTGCATCCGGGCGCCGCCCGCTATTACCGGGAAATGGGATATCGCGACTGATCGAGCCGGACGGATGCGCGGCCAACAAATACCGCTGCGACGGATCGACCAGTCAAATTGAGGGAGAGCGCGGTGCCGCTATCGAACGCATTCAAGATTCCCGCGGCGGTTGCCTGCGCGATCGCGCTCTACATTCTGTTTTTCGCGGCGTTCGGCACGTTCATTTTCTTCGGCTTGCCGGCGATCGTCGGCGTCGTCGGCGCGTTGGTCCTGCGCCGCATGGACCCCAAGCGCACCACGGCCGATCACCTCACTGACGCGCTGCGCATCTATTACGGACTGCACCTGATCTGGTCTTCATCGCGCTACTGGTTCGCCGGAGGCCAGCCCGCGATTCCCGATCCGATCGGCGGCCCCTTCATCGCCTCACTGAGCGCGATGGGATTGTTCCCCGGCATCAAGGCGTTGGAAGGGCTCATCGGCATCGTCCTGCTGACCAATCGCTTCGTGCCCCTGGTACTGGTGCTCGAAGTGCCGACCAGCTTCACGATCTTCTATCTCAACGTGTTCATCACCGGAGCGCCCCGGCAACTGCTGACCGGCCCGCTGGAGCTGGGCATCAACTGCGCGTTGCTGCTCGCCTATTTCCGGTATTATCAACCCTTTCTGGCCGCCCGCGCCTACGCCGCCCCGCCCCGCTTCCTCGCCAGGAGCGCGATCGACCGGCCCGATGCAAGCGCACGGCCCGAAATCCACGCCTGAGCCGAGAAGGATTCCATTATCATGGCAACGCAGCCATCCGCCGGTCCGGCTCCGGGCTTTGCAAGCGGCCCCCCGCGCGACCTCGCCCATATGCTGGACGAATCGAAGTGGAGCGGTTTCCAGAAGCTGGTCCTGGCCTTCCTCGCGATGGTGTTTGCGGTAGACGGCCTGGCGAATCAGTCGCTCGGGATCGCGATGCCCGCGCTGATCGAGGATTGGGGGCTAGCGAAGGACGCCTTCGCCACCGTCGCCGCCGCTAACCTGACCGGCGTGGCGATCGGCTCCGTCATGGGCGGCCTGCTGGGCGACCGGATTGGTCGCCGCGGCGCGCTGATCGGCGCGGTGTTGCTGTTCGGCCTGATGACGGCCGCGGGCGCGCTCACCGCCAACCCGGCACAGTTGATGGCAGTGCGCTTCATCGACGGCCTCGGCATCGGTGCGGCAATCCCCAACGGCGCGGCGCTGATATCCGAATTCACGCCACGCAACCGGCGCGGGCGGGCGATCGCGATCGGGATGGTGTTCATCCCCGTGGGCGGCATCCTGGCCGGCGGCCTGGGCGCCTCGGTGCTGGAAGTGCTTGGCTGGAAGGCGGTGATGGTGGTCGCGGGCGCGCTGCCGATCGTGCTGGCGCTGGTGTTCTTCCTGTTCCTGCCGGAATCGCCCAGCTTCCTGTTGCGCGCGGGGAAGCGCGATACGCTGAACAAGGTGCTCCGCCGCTGCGGGATCGATCACCAGCCGAGCGAGGATTACGTCATCCCGCCCGCCGAAAAGAGCATGCGGGCGCCGCTGCGCACCCTCGTGACGGACGATCTGCGGCGCAAGACATTCCTGATGTGGCTCGGCTTCTTCACCTGCCTGATGGCCAGCTACACGATCTTCAGCTGGGTGCCGACGATGCTCCACACGCTGAATTTCAGCCTCACCATGACCAGCCTCAGCATCACAACCTTCCATAGCGGCGGCATGGTGGGCGCGTTGTTCAGCGGCTGGCTGTTGGACAAGACTGGATTCAGCAGGGCCCATTTCGGCCTGGCGATGGTGGCGACCGTGCTGGCCGCCGCACTCGCCGCGATCCTGGGCGGCGGTATAAGCGCGGTGTTCCTGGTTCTGCCGCTCATGATGGCGCTGGGCTTCTGCATGGCGGGCCTGCACAACACGCTCTACACCCTCGCCGCCACCGCCTATCCGACATCGGCGCGGGCAACCGGCGTCGGTGTCGCCTCGGCAGTCGGGCGGATCGGCGCGGTCCTCAGTTCTTTCACCGGAGTGATCTCGCTCAACATCGGCGGCTCGTTCGGATTCTTCGCGCTCGTCGCCATCCTGCTGGCGGTGTGCGGCGTCGCCGGCCTGCTGGTGCGATCACCCATTTCAGGGAGGACGTGAACATGAAGATCAGATTCGCTCTGCTGGCCGCCTGCGCCCTGGCCGGGTGTTCAGCCGCGAACGACGCCGCTCCGATGGTCACGATCTCACAGGGCGCCCTCAAGGGCGGTCAGGCGGACGGCATCGATCGCTACCTGAACATTCCCTACGCCGCAGCGCCGGTCGGCCCGCTGCGGTGGAAGGCGCCGCAGCCCGCTGCCTCGTGGGACGGCGAGCGCGATGCCGGCAAGTACGGCCCGCAGTGCGCCCAAGGCGCTCCTCCAGGGCCTCCGGGAGCCGCGCCCGCACCCGCGCAGAGCGAGGACTGCCTGTCGCTGAACGTGTGGACTCCGGCTGACGCCGAGGGCTCCTTGCCGGTGATGGTGTGGATCCACGGCGGCGGCTATTTCTTCGGCTCCGGCAGCCAGCCGCAATTCGACGGTACCGCCTTCGCCAAGAAGGGCGTGGTGCTGGTAACCATCAACTACCGTCTGGGGCCGCTGGGCTTCATGGCCCATCCCGAGTTGACCGCGGAGGCCGATTACCACTCCTCGGGCAACTATGGCATTCTCGACCAGATCGCTGCGCTCAAGTGGGTGCAGGCCAATATCGCCAAGTTCGGCGGCGATCCGGCGAACGTCACCATCTTCGGCGAATCCGCCGGCGCCGGCTCGGTCAGCATCCTGCAAGCGAGCCCGCTCGCCAAGGGTCTGTTCGCCAAGACCATCGGCGAGAGCACCTCGCAGTTCGATCCCGACGGCGGGCTGATCGGACGGCAGGACCGCGTTTCGGCCGAGCAATACGGCGTGAAGTTCGCGCAGAAGCTGGGGGCGACGAACCTTGCCGAACTGCGCGCCCTGCCAGCGGACAAGATCGTCGCCGGCGCGCCGTTTTTCTGGCCGACCGAGCGCGACGGTTATGTGCTGCCGGACCTGGTCTACAACACCTTCGCCGCCGGCAAGCAGAACGACGTGCCGACGCTGGTCGGCTCGAATTCGGATGAAGGCGCGACGATCAAGGTCGAATGGGTCAAGCGCGCGGCGGCCGACCAGGCGGCCTACGACCGTATCTACGGGGGTGCGAACGACCAGCTGCGTCAGTCCGCGACCGACGCCGTTCAGTGGCAGATGCGCGTGTGGGCGGACCTGCAGGCGAAGACAGGCAAGGGTAAGTCCTGGCTCTACTGGTTCGACCAGCCGTGGCCGGGCCGCAAGCAGGACGGCGCGTTCCACGGCAGCGAGATCGTCTATGCGTTCCAGAACCTCGGCGCTCAAGACCAGCCATGGGTCGATGCGGACCGCACGCTGTCCGGCCTGATGTCCGATTACTGGGTCAATTTCGCGCGTACCGGCGATCCCAACGGCAAGGGCCTGCCGCAGTGGCCGAATTACGATCCGGCCGATCCGAAGCTGATGCGCCTCTCGCCCGAGCCCGGCGTGATCACCACGCCGCGTCCCGACGCGCAGAAGTTCCTCGACGCCTACTTCGACGCCCGGCGCTAAGGACGCGCGTCAGTCTCCCTGGCGGACGAGCCAACCGGCGATGAGCTGCGCGATCTCGCCGTTGTTGGTCTCGCCCATCATGCCGTGGGTGTTGCCCTCGATGCCGATGTCGTCGAGCTGCACCCGCTCGACCGGAACCCCGCTTCGTTTGAGGAAGGCCGCGGTGCAATAGTCATAGGCGGCGTGGTAGGACGCGCCGCCGGTCAGGACCATCACCGGCATCCTGGTCAGGTTAGTCAGCTTCGGCTGCTCGCCTGCCGGCAGCCAGCAGCCGGTCTTGTAGGCATCGGGCGCGGGGGCCTGGTGCAGCTTGCCGAAGTCCTCGGCGCTGCGAACGGCCGGAGAATAGGTCATCGGCGCATAAGTGATCGCAAACGGACGCGCGATCGTGTCCCCGGCCTTCCCCAGCGGTGGCGCGTTGTAGAACGGCGGGCCGTTCGGTTCTACGGCGACGATGGCTTTCACCAGTTCGGGCCGCGCGTCGGCGATCAGCCAGCCGCTCGTCCCCGCGCGCGAATGGGTGATGAGGACCGCCGGCCCGATCCGGTCGAGCAAGGCCGCACCCGCCGCCTGGTCCATCAGGTCGACCCGGGTGCTGATCTCGAGCGGATCGCCCGGCGCGCCGAACGGCACTTCGATAGTGGACTGGCTCTGGCTGGCCTGCTGCTGGCGGGCGTCGCTGGATTCTCCGCGCCGCGTCGCCTTCTTGGTAAGCGGCAGCGGCGGGTCTGCGGGATTGGTTGCCGGAAGCCCGGACGGCGGAGCAAGGCGCGGCCCGTCCACCGCCGGGTAATAGGGCGAACGGCCCAGAGTCGGCCGGTCGACGACATAGACCGCGTATCCCATGCGCACGAATTGCGTCGCCCAGCCCTCGCGGCCATCGGGTGCGCTCCAGAAATAGCTGCCGCTCGACGCGCCACCGTGGATCAGGATCAGCGGCCAGGGATGCTTCCGTTCGGCGGGGATCTGAAACTGGACGTACATCGCGTCGGCAAACACCGTACCCGTGTCGGTCTTCACCTCGCGCCCGCCAACGAAAAAGTTGCCTTGGGTGGCGATGGCGAGCGGTTCGTCCGCCGCGGCCGCCGGACCTCCCAGTGCGACGAGGGCGGCGGCCAATTTGAGCATGAACTTCACTGTAACTGCTCTCCCGCTGACTGTTCTAACGCCGCAGGACGACGCTAAGATAAGTGATCGCCATCGCGCCGCCGATCCCTGCCGCCACGGCCAGGACATGTGCCGGCAGTCCCAGCCGCGAACCACTGTTCGCCTTCCACGCCAGCAGCGGCCGATGGCGATCGAGATGGCCGAACGACATCAGCGCGTTGAGCGCCACGATCACGATCGCGACACCGATCCCGAACGGCTTGCCGTGCGAGGCAGTGACAAAGGCGATGGTCAGCGTGATCGGCCACGCAGCCACGACAGCGAGCGCGGCGAAAACATCGGCGAGCAAGGCGAGGCCGATCACGATCTCTAGCGCCTTTACGATCGCCATCAGGCCCGATTCCGCGATCGCCGGCACCAGCCCCGGGCCCGGCTCGATCGAACTGTCGTGATAGAACGCGAACCAGTAGTTGAGCCCGTGGAACAGGAACCAACCGCCGTAGAGAACCTGGGCGGATAAAACGATCCCGGCAAGCGCGCCGCGCTTGCCGGGATGCTTGGGCCTACCCTCCGCGTTCACCGTCCTGGTTCTCCGGGAGGAGAAGAGGAAGGCAGCGAACGCGGCCGGCAGGAAATCAGAAGAACTTCTTCGAGATCGTGAACGAGACGAAGCGTCCGAGCGCGCTCGAGTACGACGGATCGAACGGGATCGGAGTGCCGCCCGTGTTCACCACCAGCGGCGGATCGACATCGAAGATGTTCTGAGCGCTGACAGTAAGCGCGAGACCATCGGTGATGAACGATTCCGAATCCTCGAAGGCATAGCGCAAGGTCAGGTCGACCGTCGTGTAGGCGTCGATGTCCAGATATTGGTCCGGCGAGGTAACCGGCAGATAGGCCCGGGTGATCTCGCGGCCGCCAACGTGGTTGACGAACGCGGTGCCCGAGAATCCGCCCACGTCCACACCCACTTCGGCCCGGCCGGTGAATTGCGCGGGGTAGCCGAAGTGATTGACCTCATCGACCAGTGATACTCCCGGGAGCGGCGAAGTCTTGAAGCTGAGGATGTAGTTCGCCTGCGCACCAAGCCGGAAGCTTACCGTATCGCCGGGGATCACATAATCGAACTGGAAGTCGAGGCCATCGGTCTCGACCACGCCGCCATTCTGCCGGCGCCCGTCGATATAGGCGATGTAGGCCTCGGGCGGCAGCGGCGGACCGAATACGCCAAGCCCATCCGGATTGTGAAGGACGTGGTCGTTGATGAAGGTGTTGTATTGCGCCTGCGTCATCGTCGCGTTGGCGAAATAGGTCGGGTTGAGCACGACGAGATCGGCGTAGGCGGCCGAACTGAGCGCCGCGCCTACCGGAGTATTGTACGCCGGGGTGTCGATGCGGTTTGTATAAGTGAGGTTGTAGTAGGTGAGCGACGCGCGAAGGTTCGGCACCAGCTCGTGCGACAGATCGACGCCGACCGACCACGATTCCGAGGTTTCCGGCTTCAGGGTTGGGTTCCCGCCGACCTGATAGATGTAGTTGAACGTGCCGTTTGCGGGCGACAAGCCGACCGCCGCACCGCTGCCCGCGCGGGGCAGGAAGCCGGCGGTGGCGAACATGTCCACGTCGACCAGCGTCGGCGCACGGAAGGACGTGCTGTAGCTGCCGCGGAAGGTCAGACCTTCGATCGGCGCATAGTTGATGCCGAACTTGGGATTGGTGGTCGAGCCGACGTCGCTGTAGTGGTCGTAGCGGACCGCGGCGTCGAGCTCGAGCCGGGCGATGCCTGGCGTGGCGTTGCTTGCGCCCACAACCGGCACGAACAGTTCGGCGTAACCGGACGACACTTCGCGCGTGTTGTAGGTCGGCAGACCCGGATCGATGATCGTGGCGTTCGGGGTGCGGGTGTTGCCGATCAAACCAGTCCCGGCCAGCGAGTCCTTGTGATACTCGCCACCCACGGCAACCTTCACCGCACCACCGCCCAGTTCGAACAGGCTGCCGTTCACGGTCGCGGTGACGCCCTTGGTCTTGAAGCGGGAGCCGAGCTCGGTGAAGGCGCGGAAGCTGTCGACGGTGGCTTCCGAGTTGCAGGAGAACTCGTCTCCATCACAGAACGGATTGAAGAAATCGAGGCCGCCAGTGGGCGCGTTGATGGCCGCGACCAGGCTGCCGGTGTTGACCTGGTTCTCGGTAAGGCGGTTGCCGCGGTTCTCGCTGTAATAGCCCGTGAGATTGGCGTTCCAGCTATCGGTCAACGAGACGTCGAACCCGCCGGAGATGGACCAAAGCTCTTCGTAACCGGTGTCGCTTTGCGGACCCAGGTCATTGATAAAGCTGTAGGGAACCGACAGCCTGCCGTTGCCGGGACAATTGAGTGTGGCGCTGTCGTCCGGCGCACCGGGAGCACACGGGCTGTAAGGGTTGCCGGGGCCGACATCCAAAGTCGCGAACGAGGCGCCGTATTTCATCAGGAACTCGTGGCGCGAAAACAGGCCGTCGGCCTTGAAGGTCACTGAATCGCCGAGTTCCTGCTCGAAGGTGCCGACTGCCGAATAGCGCTCGCCGCTCGGGATGCCGTATCCGCCGAGCCACTGGTTCTGGCGATTAACATTCGGCGACAAGTCACCCAGGGTCACGCCGCTCCCGTCCTGACCCGTGGGAATTCCGTAAGGAACGCCGCCGATCACGACATTGGCCGGGCTGGAGAAAAACGGATTGGCGCCGGCCCCGTAAGCGGACAAGTCAGAATTGTAGAGGTCAGGACGATCCGCCGTCTCCAGCGCGGTGCGCTTCTGGTATTCGCCCGACAAGAAGAAGCCGCCGGTGGACCAGGCCTTACCCAGTGCGAGCGAGCCGATGTATTCTTCCACCGAATCCGCAAAGCCGGCGCGGAACTGCGCCTCGACGGTGTCTTGCGGACGGCGCATGAGGAAGTTGACCACGCCGGCGATCGCATCGGAACCGTAGATAGCCGAACCGCCATCGGCCACGACTTCGATCCGCTCGAGCGCGATGGCGGGGATGTTATCGGCGTCGAACAGCTGGCCGCTCGACCCCTGAGGTGCAACGCGATGGCCGTTGACCAGCGTCAGCGTGGAGGCCGTGCCGAGGCCGCGCAGATTTATCGACTTCGCGTAGAACGAGTTGAGCGACGAGTTCTGGATCACCGAACCGCCCGCTTGATCGTTCGAGCCGCCAAAATTGACGATCTGGGGAATCTTGCGCAGCGCATCGTTGGTGGTGCTGGCGCCAATTTTCGCGAGATCTTCGCGCGTGACCGGAATGACCGCAGAGCCCACCGGAGCCGTTCCTGCGATGCGCGTGCCGGTGACGACGATCGCGGGCCCATCCGCCGCCTGATCTTCAGTGTCCTGCGCGTAAGCGGCAGTGCCACATGTTGCCGCGATCGCCAGGATCGAAGCCGAAAGTGAAAGCTTCAACGCTCCACGTGCCTGGAGCCCATTACCGAAGGTCATTGTCCCGTCCCCATAACCTGCTGTTGCAAATTCTTTTGATGGCATCGCCGCTCCACTGGCTTCAGTGCGAACGGCCCACGGCCTGATTGAATATGGTTTTGTATACCAATCTAGGATACCCGGTCAACGAAATCTGCGTCCGGCTATTGTTATATTGTTATCAATGCGTTGCAGAAGGGCGCTTCGAAACTGTGTCTTTAGGGGCACGTGCGCGGGACCACTGGAAGGCAGTCGCGGATCCCTCAGCCCGCCTTCCAAACGAAAGACTCAAGTCCGGAGGCCGGCCTGGACAAGCAGCGGCGCGACTTCGTCCATCCAGTTCTGTAGCCCATCCTCGAAGTTGACGAAGCTGAGCACTGCGCCATCCGCGCCGGCTTTGGAAATCTCGCCCAGCCTCTCGACGATGCGCTCGGGCGTTCCGACCAGATGCACGCCGCCGAAACCGCCAAGGACCTTCTGCCGGGCGAGCCGCGCTTCCGGGCTGTCACCCTTGGGCACTAGGTTGGGCGGCATCGCATCGAGCACCGCCAGGTCCCCCCGTTCCTCCAGCACGTAATCGCGATAGCGCTCGGCTTCGGCCTGGGTCGGGCGGCAGATCACCCAGCAGGAAGTCCAGATCTCGAACTCGCGATTGAATTCGGTGCGGCCGAGCTCGCGCAGTTCGGAAAAGCGCTTGCGCACGTCTTCGACCGGCTCGCCCTCGCCCACGTCCTTGAACGCGATATCGGCATATTTCGCGGCGAAGCGCGCGCCGGTTCCGGACTGGCCTGCCTGCATGATCGGCGGATGCGGCTTGCTGAGCGGCTTGGGGTTCGCCTCGCCCTTGACGATCTTGAAGAATTTGCCTTCGTAATCGAACGGCTCCTCGCGGGTCCACAGCAGCTTGACCACGTCGATCCACTCGGCCGCGTAGGCATAGCGGCTGTCGTGATCCATCATTGGCGATCCGAACATCGCGAACTCGGGCGGGAACCACCCACACACCAGGTTGAGCCCGAAGCGGCCGCCCGAGATGTGATCGGCCGTGATCATCTGCTTGGCCGCGAGGATCGGGTGGATAACGGGCACGTGGACGGTGGAGAAGATCGTCGACTTGCTGGTGATTGCGCCGACGCCGGCGGCCCAGGTGAGCGGCTCGTAGTTGGTGCCGCAATAGTTGGTCGCCCCGCCCAGCCCCTTCCAGCGCGCCAGCGGCACCTGGAGTTCGAAATCGGCCTGCTCGGCAAGTTGCGCGACGCGCGCAACGGTCGGCCAATCCAGGCGGTGGCGCTCGTCCGCGGTGGTGGCGGTAAAGCCGCCGTCGAGGTTCGAACCGAACGTGCCCAGCTTGAGGCGGTTCATTGCAAGAACTCCCTCAACGCTGCCCAGTGCCGGGCGGCTGCGGGCGGATCGTAGGACGCATCGGCGATGGCGAAGCCATGATAGGTGCCCGGGTAAACTTCCACCGAATGCGCGAGCCCGGCGCTGACCAGCTCTGCCGCGAGCGTCTCGATGTGCTCGGGCTGCATGAAGGCGTCCGTCTCCGCGCAGCCAAAGTAGTAGCGCGCCCTGCTGCCGCCGATCAGGCGGTGGGGGCTGTCTGGCTTGCCGGTGACGAGGTGGCCGCCGTGGAACACTGCGACCGCGCCCACGGCTTCAGGGTGCGCCGCCGCGCTCCACACCGCCATCGGCCCGCTCATGCAATAGCCGACGAGCGCGATCGGGCGGTCCGCCACATCACCGCGCGCGCCCATCGCCGCGAGCCAGGCGCCGCTGTCCGCCTCGATCGTCTCTCGTGAAAGCGTGCCGGCCATGCTCAGGAGGCGGCCGAAGTCGGCCGAGCTCTTGACCGACAGCGGCGGGTTGGCGGGCGCGCCGAGGCGATAGAACAGGTTGGGCAGCAGCACGGTGAAGCCCGCGTCGGCAATCCGCTGCGCCATGGCCTTGAACAGCGGGCGCACCCCCATGATGTCCGTCAGCAGGATCACCCCGGGGCACGGTCCATCGGCGTCGGTGGGCCTGAACAGCCAGGCATCGCAGGTGCCGTCGGGGGTCTGGATGGTCAGGGCCTCGCCTTCCGCGGGCGGCAGGTCCGGCGCGACGGCGGCCTGCGACGGCGGCGCTTCGCCGAACGACATGCCGATGCCCAGCGTTTGCCCGCCATCGACCGGAATGTTGGCGCCGGTGATGTAAGCGGATTCGTCGGAAGCGAGGAACACGGCCAGCGGAGCCACGTCCTCGGGCTGCCCCACCCTACCCAGCGGCGAGGTGCGGATCTGCTTGTGCATATTGTCGTTGGGATCCCGCAGCAGCGGTTCGAACATATCGTTGGCGATCAGGCCGGGGCTGATGCAGTTGGCGCGGATTCCCGCAGGGCCGCCTTCCAGCGCCATGTGCGCGGTGAGCCCGATCACGCCCGCCTTGCCGGTGCCGTGAGCCGCCATCGGCATGTCGCTGCCGCGCGAGCCGATGATCGATCCGGTGTTGATGATCGAACCGCCCCCACGCGCGACCAGGTGTGGCCAGGCTGCGCGGGTGACGAAGAACAGGATGTCGAGCTCATACTTGAGGGTGAAGTGCCAGCTCGCCGTCGCCATCCCGGCAAGCGGGCCGATCCGGCCGAGCGCAGCATTGTTGTAGAGCACGTCGATCCCGCCATAGGTGGCGGCGGCTTGATCGACCCAGCCAGTCGCCTGCGCCTCCTCCGACAAGTCGACCGGCGCCATCGAGGTCATCTCGCCGCCTTCGGCGCGGACCAGTTGGGCGGTCTTCTCCGCCCCTTCGACGTTCATGTCGCAGCCGACGACTTTGGCTCCTTCGCGCGCGAAGGCAAGCGCGGCGGCCCGGCCCTGCGCTCCAGCGGTGCCCGTAATCAGTGCTACTTTGCCCGCCAGCCGCCCCATCGATATCTCCCGTTCCCTGCGCGGTTGGTAGGGACTGGCAGCGAGGCAAGTCAAGAATTGATATACAATTTGAGCTAACGATAGTACGCGGGGGCGATCCAACGGAGAGGTGGACGATGCTTGCTAAGAACGCCGTGATCGCGCTGGCTTTGGGCGCGCTGGCGACGCCGACGGCCGCGGCGGATTACCCCGTTGTCGTCGACCAGGATGGAACGGTGCATGTTCCGCCGATCGCCGTTCCGGTGTCCAGCTTCCTGAGCGATGAAGGCAAAGCCTACCTCGCCCAGCACCTCCACGACATGATGGACCCGCAATCGAAGACCTTGCCGGAGGACGGCGTGCCGTTCTTCATGAAGCCCTACATGGCTTCGGCCAGGGCGCAGTTCGCGCTCGACCGGGAAGCGATCCGGATCGCCGGGGTGAACGCCTATTCCTACGTTCCCAAAGGCGGAGTCGCGCCGGGCAAGCGGGACAAGATCCTGATCAACCTTCACGGCGGCGGCTTTATGGGCTGCTATCCGGGCTGCGCGGAGCTCGAGGCGATGCCGATTGCGGCGATCGGCGGCTACAAGGTCATCACCATCGATTACCGCCAGGCGCCCGCCTACCGCTTTCCCGCGGCGAGCGAGGATGTTGCGGCCGTCTACCGCGAGCTGTTGAAGACCTACAAGCCGCGGGACATCGGCATCTATGGCTGCTCGGCCGGCGGGATGCTGGTGGGGATGGCGCTCGCCTGGTTTGACAAGGAAGGCCTGCCGATGCCGGGCGGCGCGGGCGTGTTCTGCGCAGGGATGACGCTGACCGGCGGCGCGGGCTTTGGGGGTGACGCGGATTATGTCGTCGCCCCCATCGGCGAAGCCAATCTACCCGCGGAACCCCCGCCGCCGCTGGGCAAGGGCCTGCCGCCGCTTCCCTACCTCGCCGATGTCGACATCCACGATCCGCTCGCCGCGCCGGCCAACTCGCCCGCGCTGCTGGCGAAGTTCCCGCCGACGCTGTTTATCACCGGCACGCGTGGTTTCGAGCTGAGCTCGGCGGTCTACTCGCACGGGCAGATGGTCAAGGCCGGGGCCGAGGCCGACCTCCACGTGTGGGACGGCATGTTCCACGGCTTCTTCTACAATCCGGACGTGCCGGAATCGCGCGAAGCCTATGACGTGATCGTGAAATTCTTCGACGCCCACCTGGGCAAGTGATCGGCGTCACCGGCCCGGCGAAGGCCCGGTCTCGGCCATGTTCGCGCCGAGCCAGTCGAAATGGTCGTCCGGCGCCTTGACCGGGCGGCGGGGCTCGAAGCTGCTGGCGGCGTTGATGTCGCCCTTGCCCTTGTAGCGGGCCTGCACCGGATAGGGCCACACCGGCCGGTGCCGCACTGCGCCATCGGCCAGCACCGCTGTCCCCAGCACCGCATCGGGCGCTGAGCCGCGCTCGACCCAGTTGACCATCGGCCCGAGCATGTCGTGCTCGTAGGCGATGTAGCCGCCGGTGCAGTGATAGACGCCCGGCAGGAGATAGACCCGCATGAACGGGTCGGTCCCGGCGAACCCGCCCAGCGTGTCGCGCACGCGCTGGTAATAGTCGGGCAGGATGTAGGAGCCGCCGGCGTTGTCCGCCTCTCCCTGCCACATGATCAGCTTGCCGCCGGCCGCCTTGAAGGCGGACAGGTCAGGGTTGTTGGCGTTGTAGTAGCCGGCATGCTCGATCATGTCGGCCAGCGCCGCCTGGTCCGGCTGCCAGGTTTTCCAGTCGAAGTCCTGATGGGATTCGCCGCCGTAGGTCATGAACTTGATCTGGTTCGCCGCCAGCATATGGCCGCTGGTCAGAAAGCTGCCCGGCCCGGTCCACAGCAGCTCCGAACCATAGGGCTCGCCGCCGAAGAACAGTTGCTTGCCCTCGCCGTCCACAGCCCCGCGATAGATCGCAACCATCGCTTCGGCCTGCGGCGCGGTGACGCAGTCGTTCTTCTGACCGGCCTTGCAGACAAGCGTGCGCGGGTCGAACCGGCAGTTGCGCGGGTTGTCGATCTGGCCGTCCTTGAGCCCGTCGATGCCGTCGCACGCGGCGATCACGGCCTTGTGCAGGATCGCCGTGGCTTCCGGGGTCAGGACCGGATTGCCCCCGGCATCCAGGGCGACTTTCGATTCATGGATGATGCGCAGCACGCCGGCGGTGATCCACAACGCCGGGGCGCCAGCCACGATGCCGTCAAAATCGTCCGGATAGCGCTGCGCTTCCATCATCGCTTCGCGCCCGCCGTTCGAGCACCCGACGAAGTAGGAATAGTCCGGCCTCGCCCCGTAATATGCGGCGAGGATCTCCTTCCCCGCCACCGCCATCACGTGCGACGCGCGATAGGCGAAGTCCTTGCGCAGCTGAGGCGCATGGGCGGCCCACAGCGTATCCATCGGCTCCGGCCCGACATGGCCCGAATTGTTGAAGCTGACCGCGAACGCTCCGCCGAATGCCAACTGGTTGTCGCAACGCGGCGAGATGCTGTCGTAGATCACCCCGCACGCCCCGCCGCACCCGCCTTGCAGGTAACGCCCGGTGTAGGTCTTGGTCGGCAGGTGGAATTCGAACTGGATCTGCGGCGCGATCATCCCCTTCACGTGGCAGAACTCGACCCCGTCCTTCGTCTCGAGCTCGGCGGAAGAAATCCGGGTGGGCGCGCCTTCGATGGTGAGTAAGTCGTGCTTCACCAGCTCTCCGCAAGCGATCACCGGCGGGATCGTGGCGCGTTCGGGCAACGGGGCGAACTGGACCGACGGCGTTTCGGCTTGGGCGGAAACGCTGAGTCCCGCCAGAGCCGCGATGCACAATGCGACCATCGCCAATGCCGCGACGATCGCCCTCACCATATCCATCCTCTCCGCCTTCACCGGGCGCTGCAATCGTGCTGCGCGAAGAAATCGAACGTTTCCGGCAGGTAGCGCACCCAGGCATCGCCATGCGTGCCCTCCGGGATCAGTTGCATCCGCGCATCGATCCCGGCGGCCTTCGCCCTGTCGGTCAGCGCCCGCGTGTCGGCCGGCTTCGCACGATCGTCTCGCCCGCCGTGGACGAACAGCGCGCCGGAAATCGGCTTCAGCCGCTCGACGGGATAATTCGGCCACGGCGGCCCTGCGCTCGCCGATATCGCGCACCAGCGGTTCGGCATTGTGTCCGCAAAGTGGAGCACACCCGTCATGCCCATCGAATTGCCCATCAGGTAGATGCGCCGGGCGTCGATCCTGTATCGCGCCGAAACGCGGTCCAGCACGTTGAGCACATCGGCCTCGGCCAGCGCGGATTCCCGCTCCGGGGTCGATAGCAGCGGATTGGCCGCGCGGCTCAGCACGGACGGCAACGGCAGGTTCGCGCCATAATCGGCCATCCCGTTATAGCCGTTGGGCGAAACGACCACGAAGCCATGCTGTTCGGCAAGGCGCTGCAACTGGCCGCCGGCATCGTCGAACGGTGAACTGGCGCTGCCGGAAAAGCCGTGGAGCACCACCACCAGCGGCCATTTCCGGTCGCCCGACCAGCCGCTGGGGACATACATGCGATAGGGGACTTCCTCCCCGCCGGCCTGCTCCATCGAATAGGTCAGCGAAAGGTCACCCGTCGCGCGCGGCGCGCCGCAGGCCGAAAGCGCCAGCGCAACCGCCGCGCAGATCAGCAGCCTGCCCCTCATGCGCATTAGAGGCGGATCACGCTGATGAAGAGGTAAAGATTGAAAGCCTGCAACGCGATCGCGAACCAGCCGAATGCAAAGAAGGCCCGGCGCAATCCGGCACTGGCCGGGGCCTGCGCGGCCAACGGCTCCGTGGCGCCCGCGCTGCCTCCGTGCCATGCCTCAACCGGCTCCGCGCGCCACGCCATCGCCGGCCGGTAATAGCCGAAATAGGCCCACATCAGCCACAGATGGGGCAGCAGAACGCACAGGCCGCCGACGATCATGTCCTCGATCGCGGCAAGCAGGTCCGCGCCCGTTTCCGCCCCTTGCAGCCAGCGCATGATGTCATCGAGGATCAGCGCATCGAGCATGAAAGTGATCGATGCCACCGGGAGTGCGACCGCAAGCATCAAAGGCACCGCGCGATTGGTCAGCAGCGCCGCGCCGAAGAGAAGCTCGACGATCTTCGCCGACTGGAACATCCAGCCGGAATCGATCATCTCGACCACCAGCTGGTGCTTGATGGGAAGGTCTGCCGGCATACCGACGTGCGGCAGGAACGGGATGAAGCCGAAGAACCAGTTGAACCCGCTCAGCAGGTAGAAAATCCCGAGCACAAGCCGCGCCGCCAATACCGTCTTGCCAAACATAGCGGCGCCCTCCCCTTCGCGAACCGTCTCATTCAGGAGCGGTCTTGCTCGTCGATCGCACATATGAAACAAGCTAGATTGTTAGGCAATCACATTAGCAGGAAATTTCATGCAACCGCAGACTCTCGGTCGCCTTTCCGTGAGCAAGGTGATGGAAATGGAAAGCGGCTTACCGCTGCCTGTTGTCTTCCCGGATATCTCGGCCGGCGATCTCGATCGGGTGGCCCGCTGGTGTGCCTACCCCGGCCTCGCCGGCGATCCCCCCGCGTCGATGATGACGTTGAGCATGCACAGCTTCGTCATCCAGCTGGATGGGCAGAACATCCTGATCGACGCGTGCAACGGCAACTGCAAGCAACGCGCGCTGGCCGAAGTCCACATGCTCGACACGCCCTATCTCGCCAACCTCGCCGCGCTCGGGCTCACGCCGGACGACATCGATATGGTGATGTGCACCCATCTCCACTTCGACCACGTCGGCTGGAACACGCGGCTCGAGAACGGGCGGTGGGTGCCGACTTTCCCCAATGCCCGCTACGTGTTCGGCCGGCAGGATTATGAGCATTGGGCGGAGCAGGACGAGGAAGAGGTCCACCGCCAGGCGTTCGAGGATTCGGTGCTGCCGATCGTGCAGGCGGGCCTGGCCGAGATCGTCGATGTCGGAAAGCCAACCGCTGCGCATCTCGAGATCGGCGACGGTATCTGGCTGGAGCCGGCCTTCGGCCATTCGCCCGGCTGCTGCCTGATTCATGCCCAGGCCGGCGGCCCGCCCGCGGTGTTCTGGGGCGATGTGATCCATCATCCGGTCCAACTGGTCCGCCCCGAGCTGCAACTGATGTTCGATCACGATCCGATGCAGGCGGCGCGGGTGCGGCAGGATCTGCTGGCGCGGATCGCCGACAGCGACACGATGTGCTTCCCGGCCCATTTCCTTGGGACATCGGCCGGCCACGTGCACCGCGATGGCGATGCCTATCGCTACGCGTTCGTGGAGGATTGAAGCAGGCGGGCGCGAGCCCCCGGATGGTTACGCCGCGCCCGGATGGACGCGGGTGAACTTCCCGCGATGAAAGATCAGCGGATCGTGGTCGCATTCTTCGAAATGCACGACCTGGCCCAGGAAAATCATATGGTCGCCACCTTCGAAGCGGTCCTGGGTCCGGCATTCGAAGTGGGCGACGCAATCGTCGAACAGCGGCACCCCGCCCATGCCCTCGCGCGTTTCCAGCGCGCCGAACTTGTCGTTCCCACGTGAAGCGAAGCGCAGGGCGAGCTCTTGCTGGTGCGCCCCGAGAATATGCACCGCGAAGGTATCGCCCTGCATGAAGGCGTCCAGCGAAGCGGACGTCTTCGCCAGCGACCACAGCACCAGCGGCGGGTCGAGCGAGACCGAATTGTAGCTGTTCGCCGTCACGCCATAGCGATTGCCTTCGGCATCGGCCGTGGTGATCACGGTGACGCCGGTCGCAAAGTGGCCGAGAGCATCCCTGAAGGCGCGCGAATCGATCGAAGACACGGCTGGTTCCGTCTGGTCGGCGAACTTAGGCCGGGGGTTTCATCGCCGCGATCCGGTAACGCCGGACCGACACCAGCTCGAGCACGCCCGCCGCGACATAAGGATCGGCGCGAGCGATCTCATCCGCGGCGGCGCGATCGGCCGCCTGAACGATGACCACGCTGCCAACGGGCTTTTCATCATCGTCGAGCAGCGGGCCGGCGAGCGCCATGTCCGCGCCCAGCCCCTTGCGATAGGCGATGTGATCGGGCCGTTTCTCGTCGCGCGCCGCCTCGTTGCCCAGCTCGCGATATTCGACGATGAAATGCACCATGCCTTAGGCCGCCGCGTCGATGGGCTGGAGGTTCTCGTCGAGCGGCTGGATCTCCTGCCACTTTCGGTCCGGCTCGAAATAGAATGTCTCCGCGGTGATGCGATTCCAGTCGAACGCGGCCTGGTCGGCTTCCGGTACCTGGCCGGTCTCCTGCATGTGGCGCAGCGCGCGCAGCATCATCCGGCGGAACGCCACAACCGCCATGTCTGAGCGGCCCAGGTGCTCCTTGCTGCGATCGGCGATCTTGCCCATCGTTTCGCTCACGGCATGGTCCTCGAGCGCGATGCCGGTGATGCCGGACATTTCGCCGTGCTTCATCAGCTCGCGGTCCTGACCGTACCACGCGCTCATGCCGTTGGTCTTGAAGAAGTGCTCGTCGACCTTGACGCCAGCTTCCTCGATGCGGTGCTCGCGGTCGATTTTGAGCCCTTCGTCGTAGAAGAACTGGATGTGCCAGGTGGTGTAGTCGTCGCGCGGCACGAAGGCGTTGATCAGCCGGCGGTTGCGGCGGAATTCAGGAGCCTTGGGGCCGTCCGGCGGGATGAAGGTGTAGAACGGCAGCGGCACCTGCGTCATGCGGCCGTTGCGGGTGGTTTCGTCGGCGCTGCGCACCGCGCAATACCTCAGGCCGTAGCGGGTGAACTCGACCTCCAGCTTGGGCCGAAGGTCCTTTTCGTGCGGCCACTTGGCTTCCTGGCTCCACGGAACCGAGCGGTGCAGGATGCCGGCGTGCGACGAATCCACCGCGCCTTCGAGCGCTTGCGAATAGTTGCACTCATAGATCACGCGGAACGCCTCACAGTGCCCCTCGGGCACATCGAACCACGGGAAGTGCGGGAATTCGGGCTGGGCCTCCTTCGGGCCCATGTAAGTCCACACCATTCCGCCGGCCACGCGGGTGGGATAGGCCTTGGTCTTCATGTGCTTCGCCAGCTTGGAGTTCTCGGGCTCCGCGGGCGTGTCGAGGCACTGGCCGTTGACGTCGAATTTCCACCCGTGGAACAGGCAGCGCAGCCCGCATTCCTCATTGACGCCGAGCGCCATCGAAGCGCCGCGGTGGGGACAATGCTCGTCCAGCAGGCCGACCTTGCCTTCGGTGTCCATGAAGCAGACGAGGTTTTCGCCGAGCAGGCGGATACGGACAGGCTTGCCGTCAGGCTCGAGTTCTCCGATCACCACCGCGGGCATCCAGAAACGCCGCATGAACTGGCCCATCGGCGCGTCCGCACCCACTCGGCACAGAAGCTCGTTATCCTCGTGCGAGAGCATTTGACCTACCTAGCTTTGTTAGACAATATGATATACATATCCTCTGCTCGCGACAAAGTCACTACCCTATCTGCCATTTTGGAGCCCGTCTTGGACCTGGACGACATCATCCCCGTCGAGAACTTTTCTGATCTCACGATCCAGGTGCTGGCCGACCGCTTGCAGCAATCCCGCACAGCGGAGCAGCACATTTACCGCGAAAGCGAGCTCGACGAGCTGTGGCGCCTGCTCGACGTTGCTTGCCGATCGGGCGACCCCGACGGCCTGCGCGGACCGGAGACGCTGCGCAATATGCGCGACATCGTCCACCGCGCGCACGACCTGGTGGGCATGGACGGCAAGCCAAAGGAAGCGGCGGCGGCCCTGCGCGAAGCATTGTCGGGCGGCCTTGGTCCGCAATAGCGGCAAGCTTACCGCCAGTAGACGAAGCCCATCGCGTTGCCCGTTCCGGCCTCGCTGCGATAGCACGGCACGTAGTCGAGCACGTGCGGCTCCAACCCGAGCTGCGACATCGCCCCTGCGACTGGAATCCAGTTTTTGATCTCGGACGTCCCGTCGCGGAACGTCTCCTCGCCCAGGCCGAACACCGGCTCGAAGTCGTTGTGCTGAAGCGCGTTCAGGAAGGTCCGGTCAACGGTCTCGTCGATCACGAAGTGGGTCAGTCCGCCGCTGCCGATCAGCGCCACGCGCTTGTCGCTGTCCCATTCGCGGATCGCTTCAAGGATCGACTGGCCGAACTTGTAGCAACGCCGCGCACTCGGGCGGTTAGGCGGGAAGAAGGTGTTAATCGTCACCATCACGCTCGGGCACGGATTGTCGCGCATGATACGGCGATAGACAAAGCCCCAGGCGTGCGGCGTTTCCGGGCGCGGCAGGCTGGACATGGTGGCGACATCGAACTCGTCAGCGATCGCCTGGTCGATGATCTTGAGCGCCAGCTCCGGGCAGCCGCGATACTCAGCCCCGCCCGAAGGAATATAGCCGGGCAGCGATACTTCGATCCCCGGGGGCAGCTCCTTGATCCGGTCCTCGGAGAATTCGTAGTTGGTGATCGTGTCGCCGTAGTGGACCGCGAACGCCGGGTTGAGCGCGGGGCGGTAGATCTCATTCTGGTCGTTGCCTACGATCACCGCCACGTCAATTCGCGCTTCGGCGAAGATATCGGCCAGTTTTTCGATGTTGGCCTGGCACGTCGCCTGCCGCTGGTCCCATACGTCCTTGGTCGACTGTTCGGCGAGCCCCTCCCCAGTGCGGGCGGCCACGAGGTCGTCGAACGACCAGCTCCCGCCTTTCCAGGCGTGCTGGTTGGCCTTGTCCGCGGGCACGCGCAGGCCCCAGGTCTCCGTTTCGGTGACGAGCATGGGACCATGGCTCGTCCCAATTCCCAGAACCACTTCGGCCATCGCAATTCTCCCGAACGCTCCCGCTCTTCGGATAGCGCAACCGGCCGGGCTGCGCGATCAAACGGGACTTGATGCGTCAATTTCTATCGGCTACTTAAAGTGTATAACAATCTGGCGCAGGCGGGTCAAACGCCGCTGCCGGCTTGGGCTGATTTGCTTGAAAAGGATTCGAGGATGGCTGATGCCGCGCAAGGGCTTTCACACGGCGCGCTGATGATCGATAACGACTGGCCCGTGGTCTCATCGGGCGACGAAGCCCTGACCCGGATTCGGGAGCTCCTGCCCGAGATCGAGCGCGGCGACGCCCAGTTCGACATCGATCGCCATTTATCGGACGACATCGTCGAGAAAATCCGTGCGACCGGCCTGTTCGGCATTGTCATGCCGCGCAATCTCGGCGGGTCGGAACTGGGCTTCGCCGACCTCGTGCGGGTGACGACCGAGATCGGCACCGTCTCCGGCTCGGCGGCGTGGGTCTTCGGCGTCCTCGCCGGACATAGCTGGTTGATCAACCTGTTCCCCGAGCAGGCGCAGCGCGACGTGATGAGCGACCCCACCACCCTGATCGCCACCGTGTTCCGCCTCGGCGGGACCGTGGTCGAGGAGGACGGCGGCTACCGGCTGACCGGCGGCGAAGGCCGGTTCTGCTCGGGCATCGACTACGCCACCTGGGTGATCGTCGGCAACGTGGTGAAGAAGGCGGACGGCAGCATGGAACCGCGCTTCTTCGTGATCCCGAAATCCGAGATCGAAGTGCTCGACGATTGGCACACGATGGGCCTGCGGGCGACGGGCAGCCGGTCGATCCGGATCGCCGACAGCTTCGTCCCGGCGCATCGCAGCTGCTCGCTGGCGGATATGCTGGCCGGCTCCACCCCCGGCGCGCGGCTGCACGATGGGGCGATCTACCGCATGCCGTTCTCCAACGTCGCCCCGTTCTCGATCATCGGCGCGCCGCTGGGTATCGCCAAGGGAATGGCGCGGCGCTTCGCGGAGCACATCGGCGGCCGCCTCGCGGATGCCGAGCCGCTGGAAGTGGCGGAACAATCGGCCACCCTCGCCCGCATCGGCGAAATCTCGGCCGAGATCGACGCTGCGCTGGCGCTGGTGATCAGCGACGCGGAAATGATCGACCGCGCGCGCGACCCCAAGGACATCACCCCGCTCGACAGCGCGAAGATCTCGCGCGACTGGGCCTGGGCCGCACAACGCGCGCGCCATGCGGCGAACCGGATCTTCGAAGCGTCCGGCGGCAGCTCGATCTATGACGGGCAGCGGATGCAGCAGCTGTTCCGCGACGTGAACGCGGGCGCGCAGCACTTCGCCTTTACCTGGGATACGGCGATGACCGGCTATGGCCGCGCCGCGGCGGGCCTCAAGAAAGGGGACTTTGCCCTACCGAGGCGCAAATAGCCAAAGCAGGGGATGAGGGGATCGGGCCGATGAAACGCATTATCGCGAAATATGCCGTGACGTTCTGCCGCTTTTATCTCGGCGGCTTCAACATGGTGTCCGGGCTCAACTACTTCCTGCTGTTCTGGCCGCAGCCGAAGATCGCCGAGGTCGCTGGGAACGAATTCGTCATCGCGGCGACCAACCTCAACCTGTTCGCGTTTGCCAAGGTGATCGAGTTCACCTGTGGGATGTGCCTGCTGTTCAACCGCTTCGTGCCGCTGGCGCTGACCATGCTGATGCCGGTCACGATGATGATTTTCCTGGTCAACGTGCCATGGTCCCCCGCGCCGCATGTCCAGCTTTCCGTCACGCGCAACCTGGTGATGCACCTGGTGTTGCTGGCGGCCTATGCGAACTACTTCTACCCGCTGCTGAAATTCCGCGCCGCGCCCCAGCCCGTCTGGAACGATCCGGCGCGGGTGATCCGCTCCCTCTGATCGAAAGGCCCGGACGAGATGCCCAACTTCAGCTTCGCCCTCGACGGCAAGGCCGACATGATGAGCCTCAACCCGCTCGAGATGACCAATTTCGAGATGGCGGGGGCGATCCTCGGGGTGGCCGGGGTCATCCTCACCATCGTGCTCAGCCGCCGTGCCGCCGCCAAGACGCAACGCCCGCATGAATTCCAGGCCCGCGAGACGGACGACGGCGCGATCGACTGATGAAGCGCTTACTGGCGCTCCAGAGTCGGGACATGGTGCTGATCACGTCGGCGGCGATGTTCATGGCCCAGCTCGACGGCGCGGTATTGGTCGTCGCCCTGCCCGAGATTGCGCGGGACTTCGGCAGGCCGGTGGTCTCGCTGAGCCTGGCCGTGAGCATCTATGTCACGATGATCGTCGCCGTCCTGCCGGCGAGCGGCTGGGCCGCCGACCGCTTTGGCGCCAAACGGGTATTCCTTTCCGCCATCGTCGGCTTCGCGGCGTTTTCGCTGTGCTGCGCGCTGTCCGAAACGTTCTGGAGCTTCATCCTCGCACGCGCGCTGCAGGGCGCGTGCGCCGCGCTGATCGTGCCGGTCGGACGCCTGATCCTGCTGCGACAGACGAGCAAGGAGGAACTGGTCGACGCGATGGCGATCACGTCGATGCCGATGCTGATCGCGCCGACATTCGGGCCTTCGCTGGGCGGGTTCATCGTCGATTACGCGCGCTGGGAATACATCTTCCTGCTCAACCTGCCGGTCTCCGCACTGCTGTTCCTGGTCGCCTATCTCCGGATCCCGCGGATGGAAGCCAATCCCAGGCTGCCGCTCGATGTGCGTGGAATCGTCCTGCTCAGCGGCGGCCTGATTGCAATGCTGACCGGGTTCGACCGGCTGGTCGGCGGGCTTACCGCCCCTTTGCCGTGGAGCCTCATCGCGATCGGGACGCTGCTGTTTCTCGCCGCCATACGGCACATTCGCCGCCATCCCGGCGCGGTAGTGGAGACGGCCGCGATGCGCAGTCCGGCATTCCGCACCGCCGCGATCGGTGCGGGCGCGTTCTCCCGCCTGCCCCCGCGCGCGCTGATCTTCGCACTACCATTGATGTTCCAGGTCGGCTTCGGGCTCAGCCCGTTCGTGGCGGGGCTCTTGCTGATTGCGCTGAACGGCGGTGACCTGATCACCAAGCCATGGATCAAGCCGCTGTTCGACCGCTTCGGCTATCGCCACACGGTGATCGGAGCCAGCATCGCGGGACTGGCGACCATCGCGGCATTCATCGCCGCGACGCCCGGTCCATGGCTGGTGCCCTCGCTTACCGCAGCGCTGTTCGTTGCGGGGATGGCGCGGTCGCTAGTGTTCACGGGGATCAGCACGCTGTCCTACGCCACGCTCGGCCCATCGACCATGACTTCGGGCAACGTGCTCGCCAACATCTCGATGCAATTGTTCAACGCGCTGTCGATCTCGACCACCGCGGTGATGCTGAGCCTTTTCGCCAAGGCCGGCGGCTATGCAGAACCCTCGATCGACCAGTATCGCCTGACCCTGGTGGCGATCGCCGGGATCGGGATCGTATCGACCCTGTTCCTCTACCGCCGGCTTCCGCATGACTTGCGCGAGGTCCATCCCGAAGATGCGGTGGCATGAAACCCATGAAAACAAGCTTCAGGAGCTTGCCGTGCCCGTGATCGATGCCCATTGCCACGCCTCCCCGTTATGGTTCGAGCCTGTGGAAGCCTTGCTGTTCCAGATGGATCGCAACGGCGTGGCAAAGGCGGTGCTCACCCAGATCCTCGGCCAGTTCGACAATTCCTACCACGAGCAGTGCGTGGCTCGCTTTCCGGGCCGATTCGCCAATGTCGGAGGAGTGGATGCCGCTGCGCCGGATGCGGCGGAGGCCGTCCGCCAATGGGCGGAGCGCGGAATGACCGGCCTTCGCCTGCGGCCCGACGCGCGGAGCCCGGGCGACGATCCCCTTGCGGTGTGGCGAGCGGCGGACGAATGTGGCCTGGTTATCAGTTGCGGCGGCGCATCGGCTGCGCTGCTCGCCGACGACTTCGCTGCGCTGGCCAACGAGTTCTCCCGCCTCCCGATCGTGGTCGAGCACCTCGGCGGCTGGACCCGGCCCGACTGCGACCGGAGCGAGGAGACCTGGCACGGCATCCTTGCTCTTGCCCGCCTGCCCAATGTCAGCCTCAAGATCCCCGCGCTCGGCCAGCTCGCGCAACGCGCGGTTGGTGCGCCGCTGCCCGCACAGCCGCCAGTGCTCGACGCCGCCAAGGGCGCGATCCTGCTGGAAGCGCTCGAGACGTTCGGCGCCGAGCGCCTGCTGTGGGGCAGCGACTTCCCGGTTGTCTCCTCGCGCGAGGGCTACGCCAATGCGCTCAGCTGGACCCGCGATCTGTTCGCCGGCCGCCCGGAAGCGGAGGTCGCGGCCATCTTCGGGGGCAATGCCGAGCGAATTTTCTTTGCCCATTCGGGTTGAACGCTCGCTCTGAATGATTATACAAAAACGTATAACCTTTGACTGGAGCATCCGCGATGGCTCGCGACGCCGCCGAGACGATCATCTGCATTTCGGCCAACGGAAAGACCGCCTCGTCGAGCGAAAAGGCTGCGCGGCGCATGCTGGTCGCGACTGCCGAGGGCGTGCTCGATTTCCGCCGGGAGGGCCCGGGCAGTCCCTGGCGCAAGCGGGATGCCGTGCTGCTCGAAGGCCGGCATGTCAGCGCGCTGGTCTATGACGAGATCACCGGACTGCTGCTCGCCGGGCTGCATTTCGAAGGCGGCTTGATGGTCAGCGAGGACCTCGGCGCGAGCTGGGAAGCACGCAATGAAGGGCTGCAATCGGGCCACGTCTATTCGCTGCTAGTCCAGCATGTCGACGGCCGGACGATCCTCAACCTCGGCACCGAGCCGGTGATGTTCTACCGCAGCTTCGATCTGGGCCGGAGCTGGACCGCCTATCCCAAGTGTACCGAAGTCGCGGGAACCGAGCACTGGTTCTTCCCGCGCTCCGACCCGCACATCAAGCACATCGCCTCGCACCCCTCGGAGCCGGAGACGATCTACATCTGCGTCGAGCAGGGTGACCTGCTGCGCAGCGAGGACGGCGGCGAGACCTGGACCTCGATCCATTCGATGGAGCAGCCGGACGACAAGTTCCGCCGCGACCAGCACCGCGTGACTTTCTATCGCGACAACCCGAACGAGATCTTCTTCACCTCCGGGATCGGCGCCTACCATACCACCGATCGCGGCGCGTCGTGGGAGCGGCTGACCGACACCAACCACCCCTGCGCCTACCCCGATCCATTCTTTGTCCACCCCCGCGAAGACCTGCTGTTCATGGTCGGCGCGGGCATGAATCCCAATCCGAACTGGGGCGCGGAAGGCACGGCCTATCCGAAGTTCATGAAGAGCACCGATCATGGCAGGACCTGGGTCAACGCCATGAACGGCATGGCCGATCCCGTCGCCGGCAACCTCGAGGTCGCCGCGATGCACGATTCCGCCGAGGGCGGACTTGAGCTCTATGCCGGGTCGGCCTGCGGGGAGCTCTACATGAGCACCGATGCCGCCGAGAGCTGGGTCAAGATCGGCGACGACCTGCCGGCGATGTCCAAGGGGCCGCACTTCCGCCACTTCCTGCCGGCCGAGGAGCGGGTCGCTTACGAGGAAAAGCTCAAGGCGATGAACGCCTTTACGTGATGGGGAGCGCCGGCTTTCCGCCGGCTTTGGGGGCATACGTGACAACTGGTTCGAAGCGCGCGAACGGCGGGGCGCATGATGATTGACGCCCACGCCCATGTCATCAGCGGCGACAAGGTGCGCTACGTTCCCGCGTCCCCGTCAGGCGAGATCGCGCCGGCGGACTTCGACAAGCCGATGGACGTGGAGTTCCTGCTGCGCGAGATGGACGCGGCCGGCGTAGACAAGGCGGTGCTGGTCCAGCGCGGCTCGATCTATGGCTTCGACAATTCCTACGTCTGCGATAGCGCGGCGCGCTTCCCCGAGCGGCTACGCGCGGTCGGCTCGATCGATCCGACGCGTTCCGATTGCGCGCAGCAGGTCGAGCGGCTCGCCCGCGAAGGCAGCGCGGCCGGCATCCGTCTGATGGAGCTGGTCAGAGGCCAGGGCATGGGCTGGCTCGATTCGCCCGGCGCGCGCGGGGCCTGGGCCGCCGCGGCGCAATTGCAGGTGCCGGTGTGCGTGCACTTCTTCCCGTGGAACCGCGCCGAAGGGCTGGCACGTCTGCGCGCGATCCTGGGCGACATCGCCGGGCTGACCGTGGTGATCGATCACTTCGCAGCGATCCGCGCCGAAGCCGGGCCGCCAGACCACGGGGTCGACGAGTTGCTCGAAGGCGTCGCCGGGTTCGAAGGAGTGACCGTCAAGTTCACCACCATTCCGCTCGGTCGGCTGCATCATGCGGGGATCGACGCCCGCCCGCTCGTCCACCGCGTGCGCGACCTGTTTGGCGCGGAACGAATGATGTGGGGATCGGACATCACCCAATCGCCGGGCACTTACGGCTATATGGCAGACTTGGGCCGCGAGGCGGTCGGCGGCCTGAGCACAGGTGAGCAGGAGCAACTGCTGGGCGGCACCGCCGCGCGCGTCTATTCGATGGACTAGGCGGCCTTGGGAATCTGGCGCTTGATCAACGCCACGGCCACGAGCGAGATCGCCAGCGAGCCAGCGATAAGCAGGAAATATCCCGACGCCCCGCCAACCGCGAGCGCGATCACACCGGCATAGGAGCTGACGATCGCCCCGATCCGCCCCGCCGCGGCGGCCGCACCGACGCCGGTGCTGCGCGCCCGGTCCGGATAAATGAACGCCGCGAACGTGTAGATCCCGTTGAGCAGGCCCGAGGCGAAGATTCCGATCACGAACAGGAAGCCGAGAATGCCCGCCAGGCCGCCGACACCGCGGTCGATAAGCAAGCCGAGCGCGAGCGATGACACCACGCCCCCGGCGGCGAAGGCGATCACCACCATTCGCGAGCCGCACTTGCCGATCAGCCAGCCACAGCCGATCCCGCCGATGATCCCGCCGAGCGAGAGCCATGTCATGCCCAGCCCCGTCAACGAGAGGGCGAACCCGAGGCTCGCGAGCATCGACGGCACCCAGCTGAACATCGAATAATTGGCCAACAGGCAGAAGAAGAACGCGATCCACAGGAACACCGTGCTCGACGCGACGTCGCGGGCGAACAAGGTCGAAAGGGGGCTGCGCTTCGCCGCCGCTGTACGCGGATCATCGGCAACGATGGTTGCGGAACCGGCGTCTATTCCGCAGCGCGCGGCAATTGCACGCAGGCGATCCTGGCTTCCGCCGGCGATTGCGAGATAGGTCGGCGATTCCGGCAACAGCACCAGCAACATCAGAGCGACGACCACCGAGATTCCGCCGAGCAAGATGAACAGCCCCTGCCAGCCATGAGGGCCAATCACCTGGTTGGCTACCAGCCCCGCCAGCATCGCGCCGACCGGAATGAAGGCCATGCTAAAGGCAATGGCGAAGGCGCGCCTCGGCCGCGGCGTGAACTCGGCAATCAGCGCGGCCCCGTTGGGGATCATCGCGCCGATCCCGATACCGTCGATGAAGCGCATGGCGGTCAACTCGACGGGGGTGGAGGCCCATGCCTGCGCTATCGTCGCAAGGCCGAACACGGCGGTGCTGGCGATCATGGTCGTGCGCCGGCCAAACCGGTCACCCAGCATTCCGCCGATCACCGCACCGATCGTGAGGCCGATCAATCCGATTGCGGCGATGGAGGCGAAGGCTTCGCGGGGCAGGCCCCAATCCTGAACCAGCGCCGGGATCGCGAGGCCGAGCGACTGGTTCGCAAGGCCATCGGTAAGGTAAGCCAGCGATAGCAGGCCGAGCACGAGCTTCTGGAACGGGCTCCACCTGCCCGCATCGAGCAGTTCGTCGATCCTGACGCTTCCGGTATCGCCTGCTCCCGTGTTCATTTGGTCTGCTTAAATGGTATAACGATTCAGTCAATCGGTGGCGCCGCGCCTTTTATTGTCTAACAATCTAGCCTATGGCCGTTCCTGCGCAGCCGAAGGCGGTGAGCGGTAATCGGGAGGATGGGATAGGCAATGGCGCAACTCGTTCGGGCGGCGGTGAAGACGGATATCGAGCAGAACGAGATTCGCGAGTTCGAACTTCCTCCGATCGGTGACGACGACGGCCTGATGAAGGTGGAATCCTCCGGCGTCGGCGGCAGTGACCCGGAGATGTACCGCAAGCCAAACACCGCTCCGTGCATCATGGGGCACGAGAACGTGGGGACGGTAACGGCGCTTGGCGACGCCGCCGCGAAGCGCTGGGGACTCAAGCCGGGGGATCGTATCGCCCTGCACGAGTATCTCCCCTGCTGGCATTGCCACTGGTGCAGGCAGGGCGATTACCGCCTGTGCATGGAAGCCGATTTCTTCAACGTGAAGGACCGCTTCAACACGCTGCGTTACGGCACCTGCAATGCCGACATCGCCCCGCACCTGTGGGGCGGCTTCGCCGAATACATGTATCTCGCGCCCAATGCGGTGATTCACAAGATCCCGGCCGATATGGATGCGCGGCACGCCACCCTGGCGGTGCCGCTCGGCAACGGCGTACAATGGGCGGTCCTCGATGGGGGCGCGGGCCTGGGCAAGACGGTGCTGGTGTTCGGGCCAGGCCAGCAGGGCCTGAGCTGCGCCCTCGCCGCCAAGGCCGCGGGCGCGATCAAGGTCATCATCGCCGGCATGACGCGGGACCGCGCGCGCCTCGATCTTTCGCTCGAACTGGGTGCCGACATCGCGGTAGACATCGCAACCGAGGACCTGACGGCGATCGTGATGCGCGAGACCGGGGGCCTGGGTGTCGACGTTGTCGTCGACACCACCGGCGACCCCGACGGCAGCATCGCCGCGCAGGCCGTCGCACTCTCCGCCAAGGGCGCCTGGCTCAGCCTCAACGGACTGGGGCAAAGCGTGCCGATCAACGAGATCAAGAAGCGTTACCTCACCGTGCGCGCGCCGCGGGGCCACTCCTATCGCGCGGTACAGACCGCGCTCGACATCGTCGCGACCGGCCGCTGGCCGATCGACAAGTTATGCAGCCACGATTTCGGGCTCGACCGTGTACACGAAGCGGTGCTTGCCACCGCCGGACGAGGGATCGAAGGGGCAGTTCACGTGACCGTTAGCCCGCACAAGGCGGGTTGAATCGAACAAGGGGAAGTAGATGGCGGGCATTCGCAAGGGGGCAACGGATGATTCACCGGCCGAGCCCGCGATAACGGACTCGCTTCCGAACTATGTCGCTGACGAACTGCGGTCGATGATCACGCGGGGCACCATCTTGCCCGGCGAGCACTTGCGCCAGACGCAGTTGGCCGACCGCTTCGGGCGCAGCAAGGTGCCGATCCGCGAAGCGCTCAAGTTGCTATCGGCCGAAGGCTTCCTGATGCACGACCGCAACCGCGGTTACTTCGTCGCGCCGCTGGAGATCGAGGAGGCGAGGCAGCTATACAAGATGCGCCGCTGGATCGAAGGTGAACTGCTCGGGACGGCCGAATGGCCCGACGACACCCAGATCAGGCAGTTCTATGAGCAGTTCGACCGGATCGATTCCATGGATCAGAACAAGGACTACCGCAGCTGGGCGAAAGCGCTGGAGGACCTGCGCTACTCCCTATTCGACCTGTCGCCCCAAAAGGTGCTGCTGCGCGAGGCGGCGCGGCTCTGGCGACTGACCGACCGCTATCGCACGCTGCTGCCCCGGAACCCGGGATCGAGTCCGGAGCGCAAGCTGATCGATGCGCTGGCCGCGCGCGACCGCAGGCGCCTGCTCTCGGATTACATCGAAGCGCGCAAGGGCATTGAATCGAGACTCGAGCTAGTGTTCGAACGGCCCTGACCCGCCCGGCCAGCCCAGCGGTCAGCCTTGTTCGCGAGCCTGCAGGTTGTGGTAGTTGAATTGCCGGCGCGCTTCGTCCAGCCGCATGCCCTGGCGGCAGCTTTCCCGGATCGCCTCTTCGGCCGCGCCAATCCGCTCGGCCGCTTCGAGCACCGCACCCTCATGCTCCCTGGGCAGGACAACCACCCCATCGGCATCGCCACGCAGTATATCGCCCGGCGCGACGCGCGCGCCGCCGATGTTGACCACGCAATCCATGCGCTCGACCTGCACCCTGTCCTTGCCGGTGCGCATCCAGTGCCCCTTCGAGAACACCGGGTAGCCGAGCTTGCGGCATAGCGCGACGTCGCGGCTGATGCCATCGATCACGGTCCCGGCGATTCCGCGACGATGGGCGATCTCCGTCAGGATGTCGCCCCAGATGGTCGCGTCCTCCCGCCCCCCGTTGTCGATCACCACGACATGGCCTTCGGGCACGTCGTCGATGTAGTCGCCGACCGTGCCGGGCGGGTTGGACGCGGGGCCGCACAGCATCGTGAACGCGCGCCCGGCCATCTCAAACGACGGATCGCGCCCGGCGATACGGTAGCATTGGCCGACAACGCCGAGGCGGTCGAGCGCATCGGACAGAGTCGCCGTGTCGAGCGCCAGCGCGCGGGCTACATTGGTATCCTCGGCCATCTCAATCCTTCTTCAGCATGTGCTCGTAGCTGCCGCCGAGCACTTCGCTCATCTTCGTGCCCTTTGCCATCTCGGCGATCATCGCCGCTTCGCGCCCGCAAATCTCCTCCGCCGTCGCCAGCACTCGCGCGACCTCCTCCGGTCGGATGACGATCACCGCGCTACCGTCGGCGACGATGTAGTCGCCCGGATTGACGGTCACCTGACCGATCTCGACCGGCTCGTTGGTCGCCTTCTCGACCACGCGGGCGCGCGCGGTGAAGCAAGTCAGCCGATTGGTGAAGATCGGGAATTCGAGCTCGCGGGCCTCGTCGATGTCCCGCACGGGGCCGTCGGCAATCACCGCACGAACCTTGGCGCGCAATGCGCCGCGCGTCAGCAGGCCGCCCCAGCATCCCGCATCCAGGCCAGAGCGCTGCTCGACCACGATGATCGAATGCTCGTCGGACGCCTCGATCGCCTTGACCCCGAGATGGACCGGCGGCCCCGGCGGCGGATCGCCGGTCCCCAGCTTCACCGTCACCGCCACGCCGGCGACGCGGCCCGCGCCGGATTCACGCCGCAGCCCCGTGACCTGGCCAGCGAGACCGAGCTTGTCGAGCGCATCGCTGAGCGCGCAGGTATCGATCGCCGCAAGGCGCGCTAGCGTTTCGGTAAGCGCAATCATTTCAGGGGCGGATCGAGCTTGAACAGCTTCATTGCATTGCCGAACATGATCTTGTCCTTGTCCTCCTGGCTCAACCAGTCGAACCCGGTAATGAATGGCGCGATGTCATCAAGCGTCCTGCCGGTCGCCGGATCGACCGCCGAGCCGACACCGGGACATTCCGCGCCGAACAGGCAGTTGTCCGCACCCACCGTCTTGATCAGCAGCCGCAACGCCTCTTCGGAATAGAGCACCGTATCGTAGTAGATGTGGCGCATCTTATCGAGGAACTCCTCGCCGCGCCGAAGCGACGAAGCGCGGAAGCGGCCGACGTGATAAGGAATCGCTCCCCCGCCGTGACTGCACACGATCTTGAGCTGCGGGAAATCCTTGAACACGTCGCTCTCGAGGAGGCCATAGACCGCCATCGTCTCTTCCAGCAGGAAGTTGAGCGTATAGGGCGCGCGAGACGAGCGCGAACCGGCCGAATGGATGTGCGCCGGAACGTCCAGCTCGCACAACTTCTCGTACAGCGGATACCAGTAGCGATCGCCCATCGGCGGCGGCTCGGTGCCGGAGTTCTCGTACGGATCCGGATTGAGCAGGCAGCCTTTGAAGCCGAGCGTGTTCACGCACCGCTCGAGTTCCGGGAGCGCGTTTTCGATCGGCTCACCGGCGACTTGCGGCAGCCCGCAGATTGGCGCGAATTTGTCCGGCATCAGCCGGCACTGTCGCGCAATGATGTCGTTGGTCGCCTCAGTGAACCAATGGACCAGGAACCCCGGCTTTTCCGAATGCATCATCTGGAACGGACGGGGGCTCAGTAACTGATAGTCGGTGCCCACACGATCCAGCATGTCGAGATGGCCGCACGGCGCCATCTCCTTGCGATTGGTGTGGGCGAGGATTTCCTCGTCCGTCAGTTCCGGGAAGCGTTTGCCGTGCTCGCCCCGGTGCGACAGCAGCAACGACTTGTAGACCCACAACTCTGCCGGAGCGCTGACGTGGCCGTGGCAATCGATGATCATGATGGCTAGCTCTCCGGGGAAGGCGGCCGAACGCCGCTGGGTATACTATTTTGTATAACAATCCTCTCAACTCGGTCAAGCTCAACCGAGGGCGGGTGCGCAGGCGGAACGATCTGCGTTAAGCCCGACCATCGACATTCGCCCAGCGGACGTTACTCACACTCCTTTGATCAAGGCGTGCGAGCGGCCGGATTATCCGAAGAATCCGTCGAAATCTCGACGATTGCCAAGCGATGCGATCGCCGCCAATGTCCCCAAATGATGGATCCAGAAACCAAGTTATCCCTCGGCGTGCCCGCCAAGATCGCGAACGAATTGCGGTCGATGGTCGCGCGCGGAACGCTCGCGCCGGGTATGCGGCTCGGTCAGAACGAGCTCGCCGGGCAGTTCCGGGCCAGCCGGGTGCCGGTGCGCGAGGCGCTGAAGCTGCTGAGCTCCGAAGGAATCATCGAGCATGATCCCAATCGCGGGTTTTTCGTAACCCGCCTTTCGCGCGACGAGGCCGAGCAGTTGTTCACGCTGCGGCACATGGTCGAGGACGAATTGCTGCGCACGGTAGAATGGCCGACGGAGGATCAGCTCGATGAACTGGAGCGGCGCGCTGACGAGCTAGAGGAGCTTCTCAACGTAGGCGATCGCTCCAACTGGTGGGACCGACATCGCGAATTCCACATGATGATCTTCCAGCTTTCGCCGAAGAAGACCATCGTGCGCGAAGCGATGCGCTTGTGGGCGCTGACCGACCGCTATCGTGCGCTGCTGCCGCTGCCGCGGGGGAACAGCGATGAGCGCAAGATTCTGCGCAAGCACGAATTCCTCGAAGCTCTCCAGAAGCGTGATACCGAAAAGCTGCTCTCGGTCCGGCGCCTGCGCCGCGACGCGTTCGAGCAGATGCTGCTGGAGACGCTCGAGGCGCGCGGGCTCTAGGCCGGCGGCCGATCGAGGATCAGGTCGGCCGCCTTTTCAGCGATCATGATCACCGGGGCGTTGGTGTTGCCGCCTATCACGCGCGGCATGACCGAAGCGTCGGCCACCCGCAGCCCGTCCAGTCCGCGAACCCTCAGCTGCGGATCGACCACCGCGTCCGTGCCCACGCCCATCGCGCAAGTGCAGGAGGCGTGGTGAGCGAGGATGCTGGTCCGGCGATTATAGTCGTCGATCTGCGCGTCGCTGATGACATCGGGGCCGGGCATCATCTCAGCGCCCGTCAGGTCGCTCAGTGGCGCGGCGGCATAGAAATCGCGCATCTGTCGCACCGCGCGGCGCATCGTCACGAGGTCACGCGGATCGTCGTACAGACCAACGCGGATTTCCGGCGGTGCCAGCGGGTCCGCTGACCGAAGCCGTACCGACCCCCGGCTTTCGGGCCGCAACAGCACGCAGAACGCCGCGATCGCGTGGCCCGCCCCTTTCCGTACCCCGGGGAACCACACGCGCCCGTCGAGCCGCGTGGGGTAGATGTTGGCCTTGATGTCGGGGCGATCGAGGCCATCGCGGGTGCGCAGGAAGGCGAAGCTGGTGACCGGCAGCTGGGTCGCCGTGCGCGCCATTCCCATCATATACCTGGAGACGTTCCACGCGAGCCGATCGAACCGCAGATTGTTCTCGAATCCGATCGGGCGGTTGAGCTCGTGTCCCACCGCGGTCAGCGGATGCTCCTGCAGGTTGCGCCCCACGCCCGGCAGGTCGACCACACTGTCGATGCCGAGGTAGCGCAGATCGTCCGCGGGGCCGATCCCTGAAAGCAGCAGCAGCTTGGGCGAATTGTAGGCCCCCGCGCATGCGATCACTTCGCGCTCGGCGCGGATAGTGCGGGCGCCCCGCCCCTCGGCAATCTCGACCCCGACTGCGCGCCCGCGCTCGACCACGATCCGGGTGGCGGTGACGCCGGTCAGGACCGTCAGGTTCGGGCGGTCCATTGCCGGGCGTAGATATTGCGTGGCCGTGCTTGCGCGCTTGCCGTCCTCGACTGTGACTTCCGGCGGCGAGAAACCTTCCCCGGCATTCGCGCCGTGCTGGTCGCCGCTCACCGTATAGCCAAGGTTGCGAGCCGTTTCGATCACCGTATCGTTGAGCGGACCCGCGACGTCGACTGGCGTCACCGTCAGCGGCCCATCGCCCCCATGCCATTCATTCTCGCCGCGCCAGCTTCCCTCCGAACGCTTGAAGTACGGCAGCACCTCGCGCCAGCTCCAGCCCTGCGCCCCCATGTCCGCCCATTCGTCGTAATCGCGCGGGTGGCCGCGGGAATAGACCATGCCGTTGATCGAGGAGGTGCCGCCCAGGCACTTGCCGCGCGGAAGCCAGAGGCGCCGCCCCTCAAGGCCGGGCTCCGGTTCGCTCCAGTAGTTCCAGGAGAGCCGTTTCACGAATTGCAGCTTCATGAACGCAAAGGGCATGCGCATGAACGGGTGGCGGTCAGCCCCGCCCGCCTCCAGCAGGATCACCGAATTGCCCGAATCCTCCGACAAGCGGTTCGCGAGCACGCATCCGGCCGATCCCGCGCCTACGATCACGAAATCGGCTTTGCCTGCCACGCTGCCCCTCGCTCCATCCACCGGATTGTAATACGTTATTGTGATAACATTTCCATTCCTCCATGCTCGCGCGATGGGGAAAAATTTCATCGAAGCGGGCCGGTTCTACATCGGTGGGGAATGGCTCGAACCGGCTGGCGACGAGCGCGTGGAGATCTGCAACCCGGCGGACCTTTCGCTAGTGGGCAGTGCAACGCTGGGTAACGCGGCGGATGCCGACCGCGCGGTCGGCGCAGCGCGCACAGCCTTCGATAGCTGGGCAAGCAGCCCGGTGGAGGAGCGGATCGCCCTTCTCCAAAGGATGCGCGCCGCATTCGATGCCGCCGCGCCGGAGATGGAACGCCACCTGGTGCGCGAGATCGGCATCACGCCGATGGTCGCCCAAGGCCAGACCCGGATGACGCTGTCGCATTTCGACGGGGTGCTAGAGTTCCTTGCCGACTATCCGTTCGTTACGCGGCGGGGGGATAACATCGAGCTGGTTCGCGAGCCGGTCGGCGTCGTCGTGGCGATCACCAGCTGGAATGCCCCGGTCAACCAGATGCTTTGCAAGGCCGCGCCCGCCATCGCCGCTGGTTGCACAGTTGTCCTCAAGCCGAGCGAGCAGGCCCCGTTATGCGGCCACCTGCTGGCCGAAGCGATGGCGCTGGCGGAAATTCCGCCGGGGGTGTTCAACCTCATCAACGGACGTGGCGCCGACTGCGGCGCGCGACTGGCCGAACATCCGGACGTCGACATGGTGTCGATGACCGGCTCGGTTTCCGGTGGTGGCGCGATGGCGGCAAGCGCTGCGCCGACGATCAAGCGCGTCCACCAGGAACTCGGCGGCAAGTCGCCCAACGTGATCCTGCCGGATGCCGATTTCGCCGAGGCGGTGCCCAAGGGCGTACTGATCTGCATGATGGCCGCCGGGCAGGCATGCGCGGCCCCGACACGCATGATCGTGCCGGAGGATCGTTTCGAGGAGGTGCGGGCACTGGCGGTGGAAGCCGCCGAGGCGCTGGTGGTCGGGCCGCCGGACCAGCCGGGCGTCAGCTTCGGGCCGCTCGCCAACCAGGCGCAGTTCGAGCGGGTCAATGCGATCCTTGAAGCCGCAATCGCGGAAGGCCAGCCGCTGCTGACCGGGGGACCGGGGCGGCCCGATCACCTCTCGCAAGGCTATTACGTCCGTCCGACCGTGTTTGGCCCGGTGTCGCCCGACGCTGCGATTGCCCGGCAGGAAATCTTCGGCCCGGTCCTGTGCATCCTCACCTATCGCGATATCGACGACGCCATTCGCATCGCCAATGCGACCGACTTCGGGCTCGCCGCTTATATCGAATCCGCCGATGTGGAAGCCGCGCGCAAGATCGGCCGCGCCATTCGCGCCGGCTACGTCAACGTGAACTACCCGCCGTGGAGCCCGGACGCGCCGTTCGGCGGATTCCGTCGCTCGGGCAACGGCAAGCAGTACGGCGTCTGGGGTTTCGAGGAGTTCCTCGACATCAAGGCGATCGTCGCGTGAACGGGCAGGCCGAGCCGCGACCGGGCGGCAGGGCGATCCTCTCGCTCCTCATCCTCTCGGGCATCGTCGGGCTGAACACCGTCGACCGGAACATGTTCGGCCTGCTGCTGCCGCAGATCCAGCAGGACATCGCGATCTCCGACGCGGCCCTCGGCCTGCTGGTCGGCCCGGCGTTCATGATCGTCTACTCGGTCGCGGGGCTGCCGCTCGCATGGCTGGCGGACCGCACACGCCGCCGCACGATCGTGACCGTGGGGCTCGCCTTGTGGAGCGTGGTCACGCTGCTGACGGGCTTCGCCCAGAACCTCACCCAGCTGCTGATCGCGCGCATGGCGCTCGGCGCGGGCGAGGCCAGCAACATGGCGCCGACATCGGCGCTGATCGGAGACCTGTTCAGGGGGCGCTACCGGGTGATCGCGATGGCGGTGTTCGCCGCGGGTGGGCCGCTCGCGATCATGATCTTCTTCCCGCTGATCGGCGCTGTCACCGCCGACCACGGTTGGCGGGCGGCCTATCCGCTGATGGGCGCGATCGGCCTGCTGGTGGCCCTGCTGACGCTGCTGCTGGTGCCCGAGCCGCCACGCGAGAGTCCGTTGTCGTCGCCACACGAACACGATCCGGAAGGCATGTTCCTCGCTGCGCTGACGGTCCTGCGCACACCCGGCTTCGTGCTATTGGCTGTCGCGGGAACGATGATCAGCATCAACCTCGGCGCCGTACTTGCCTGGCTGCCGACCTTCATGCAGCGGGTGCACGGCCTCGACGCGCAGCAGACCGGCGCGCTGCTGGGCCTCTACAAGGGCGGCTTCGGCGTGGCCGCGACGCTCGCCGCCGGGGTGGTCGTGACCTTCCTCATGCGTCACAGCCGCCGCTGGCTCTGCTGGGCGCCGATGCTGTTTTGTGTCGGGCTGATCCCTGCGCAATTGCTGCTGCTGCTGTCGGACGATCCGGCCTGGTGGCATGTCGGCCTGGCTCTCGATTCCGCACTGATGAGCGCGGTGACCCCGTGCCTGTTCGCGCTGCTGATCACGCTGGTCGATCCGCGCATCCGCGCGACCGGGGCTGCCCTCTACCTGCTGATCTTCAACCTCGTCGGCCAGAGCGTCGGCCCGTTCCTGGTCGGCGCGCTGAACGACGGAGCGTTGTCACAATGGGGGGTAAAGGCGGTGCGCTATTCACTGCTCACTGCGCCGGCCTTTGCCGCAGTGGCGGCGGTGCTGCTGCTCGCCTTATCGCTGCGCATGGCGCGGTCCGAAGTCAGTGCTCCGCCCGCTTCTTAAGCAGGTCGTCTCCATCGCCTTTGCGCAGGACGAGGAAGCCGAGCGCCGACACCAGCAAGAGCGCGCAAAGTGACAAGGTGGGCATGACGAAATCCGCGCGCGTTACGTCCGCCCCTTCGCTGGCATAGCCCAGCAAGATCGCGGCGAAACTGATCCCGACCGCCATCGCCAGGCGCTGCATCACCGCGGCAATCGAGGTCGCGCGGCCCAGCGTTTCGGACGGAATGCCGGAGAAGTTGAGCGCCCCGAGCAGTGAAAGTTGGGTCGCCTGCACCATGCCGAACAGGAACATGAAGCTGCCGAGGAGCCAGAACGAATCCCCTTCTGAAAAGGCCAGCAGCCCCGCCAGCACGATGCCCGCAACCAGGCTGTTGCCGATCAGCAGCATGCGGATGCCGAACGTCTGGAGCAGTCTGTCGACACCGAGTCGCAGCACGATTTGCCCCACCGCGAGCGCGCCCATGAGATAGCCGGAAACGATCGGTGTGGCTCGCAGTCCGAGCTGGAAATAGAGCGGAAACAAGAACAGCGTCGCGCCCAGCACCAGGCGCGAGAACGATCCGCCGAGGACGGCGACCGCGAAAGCCCGGTACCGGAACAGACGGAAATCGAGGATCGGATTGCCGCGCTTCGCATGAAAACCATAGGCGATCGCCGCGACTAGCCCGATGCCGAGCCCGAGCTGCGCGCCAGTGCCGAAGCGGCTGTCGGCGGCGAAGATCTCGAGGCTCGCCTGGATTGCGGCGAGAGCCACGGCTACCAACATGAACCCGCGGGCATCAAAGGCCGGGACCTCGCTTGCGGGGATCTTCTCGAGATAGCGAAGCGAAAGCGCCACGGCGATTAACCCGAGCGGCAGGTTAATGTAAAAGATCCAGCGCCAGTCGAGATAAGCGGTCATCCAACCCCCGATCACCGGCCCCAGCATCGGCCCAAGCAGGCCGGGCACCAGCATATAGCTCATCGCCCGCAGCAGCTCGTCGCGGGGAAAGCTGCGCGCCAGGATCAGCCGCCCCACCGGGGTGATCAGCGCTCCCCCCATCCCCTGGATGAATCGCCCGGTGACCAGTTGCGCCAGGCTGCCGGAAAAGCTGCACACCAGCGACCCGATCATGAAGATCGCGATGGCCGTGATGAACACACGCCGGGCTTCGAACCGATCGGCCAGCCAGCCGCTGGCCGCCATCCACATCGAAACGCTGATCAGGTAGGCGGTCAGCGCGATGCCGATCTCGTTGGCTGTAGTGCCGAGGGCATGGGAGATCTGCGGCAGCGAGGTAGCGATGATCGTCGCGTCGAGCCCCTCCATGAAGAAGCACGCTCCGACAGTGAGCGGGATGGCGCGCGACGCCAGCAGCCGACCGCTGGCGGCGCCATTGCCATCTGACGCGCCGACATCAGGGACGACCCCTTCAAAGGAGCTGGCAGAATCGCTGTCGATCCGGCGTTCGCCTTCGTGTGGGTCGCGCGTGCCGGCCATCAGTCCCCCGCGTCCCGGTCAGGGCGGATCGATGGGCGGGACTCAGGCGAGCCGACGCGCTTGTCCGCGGTGAACAACTTTCTCATCACTTCCCCCGACGGCTGCACGCGCATTGGCACGAAACATTGCGCCCATGATTGTATATTTTTGTGTATACCAATCTTCCCATCAGCTAAACCGCCTTTTTAAACATAAGCGGCGGAAGGCTGATCTGTGAGCGACGATCTTCGCAAATACGACGTGGTGATCGTCGGCTCGGGCCACGGCGGCGCGCAGGCGGCGATCGCCCTGCGACAACACGGGTTTGCAGGCAGCGTGCTGCTGCTCGGGCGCGAAGCGCTTCCGCCTTATGAGCGCCCGCCGCTATCCAAGGAGTATCTCGCGCGTGACAAAACGTTCGAGCGCATCCAGCTGCGCCCGACGGCGTTCTGGGCCGAGAAGGGTATCGAGCTTAGACCGGGTGTGGAGGTCGCGTCTGTCGACGCTGCAGCGCACACGGTGGTGTTCGCCGACGGCAGCCGACTGGCATACGGATCGCTGATCTGGGCGGCCGGCGGGGATCCACGACGCCTCGCCTGCCCCGGCGCTGATCTCGGCGGAATCCATTCGGTGCGCGACAAGGCCGATGTCGATCGGATGATGGCCGAGCTCGATGCGGGAGCGCGGCGCGTCGTCGTTATCGGCGGCGGATATATCGGGCTGGAGGCCGCCGCAGTCCTTATTAAGCTCGGCTGCAGCGTCACCGTGGTCGAAGCGCAGCAGCGGGTGCTGGCGCGCGTGGCAGGCAAGGAGCTCGCCGCCTTCTTCGAAGCCGAGCATCGCGCGCATGGCGTGGACTTGCGCACCGGCGCCACGGTGGAAGGCATCGCAGGGGACGGGGTACGGGTGACCGGCGTCCAGCTGGGTGACGGCGAAGTGCTGCCGGCGGCCATGGTGATTGTCGGAATCGGTATCGTCCCCGCGACAGCCCCACTGGCCGGCGCGGGCGGCACGAACGGCGTCGATGTCGACGAATATTGCCGCACGTCGTTGCCGGACGTCTATGCGATCGGGGATTGCGCGGCCCACGCCAACGCCTTCGCCGACGGAGCGACGATCCGGCTCGAAAGCGTACAGAACGCCAATGACATGGCGGTCACAGCGGCGAAGGCGATCTGCGGCAATCTCCAACCCTATCGGGGCACGCCGTGGTTCTGGTCCAACCAGTACGATCTCAAGCTGCAGACCGTCGGGCTGAGCATGGGCCATGACCGCAGCGTGCTGCGGGGCGATCCAGCCACCAGGAGTTTCTCGGTAATCTATCTGCGGGCCGGCAAGGTGATCGCGCTCGACTGCGTCAACGCGATGAAGGACTTCGTACAGGGCCGCAAACTGGTCGAGGCAGGTGCCCGGATCGATCCGGCCATGTTAGCGGACAGCGGAACCCCACTGAAAAGCCTGACCTGACCGAACGGCTTGCTACTAATCTTCACGCAGAATATTCGCCGGACTTCCCCAACAACGAGGAGCTTCCGGTGCCCGACCTAGCGGCAGTGCGACACAAGAGCCTGCTCCAGCACTTGCGCGATGTAGGGGCCGCGACGGTCGAGGAATTGGCGCTCCAGTTCGACGTCACTCCGCAGACCATTCGCCGTGATCTCAACGCCCTCGCCGGCTGCCGCTTGCTGTTCCGCGTGCGTGGTGGGGCGATGACGGACTCGGCGCTCGACAACCTGTCCTACGCCTCCCGGCGCACCATTGCGTCGAGAGAAAAGGAAGACATCGGCCGCGCCGCCGCCGCGCTCGTGCCGGACAACGTCTCGCTGTTCATCAACATTGGCACCACCACCGAAGCGGTCGCGCGCAACCTGATCGGCAATCGCCACCTGATGGTGGTGACCAACAATCTCAACGTCGCCGAAATCCTCGCCGACGCTCCGGAGATGGAAGTGATCGTCGCAGGCGGGAAGCTGCGCGCCGCCGACCGCGCGGTGGTGGGCCCGCTGACGGTCGACTTCCTGCGGTCGTTCAAGGTGGATTACGCGGTGATCGGCGCCAGCGCGCTCGATTCCGATGGCGACCTGCTCGATTTCGATATCGACGAGATCAAGGTCTCGCAGTCGATCGTCAGCAACGCCCGCCGGGTCATCCTGGTGGTCGATTCGTCGAAGTTCGGACGCCCGGCGCCGGCGCGCATCGCATCGCTGCGCGATATCGACGTGCTGGTGACCGACCGGATGGACAACCCCGAGCTCGCCGCCGCCTGCGAACGCCATGGGGTCGAGGTCGTCACGACAGCGGCCGCCGCCCCCAAACGGCGGCCATAGCTCGTCAGGTCAGCAAAGTCCGCCGGACGGCCAACTGCCAGCCGGCCGCCATCCGCTCGCGCTGCTCGGGCGACATGTTCGGCTCGAAGCGCCGGTCCAGCGTCCAGGTCGCCTCCAATTCGTCAAGACCGCTCCACACCCCGGTCGCGAGCCCAGCCAGGAAGGCGGCGCCGAGTGCCGTGGTTTCGACGGCAGAAGGCCGCTCGACCGAAGTACCCAGCATGTCGGCGAGGAACTGGCATAACCAGTCGTTGGCCGACATCCCTCCATCGACGCGTAAGGCGGTGTCGCCGGTGGCGACATCCGCGTTCATCGCGGCAACGAGATCCATTGTCTGGTAGGCGACCGATTCCAGCGCCGCGCGCGCCAGATCGGCGACAGTGGCGTCCAGCGTCAGACCGCAGATCAGGCCACGCGCTTCGGGATTCCAATGAGGCGCGCCCAGACCAACGAACGCCGGCACCATGTAGACCCCGTGGTTGTCTTCGCTGCGCGTCGCCATGTCGTGGGTTTGTGAAGCATGAGTGATGATCTTCAACCCGTCACGCAGCCATTTCACCGCGGCCCCGGCGATGAAGATCGATCCTTCGAGTGCGTAAGTCGTCTTCCCGCCCAGCCGATAGGCCGGAGTCGTTAGGAGCCGGGCATTGGACTGGACGGCCTCCTCGCCGATGTTCATCAGCATGAAGCAGCCGGTGCCATAGGTCGACTTGACCATGCCCTTGCCGAAGCAACACTGCCCGAACAGCGCGGCCTGTTGATCGCCGGCCATGCCCGCGATCGGGATCGGGCGGCCGAGGATGTCCGGGTCGGAGTGGCCGAAGACGTGCGCGTTGTCCTCGACTTGCGGCAGCAGCGAAGCGGGAATGTCCAGCAGCCGCAGCAGGTCCTCGCTCCACTGCTGCTCGTGGATGTCGAACAGCAGCGTACGGCCGGCGTTGGTCGGATCGGTGGCGTGCACCTTGCCGCGGGTGAGGCGCGACAGCAGGAAGCTGTCGATCGTCCCGAAAGCGAGCTCGCCCCGCTCCGCCGCCGAACGCGCGCCTGCGACATTGTCGAGAATCCAGGCGAGCTTGGTGCCCGAGAAATAGGGATCAATCAGCAGGCCGGTCTTGCTCGCGACGAGGTCTTCCGCGCCCGATTGTCTGAGCCGGGCGCAGGCGTCCGCCGTGCGGCGATCCTGCCACACGATCGCATTGTAGATCGGACGCCCGGTCGCGCGCTCCCACACCACTACCGTCTCACGCTGGTTGGTGATTCCGATGCCGGCGATGTCGGCCGGATCGACGCCGGCGGTCGCGACCGCTTCGCGCATGGTCGCCACGGTATCGCGCCAGATGTCCTCGGGATCGTGCTCCACCCAGCCGAGCTGGGGGTAGTGCTGCGCGAATTCCCGCTGCGCAGTGGCGACCGGTCGGGCCTGCGCGTCGAACAGGATGCTGCGGCTGGACGTCGTTCCCTGATCGATCGCGAGGATATAAGGGCCCTTGTTCATTATCGCTCTCCAGTGATCGCTGTCTGCTGTTCTATTGGACGGTCGGCTGCCCCGGCACCGGGCCGGTATCGGGCAGCGTATGACGCGACGGCAGGAACGGCCGGATCAGCCACTGGTAGATACTCGCGCCCGCAACGCCCCCGCAGAATGGCCCGGCGATTGGAACCCACCAGTAGTTGTCGGGTGCCGGAAACGCCGCCGGGCCCCATCCCGCTAGATAGGCGAACATGCGCGGACCGAGGTCGCGAGCCGGGTTGATCGGCCACGCTTCGAGATAGCCCGCCCCGGCGCCGATCATAGCCACTAGCAGGCCGATGATGAGCGCGCTGGAATTCGCTTGCGGCGCCTGCGTGTTGTATTCCTCGGTGATGGCGAAGATGCCCAGCAGCAGGATGCCGGTCAGCACGATCTCGTTGAAGAAGGCGCGAATGGGCGTGATGTGATCGCCGGGATGGGTGAAGAACACGCCCGCTGCGCCGCCTGCGGTGCGGTCAATCCCCTGGGTTAGGTTGTAGGCGTCGATCACTGGCGAGAACATCATGTAGACCACCATCGCGCCGATGAAGGCGCCGATGGTCTGCGCTACCCAGTATGGGAGCATCTTGCGCAGCGGGAACCCGCGATAGATTACGAGAGCCAGGGTGACAGCGGGGTTCGCGTGCGTTCCCGATACCGCCCCGGTGACGTAGATCGCAATCGTCACGGCCAATCCCCAGGCCAGGCAGACGCCGAGATAGGCGCTCTGATAGGGGCTCGGATCGTACAGGAAGTACATCGCCGCGGCGGAACATCCGATCGTGATGATGATGAACACCGCGATCGCTTCGGAGATCAATTCCCCGACAAAGGCCTTTCTTGCTGACACATCCCGTCTCCCTCTTTTTTATCTTGAAGTACTAATCTTCCGCGGTTCGCGGTGAGCCAGTCATCGAGGCGGCGGATTTCATCCGGCGTCATCCGAAGGCCCAGCTTCGACCGGCGCCAGACGATGTCCTCGGCGCTTTCCGCCCATTCGCGCGATCGCAGATATTGCACCTCGGCTTCGGTCAAACCCGCGCCGAAGTCCTCCCCCAGGTCGCGCGCCTCGCGTGCCCCGCCCAGTACCTCGGGGGCGGCCGCGCCGTAGCTGGCAGCGAGCCGACCCGCGGTACGCTGGTCCAGAAATGGAGCGCGCGCTTTCAACTCCCGCGCCAGCGCATCGAGGTTTGCTTCGCCGAACTCGCCGCCGGGCAGGATCGCATTTCCGGTCCACGCCGGTCCCAGCCCTTCGACATGCTGGGACAGCCGGTCCATCGCGTCCTCCGCCAGTGCGCGGTGGGTGGTGATCTTTCCGCCCAGTACACTCAGCACCGGCGCCGCGCCGTCCGCTCCGTCGAGCTCGAGCACGTAGTCGCGGCTCACATCGGATGGATCGGCGGACGCATCGTCGAACAAGGGCCTCAGCCCGGAATAGCTCCATACTACGTCCTCGGATGAGATCGGCCGGCGCAGCCAGCGGTTCGCCGCCCGGCACAGGTACTCCAGTTCGTCCTCATCGAGCTCGGGCGTGCCGGGAGGACCGTTCCAGACAACCTCGGTCGTGCCGATCAAAGTGAAGTCGCGTTCGTACGGAATGACGAAGACGATCCGGCCGTCGTCGTTTTGCAAGATGTAGGCATGGTCGCCGTCATAAAGCCGGCGGGTGACGATGTGGCTGCCTTTGACCAGCCGGAGATGCGCCTCGTCGGCGACGCCCGCTTCCCTGGCGAGGAACTCGGTCGCCCAGCATCCGGTGGCGTTCACGAGCGCGCGGGCGACGATGGTGGAGGTCTGCCCGTCACGGGTTTCGAGGTGAACGTGCCAACCCTCATCCCTGCGTTCGGCCCGCACCACTTTGGTGCGCGTCAGGACGGTCGCCCCTCTTCGGGCCGCATCCTGCGCATTGGCGACGACGAGGCGGCTGTCGTCGCCCCAGCAATCCCAATAGGCGTATCCGTGACGATATGATTCCCGCAATGCTGACCCGAAGGCGGACCTATCGAGGCGCACCGCGCGCGTAGCAGGAAGGGGGCCTCGGCCGGCGAGCCAGTCGTAAAGGAACAGGCCGATCCGAACCATCCATCGCGGGCGCATCGCCGGATCGTGGGGCAGAACGAACTGCAGTGGCCTCACGAGGTGCGGAGCGGCCTTCATCAGCCTCTCCCGCTCGGCGAGAGCCTTCGAAACCATTCGAAATTCGTAATGCTCTAGATAGCGCAGGCCGCCGTGGATCAACTTGGTGCTGGCCGACGAAGTCTGGCTCGCGAGATCGCCCTGCTCCACCAACACGACCTGCGCGCCGCGCCCGGCCGCGTCGCGCGCGATGGCCGCGCCGTTTATGCCGCCCCCCACCACCAGCACGTCACA
>CAYNXB010000001.1:0-96977 GCA_964401045.1 uncultured Sphingomonadaceae bacterium | reverse complement strand
CCACCACCGCCACCGTGCTCGCCCAGGCGATCGTGCGCGAAGGCATGAAGTCGGTCGCCGCCGACATCAACCCGATGGACCTGAAGCGCGGCATCGACCTCGCCGTCAACGCGGTGGTCGAGAACCTCAAGAGCCGTTCGAAGGCCGTCTCGGGCTCGCAGGAAATCGCCCAGGTCGGCATCATCTCCGCCAACGGCGACACCGAAGTCGGCGAGAAGATCGCCGAGGCGATGGACAAGGTCGGCAAGGAAGGCGTGATCACCGTCGAGGAAGCCAAGGGCCTCGAGTTCGAACTCGACGTCGTCGAAGGCATGCAGTTCGATCGCGGCTACCTCAGCCCCTACTTCGTGACCAATGCCGAGAAGATGATCGTCGAGCTGGATAACCCCTACATCCTGATCCACGAGAAGAAGCTCTCCAACCTGCAGGCGATGCTGCCGATCCTCGAAGCCGTGGTGCAGAGCGGGCGTCCGCTGCTGATCATCGCCGAGGACATCGAAGGCGAAGCGCTGGCCACCCTGGTGGTCAACAAGCTGCGCGGCGGCCTCAAGGTCGCGGCGGTCAAGGCTCCCGGCTTCGGCGATCGCCGCAAGGCGATGCTGCAGGACATCGCGATCCTGACCAAGGGCGAGATGATTTCCGAGGATCTCGGCATCAAGCTCGAGAACGTCACCGTCGGCATGCTCGGCGAAGCCAAGCGCATCACCATCGACAAGGACAACACCACGATCGTCGACGGTTCCGGCGATGCGGCCGATATCAAGGCCCGGGTCGAGCAGATCCGCGCCCAGATCGACACCACCAGCAGCGATTACGACAAGGAAAAGCTGCAGGAACGCCTGGCGAAGCTCGCCGGCGGCGTGGCGGTGATCAAGGTCGGCGGCGCTTCGGAGATCGAGGTCAAGGAGCGCAAGGACCGCGTCGACGACGCGCTCCATGCGACCCGCGCTGCGGTTGAGGAAGGCATCGTCCCCGGTGGCGGCACGGCTCTGCTCTACGCCACCCGGGCTCTCGCCAATCTCGAGGGCGCCAACGATGACCAGACCCGCGGGATCGACATCGTTCGCCGCGCGCTCCAGGCGCCGGTGCGTCAGATCGCCGAAAATGCCGGCTCCGACGGCGCGGTTGTCGCGGGCAAGCTGCTCGATCAGGACAACGAGAACTTCGGGTTCAACGCGCAGACCGACACTTATGAGGACCTGGTGAAGGCTGGCGTGATCGACCCGACCAAGGTTGTGCGCGCAGCGCTGCAGGACGCGGCCTCGGTCGCGGGCCTGCTGATCACCACCGAAGCAGCGATCAGCGAGCTGCCGGACGACAAGCCGGCCATGCCCGGCGGTGGCGGCATGCCCGACATGGGCGGCATGGGCTTCTAACCAGCCCGCGCCATTCAGGCACGACAAGGGGCCGGGGGAGCAATCCTCCGGCCCTTTTCTTTGGCAACTCTCCGCGCTCCCGGCCGTTGACACCCTGAGAAGCAAGGAGACGGCCATATGAGAGTTCCGCAAAACGCGCTGGTCGCGATCGCCAACGGCGAGCGTTTCAAGCTGATGCGCAACATCGGCCAGCCATTCGAGCCCAAGCTCCAGATGGTCGAAGACATCGACCTGGAGCTGACCAATTTCAGCGCCGGTGCGCGCCACCACGATGCAGCCGGGCAACGCGCCGGCAGTACGGACTTCGACGAGCTTGCCCATGGCGCGGCGATCGCCGAATGGCTCAACGCCCGCGCGCTCGCCAACGATCTCGAACAACTCGTGATCGTGGCCGATCCCAAGACGCTTGGCGAGATTCGCCGGCACTGCCACAAGGAGCTCGAGGCCCGGATCGTCGGCGAGCTGGCGAAGGACCTGACCAACTCGCCGATCCCGGCGATCGAGCAGGCGATCGCAACCGCCTGAGCGATGCCCGGCTGGCTCCGGCGCCTTTGGAGAGGAGGCCAGACGATGGCCGATCCGCAGGAGCTGCGCGAAGCGATGGTCGAGCGCCAGCTGAAGGCGCGTGGGATCGACTCACCCGCCCTCCTGGCCGCGTTCCGCGAAGTACCGCGCGAGGCGTTCGTACCCGAAGGCATGCGCGAGTTCGCCTACGAGGACGGGCCGTTACCGATCGGTAACGGACAGACGATCTCGCAGCCCTACATCGTCGCGCTGATGATCGATGCGGCCGAGATTCCCCCCGGCGGCCGGGTGCTCGAAGTCGGCGCGGGCTCGGGCTACGCCGCCGCGGTGCTGTCACGCATCGCGCGTGAGGTGTTCTCGATCGAGCGGCACGAGGCGCTCGCGCGCTTGGCCGCCGAACGGATCGATCGGCTCGGCTATGGCAACGTCTCGATCATTGCGGGTGACGGCAGCCTGGGTCTGCCGGACGAAGCACCGTTCGATGCGATCCTGGTGGCGGCGGGGGGCGACGAAGTGCCCGAGCCGCTCAAGCGGCAGCTCAGGATCGGCGGGCGGATGGTGATTCCGGTCGGCGACGAGAGCGTGCAATCGCTGCTGTGCGTCACCCGCACCGGCGAGAATGCGTGGAAACAACACGACCTTGGCGGAGTGCGGTTCGTGCCACTGATCGGCGTGTACGGGCGCCGCGGCGGCTACGAGGACGGCAGCCAGTCTGCCTCGAACCACCGTCCAGCGCCAAAGCTCGGCCTCGCCGAATGCATCGCCGAAGCCGCCGAGCCGTTACCCGCGATCGACGACCCCGGGTTCGCGGCCGCGTTCGACCGTTTCGCCGACCGGCGCGTGGTGCTGCTGGGCGAGGCGAGCCACGGCACCCACGAATTCTACGCCGCGCGCGCGGCAATCACCCGCCGGTTCGTCGAACGGCATGGCTTCACTATCGTCGCCGCCGAGGCCGACTGGCCCGATGCGGCTGCCATCGACCGCTACATCCGCCACCAACCCGCGCGCAGGGACGCCCCACCGCCTTTCCAGCGCTTCCCGACGTGGATGTGGCGCAACACCGTGATCCGGCGGCTGACGAGCGATTTGCGCGACCTGAACGCAGGCCGTGATCCGGTTGCGATGGCCGGGTTCTACGGGCTCGACATCTACAACATGTCCGGCTCGATCGAGGCGGTGCTGGCCTATCTCGACGAGCGCGATCCGGACGCCGCGGCGGTCGCGCGCGAACGTTACGGCTGCCTCACCCCGTGGCAGTCCGACCCGGCGACCTACGGCCGCGCCGCGCTCACCGCCGGCTATGCCGAGTGCGAGGCCGAAGTACTGGCGGAATGCCGCGACCTGCTGGTCCGCGCGCTGCGCGAGGATGCCAAAGGACGCGGAGGCATGTTCGACGCGGCGATGAACGCGCGCCTCGTTGCCTCGGCCGAGCGTTACTATCGGATCATGTATTACGGCGGCGCAGAGAGCTGGAATCTGCGCGATAGCCACATGGCCGAGACGCTCGAACACCTGCTCGCGTACCATGGTCCCGGCTCGAAGGCGCTGGTGTGGGCACACAACAGCCATATCGGCGATGCCTCGGCGACCGAGATGGGACGGGTGCGCAGCGAACACAATATCGGCCAGATCGTGCGCCAGCGGTGGGGCCGCGCGGCCGCCCTGATCGGCTTCGGCACCCACACCGGGACAGTGATGGCGGCGAGCGACTGGGGCGGCGAGCACGAGGTAAAGCGCGTGCTGCCCTCGCGCACCGATTCCTACGAGCGCGCATGCCACGACAGCGGCGTCGCGCGCTTCCTGCTCGACCTGACACCGGGCAGGCACGAGGCGCTGCGCCGCCGGCTCGCCGAACCGAAGCTCGAGCGTTTCATCGGGGTGATCTACCGGCCCGAAACCGAGCGCTGGAGCCACTATTCCGAAGCCGTGCTGCCCGAGCAGTTCGATGCCTACGCCTGGTTCGACGAGACGCGCGCAGTCGACCCGCTGACCCAGCACGAGCCGCACGGGGGGATTCCGGACACATATCCGTTCGGCGTGTAAGCGCGGGCGATCGGTGCTAGACCGCTCTCCACAACAGGGAGAGCCGATCATGCGCATACTATTCGCCTTGCCGCTCGCCATTGCGCTCGCAGCATGCGTTCCCGCCGCCGATCCCGGCGCTTCCAGCCCGCCCGCGGACTACGCCGCCGCGCTCAACGATCCGCAGCGACCTGCCGCGGAACGCGAGCGCGACGCAGCGCGGAAACCGGCCGAGCTGCTCGCATTCGCCCAGATTTCGCCCGGCGAGAAGGTCGGCGATTACATCATGGGTGGTGGTTACTGGACGCGCATCCTGTCGAAACTCGTCGGGCCTGCGGGCAAAGTCTACGCGTTCCAGCCGGCCGAGTTCATCGGCTTCCGCCCGGCCTACGGGACCGAACAGGACGCAGCAGTCGCCGGGCGCGCCAATGTCGTACCGTTGCGCGGGCCGGTCGCGGCGCCGTCGTTCCCCGAGCCGCTCGACACGATCATCACCGTGCAGAACTTCCACGACCTGTTCATCGAACAGATGCCGCCCGGCACCGGGCCCAAGGCCATCGCCGCGCTCTACGCCGCGCTCAAGCCCGGCGGGATCTTGGTGGTGGTCGATCACAGCGCAGCGGACGGAAGCGGCACGACCACCACCTCCGCGTTGCACCGCATCGACCGGCAGGCGGCGATCGACGCGCTGAAGGCCGCTGGCTTCGTGCTCGAAGCGCAGAGCGACCTCTACGCCGCGACTGCCGATCCACGCACCGCCAACGTGTTCGACCCCGCCATCCGTGGCAAGACCGATCAATTCACGCTACGCATGCGCAAGCCTGGCTGAAAAAGAGAAGGGCGGCACGCCATCTGGCGGCCGCCCTTCGTTTGAGCCACGCCGGTCCGGGACTGGGGAGGGAAGGCCGGCGGGCTGCTATCTCAGATCGTTCAGCAGGTATGCGCGGGGCGCGGGAAGGCTCCCGCGGTTACGGCGGGCCGCGCGCAAAGCACGGCGAAATGTGCTTGTTCATCTGAGGTTTGGGTTCGCAAGCCCGCGGAAGCCGATCGCTGTTTCGTGCGTTGTACCGATATGCCCAGCACGGTCATCCGCGGCTTCGTCTATCATCCCGAGCGCCATACCCTCGATGTGACGTTCGTCAGCGGGCGGCGCTATTGCTACGCCGACGTCCCCGAAGAGGTCGCGCAGGCGTTCCGCGAGGCATTTTCCAAGGGGCGCTTCTTCAACGCCCATATCCGATACGACTATCGCTACACCGAGCTGGCGGACGAACCGGTGGCGGATGAGGAGCTGTGGGCGCTCTAGCACCAGCTCGAGCGGCGACCTTTCCAGCGTTCGGCGAGACCTTCGCCGACCAGCCTTTCACCCATGCTTTCCCCATTGCGATTCACAGTGCGCAGCTTGCGGCCGTAGCGATCGGTATCGCGTCCCGAAGGATCGGGCCCGAGTTCGAAAGCGCCCTGATTGAGCAGATCCTGCAGCCGCTCCGTCGCCCGCGCGCCGAGCGCGGCCTCGCGCGAGCAATCCGGCTTGCTCACCTCGGGCGTGTTGATGTCGGAGATGCGGATCTTCTCGCCGCGATACCAGAAGGTGTCGCCATCGACGACGCAGTTGGCCCGCCGGCCGCCTTCGCAGATCGGGAAGCGTGGCTGAGCGCCGTCGAGCATCGCCGGGGTGGTCGGCCACCGCTCGCGCGCAAGCTCTGTCTCGCTGGCGGTGTAGAGATGCCGCATCTCGACGTCACCCTTCCCGGCATCGTCCCACATCGCCGCGAAGCCGGACGGCGGGCCGTTCCACAGGAATACCGCGGCGAACGTCGCCAGCGGCAACAGCACCGTCAGCGAAACGAACCCGCCCCCCGTGCCCTCGCCCCCCGGCGCGCCCTGGCGCGAGGCATAGAAATGGGCGCGGGAGCCGCCCGCGGCACGACGGTAGGTGGAAAGGCGATCCGGCCTGCTCATGGAGCGCACTGTGCGGCGCGCATGGTGGAAGGGCTATTGAGGGCTAGCCCTAATGGAGGAGGTTAATCCTGCAGGCGAACGCGTGGCGCGCGGCGGCGTTCGGCGCCGGTGCGGCGCTGCGAGACGCGGCGCTCATCGCCGGCGAACGGCTGCTCCGAACCGCGGCGATCGCTGTCGCGGCGGTCGGGGCGGCGGGTGTCGTTGTCGGTGCTGCTCATCGCTCACCTCCACCCGCTAGTCCCGTGCACCGCGCGCGGGACACGGATCGCGGGACTTTCCAAAGCTGCCACAAAGCGGTTGCCAAGGAGTTAAGGTTGACGCGCCCATTTTCCCCGCGGCTTGCCAATCATCAGGCCCGACCTTACGGCCCGCGCCAATGCGAGAGGTGCCCATGAGCGCGAGCGACGACCCCCAGATGCTGGCCAAGGCCGAAATCCTGATCGAGGCGCTGCCTTACTTCCAGCGCTACGCCGGGCGCACCTTTGTGGTGAAATACGGCGGCCACGCGATGGGCGATCCCAAGGCGGCACGCGATTTTGCCGAAGATATCGTGCTGCTCAAGGCAGTCGGGATCAACCCGGTGGTCGTGCACGGCGGCGGGCCGCAGATCGGTGCGATGCTCAAGAAGCTCGGCGTCGAGAGCGAATTCGTCGATGGCCTGAGGGTGACCGACGCAGCGACGGCCGAGATCGCCGAGATGGTCCTCTCCGGCGGGATCAACAAGCAGCTGGTGGGCTGGATTGCCGGGGCGGGCGGCAAGGCGCTCGGTATTTCGGGCAAGGACGCCAACCTCGTCACCGCGACCAAGGTCAAGCGCACCGCCAAAGACCCCGAGAGCAACATCGAGCGCGCGATCGACCTCGGCTTCGTCGGTGAGCCGTCAAAGGTCGACATCACCATCCTCGAAACCGCGATCGGGGCCGGGATCATCCCTGTGGTCGCACCGATCGGCGCGGGCGAGGACGGGCACACCTACAACATCAATGCCGATACGATGGCCGGGGCGCTCGCGGCGGCGCTGGGGGCGGCGCGGCTGTTCCTGCTGACCGACGTTGCCGGAGTACTCGGCAAAAACGGCGAACTGCTGACCGACCTGACGCCGGGCGACGTGACCCGCCTGCGTAACGATGGAACCGTTTCCGGCGGCATGATTCCTAAGCTTGAAACCTGCGTCGCGGCGGTCGAGGCCGGGTGCGAAGCGGCGGTGGTGCTCGACGGGCGCGTACCGCACGCGATGCTGCTCGAATTCTTCACCTCGCGTGGCGCGGGTACGCTGATCAGGAACAAGTGATGCGTAAACTGGCCCTTTTCCTCGTCCTGCCGCTGGCCGCCTGCGGCCCGCAGCAACCCGCGACCACGGAAGGGGCCTCGACGCCCGACCCCGGTCCCGTTGCGTCGCCGGCGCCCTCACCCACCCCGACCGCGAGCGCGCCGGTGCGGGATTACACCCCGCCGCGGCTCACCGCCGATGCCGAGAAGGGCGAGAAAGGTGCACGTAACCTGCTGCTCGCGTGGGCATCGGCGATGGAGGACCGCGCGTTCGGCCCGGCCTACGCGCTGTTCGGCGAATACGCGGAGCGCACCGGGCAGAGCGCGTCGGAATATGCCGATACGTTCGCGGACTACCGCACGGTCAACGCCGCGATCGGCGAGGGAACTTCCGAAGGTGCCGCGGGATCGATCTACTACGAGGTTCCCGTGACGCTTAGCGGCACCACGCGCAGCGGAGGAACCTATTTGCGCGAGGGCACCATGACCTTGCGCAGGGTCAACGACGTGGACGGCGCGACACCGTCACAGTTGCGCTGGCACCTGGAACGCCTTGAATGGGACAAGTAGCCAGCGTCTTATCAGGTTGATACGCTTGCCGGGCCTCGGCTAGACGGTTCGCCGGACGTCACCCAGCGAAAGGCCGACTTGTGCTGCTTCTCACCATCGCCCAGATCCTGAGCGTGCTGATCAACGTGCTGGTGATGCTCGTCATCGTCCAGTTTGTGATCGGGCTCTTGTTTGCCTTCAACGTGCTCGGGCGCAGCAACCAGTTCTTCGTCGCGGTGTATGATTCGATCAACGCGCTGCTCGAGCCACTGTTGCGGCCGATCCGGCGGCTGCTCCCGGCGACCGGGGCGATGGACTTCTCGCCGCTGGTGCTGATCATCGGCCTCACCATCCTCGAAATCATCGTCAACAACATGGCGGTAGCGACGTTGTGAGCGCCCGGCTGTGACCGCGGCGCTGATCGACGGCAAAGCCTTCGCGGGAGGGCTGCGCCATCGGATCGGCGAAGCGGCCGTCCGCTTCGAGCGGGAGGCGGGGCGCAAGGCGGGCCTCGCGGTCGTTCTTGTCGGCGAGGACCCCGCGAGCGAAGTCTACGTCCGTTCGAAAGCCCGGGCGACCGTGGAATCCGGAATGAATTCCTACGAGTTCAAGCTGCCCGCCGAAACCAGCCGCGAGGAGCTGCTTGGCAGGATTCACGCGCTCAATGCCGATCCCGGTGTCGACGGCATCCTCGTGCAGCTTCCGCTGCCCGATCACCTCGACGAGAACGAGGTGATCGAGGCGATCGACCCGGACAAGGATGTCGACGGGTTCCACGTGATCAACGCCGGACGGCTCGCGGTCGGCCAGAAGGGCTTCGTGCCGTGCACGCCGCTTGGCTGCATGATGCTGCTGGAGGACCGGCTCGGCAAACTCGATGGCCTCGATGCGGTCGTGCTCGGGCGCTCGAACATCGTCGGTCGCCCGATGGCGCAACTGCTGGTCGACGCAGACTGCACCGTCACGATTGCCCACAGTCACACGCGCGACCTGCCGGACGTGGTCCGCCAGGCCGACGTGGTCGTCGCCGCAATCGGCCGTCCCGGGATGATAAAGGGGGACTGGATCAAGCCGGGCGCGACGGTGATCGATGTCGGCATCAACCGGGTAGACGGTGAAGACGGCAAGACGCGGCTGGTCGGCGATGTCGATTTCGACGCCGCGAGCGAGGTCGCCGGCGCGATCACGCCGGTACCCGGCGGCGTCGGGCCGATGACGATCGCAGTTCTGCTGCACAACGCGCTGGTTTCCGCCTATCGCCGCGAACATATCGCCCTGTCCGAGGATAGCCTGTGATCCGATATACCGGCGTCATCGTCGCCTCGCTCGCGCTTGCAGCCTGCACAGGAGGAGGCGACGGGCATCGTCGCGGCGATTTAGGACGCGACTTGCCACCCGCCGCCAATCCCAGCGCGGTCATCGCGACCGAACTCGCCTTCGCCCGTATGGCGCAGGAAAAGGGCCAGTGGACCGCATTCGCCGAATATGCCGCCAAGGATGCGGTGATGTTCGTGCCGGAGCCGGTCAATGCGAAAAACTGGCTGAAGAAGCAGCAGAACCCGGCAAAGGCGGTGACCTGGCAACCGTATCAGGTGTGGTCTAGCTGCGACGGCACGCTCGCGGTGACCAAGGGCGCATGGCAGCGGCCCGACGGCTCGGCTGGCTATTTCACCACGGCGTGGCAGCGGCAGCAAAGGGACGGCGACTACAAGTGGGTGTTGGATCAGGGCGATGCGCTGGCGACGCCGGTCGAGGCCCCGGAATTCGTGCAGGCGAGCGTGGCCGATTGCGCGCGCGGGCGAAGCGGCCAGGTAGCGGCGGTGGTGGCAGGAACAAAGGTTTCGAACGACGGAACGCTCCGCTACCAGTGGCACCTAGCCGAGGGCGGCGCCCGGCACCTGGCGGTGGAAATGCTGGTCGATGGCGAAATGAAGACTGTGCTGACTTCTGACGTCGAAGCGGGATCGCAATAACTCATGGTCGAGCTGTTTCTCTCCTCCTTCATCACCCTGTTCGTGGTGATCGACCCACCCGGCTGTGCACCGATCTACGCCGGGCTCAGCCATGGCGCGACGCCGCACCAGCGCCGGTCGATGGCGGTGCGCGCGACGGTGATCGCGACGCTGATCCTGCTTGGCTTCGCGCTCGTCGGCGAGGACTTGCTCCGCTCGCTTCACATCGAGCTCGACAGCTTCCGGATCGCGGGCGGGCTGATGCTGTTCCTGATCGCGCTCGACATGGTGTTCGAGAAGCGCACCCAGCGGCGCGAGGAACGGGCCGAGAAGGTCATGGCCACTCCGGAGGTCGAGGATGTCTCGGTGTTCCCGATGGCGATGCCGATGATGGCCGGGCCCGGCGCGATCGCCTCGATCATGCTGCTCGCCGGCGGCGCACATGGCTTCGAAGGCACACTCACGGTGCTTGCCGCGCTAGCCGCGGTGATGCTGCTGACATTGCTTTCGCTGCTCGCCGCCGGGCCGCTGATGAAAGCGCTCGGCGCGAAAGTAGAGGCGGTCATCACCCGCCTGCTCGGCGTGCTACTCGGCGCTCTGGCGGCGCAATACGTGATCGACGGACTGCGGGGCAGCTTCGGGATCTAGCGCCTAACGCTACTGAAGAGTCACGCGGTTCTCGTCGGGATCGCCCATGCCGAAGAACTGCATCAGCTGGACCAGAAGCTCGCACCGCTCGGCGAGGTTCGGGGCTTCGAGCAGCGCCTGTTTTGAGGCCGCGTCGAACGGGGCAATCTGCGATACGCCGTTGATCAGCGACACATCGTCGAGCCGGGCAACCGAATCCCAGTCGATCGCGTAGCCCTGCGCGTCGGCGAACTTACGCGCCTCGCGCTCGAAGCTGGCGCGCTCGATCGAGCTCAATACCTCGTCGTCCGGCTCATCGAGCAGTTCGCCCTCGACCTGCCGGAACGGGGTCTTAACATCCAGCTCGCGCAGCACGCGGAAGCGCCGTTCGCCTTCGAGCACGATGTTGTAGCGCCCGTCCTCCATCGCCTCGACATCGCCGATGCGGCCGATACAGCCCACGTCGAACAGCTGCGCACCTTCAAACGCCTGCTGCGGCTGGATCATCGCGATCCGCCGGTCGCGCGCGAGCGAGTGGCCCACCAGCGCGCGATAGCGCGGCTCGAAGATGTGCAACGGCAATTGCAGCCCCGGGAACAGGATGGCGCCCGATAGCGGGAAGATCGACAGGCGCGTTTCGTTCATGACCCTAGCCGAACAACAACAGCGAAAGCTTGCGCCGGTTTCCGGCCACCCACGGATCCTCTAGCCCGACCGCTTCGAAGATCTGCAGCAGCTTGGCTTTAGCCGCGCCCTCATTCCATTCGGGATCGCTGCCGATCATCTTGAGGAGCGTCTCGGCAGCCTCGTCGCGGCTGCCGGCGGCGAACGCCGCGCTCGCGAAATCGAACTGCTTCTGCTGGTCCGCGGGCGCTTCCGCAGCAAGCGCACGCAGAGCTTGCAGCTCGGAATCGTCCGGGCGGTCGGCGGCCAGCTCGAGCGCGGCCTTCGCCGAGGCGAGTGCCGGATCGGCGGCAAGCGCCTTGGGCACGGCCGCCAGTGCCGCCTGCGCATCCTCGATCCGTCCGGCCGCAACCAGCGCGCGGACCAGGCCGGCCTGCACCGTGGCGTTGTCCGGCGCCATCTCGATCACCTGGGCAAAGATCCCCGCAGCGCGCTCGCCGTCGCCTTCGCCCAGCGCCTGCTCGCCCATCGCGACGAATTGTTCGATATCGGCTTGCGCCTGCGCGTCACCGCCCCCGATCGGAAGCTGGCGGAGCAGCTCGTCGAGCGCCTCGCGCAACTGGCTCTCGCCACGCGCCGGGGTGAGATCGGCCACCGGGCGGCCCTGGAACATCGCGTAGACGGTGGGGATCGAGCGCACCTGGAACTGCGCGGCGATGAACGGCTCCTCGTCGACGTTGAGCTTGGCGAGGACCACGCCCCTGTCGGCATATTCGCCGCAAACCTTCTCGAGCGTGGGTGCAAGCGCCTTGCACGGCCCGCACCACTCGGCCCAGAAGTCGAGCACGACCAGCTTGCTCATCGAGGGTTCGACGACTTCCTTGCGGAAGCGGTCGACCGCCTGCTGTTCGTCGACGGTAAGTGGTGCGGTGGCCAAGCTCTAGCTCCCCTATGCTTGCGTTTCGACGGCGCCAATGTGGGTGTTCGGCGCGATTTTGAAAGCCCGTAGCGCAGCCGCGCCCGGGCGGCCAGCATCGGCCGCGATTCCCCCTTGCGACCCCGCGGAGCCAATGCTAGTCGCGCGCCTCCCAACCGGAGGGCCTTGCGGCCATTTCCGGGATCGCCGGTGAGCGGGCGTAGCTCAGGGGTAGAGCACAACCTTGCCAAGGTTGGGGTCGAGGGTTCGAATCCCTTCGCCCGCTCCAGTTTCCGTGTCTTCGATGCCTCGACAGGCGTCCCTCCACGCATTAGCCCGAGGGAGGGGGAGGCATGGTTCGATGGGTATTCTCACAGGACGAGTGGCGCTGGTGACAGGCGCCGGGCGCGGGTTCGGCCGCGCGATCGCCGAGCGCTTCGCAGCCGAGGGCGCAAAGGTCGCCGTGGTGTCGCGCTCGCAAGGGCAACTCGATGCGGTGGCGGAGGCGATCCGCACGGCGGGGGGTGAAGCGCTGGCGGTGGCGGGTGACGTTACCGATCCCAGATCGGTGGGCGATCTGGCGAGCACGGTCGAAGCCGGGCTCGGGCCAGTAGATTTGCTGGTCTCGAACGCTGGCGTGCCCGGACCCTTCGGGCCGATCTGGGAAGTCGATCCCGACGAATGGTGGCAGGCGCAGGGTGTGCACATCCGCGCGCCGATGCTGCTGCTTCATCGCCTGCTGCCCGGAATGATCGAACGCGGGCGCGGGCACGCGATCTGCGTCTCGGCGCTCGCCAGCCGCATGGTCGCGCCGAATCTCTCGGCCTATTGCACTGGCAAGATCGCCCAGAACCGCGTCGTCGCGGAAGCAGCGGCGGAGCTCGAAGGCACCGGCGTGGCGGTGTTCGCGATCGACCCCGGGTTCGCCTTCACCGAACTCGCCCGCTCGACGATGGAGAGCGCGGACGCGCAGAAGCACCTCGGCGGGTTCGTCGAGAGGCTGCGCAAGGCCAATCACGATCCGGCCGAGCAGTCCGATCTCGCGCGCTGCGCCCAGCGCTGCCTCGATCTCGCTTCGGGCCGGTACGACGCCCTGTCGGGCAACTACTACGAGCTGCCGGATGATCTGGATGAAGCGCTGAAGACGAAGGAAGCCGCCCAATGAGCATCGACGCCCGCCTTGCCGCCGCCGAAGCGGCGATCGCCACGCTGCAGGACGAGATCGGCCTCGAGCAGGACCGGCAGGCTATCCTGCGGCTGCAGCGTTCCTACTGCTACTATATGGACAAGGGCCTCTACGACGAGGCGGTCGAGTGCTTCGCCAGCGACGGCGAGCTGCACTTCATGGGCGGCATCTGGCGCGGGCAAGAGAGCATCCGGCGGCTCTATTGCGGACGCTTGCGCAACAGCTTCACCCATGGGGTCAATGGCCCCGCCTACGGCGTGATGTGCGAGCACTGGCCATCGCAGGACGTGATCTCGATCGCGGACGACCGCAAGAGTGCGAAGGGCCGCTGGCGCTGCACGCTGATGGGTGCGCAACACGATTCCAAGCCCGATCCGAACAAGCGCCTGCCGCGCCAGTGGTGGGAACACGGGGTGTACGAGAACAGCTATGTGCTGGAGGGCGGCGTGTGGAAGATCGCCCGGCACGCCTATCACCTGTTCACCCAGGTCGATTATGAAATGGGCTGGGCCGCGGCCAAGCCGATCCCCTCGCCATTCCTGACCCAGGCCTTCCCCGACGATCCCAATGGGCCTGACGAAATCAATCAGGGCGCGCATCCCTCGTGGCCCGAAACCACGCTGGTCGATTTTCACTATTCGCACCCGGTGACCGGGAAGCCGGTCGTGGCCGAAGCCCGCAAGAACGCACCGCCCCCGCGGCTCTAACCAGGCTTGGCTCCGTCGAGGCGCAGCGTGCGCGAGAACTTGCCCAGGCCGATCCGGTCTTCCAGCGGCAGGCCGTAGCGCATCGCGACCCAGCTGGTCGCCAGCCACATGATCACCAGCGTGACGAAGCGCACCGGGCCATTGAACAGGAATTCGGCGAGCGACATCGCCGCGAGGCCGACGAGCGCGATCGCGATGCCGCGCACGACCCATTTGTCGAACGGCGACACCCCGTCGCTGGCGCGAAGCTGGATAACCGCGAGGTAAGTCGGCACGGCCGACGCGATGGCCACAGCAATCGCCATGCCCCACGCGCCATCGGTCGGCACCAGCCAGGCGGCAAGGACCGCCCACAGCGCTACTGCCACCGCACCGTTGATCAGCGGCAGCAGCCGATGCCCGGCCATCTCGATGATCGAGCTCGCCGGGCCCACGATCGATTCGACGGCGCGCCCGGTGGCGAGCAGAGCCAGGATCGGCACCGCCGGCAGCGCTTCCTTGCGGTAGATGCTGATGATGTCGCGCGACGCGAAGATCATCAGCCCCGAAAGCGGCAGGACCAGCGCGGTCGAGATGCGGCTGGCGAACGTATAGAGCTGCGCGATGCGCGTGCGGTCCGCCCGCACTTGCGCCGAGGTGAGCGGCGCGAGCACGTACTGGAACGCCTGGCGCACGACTTGCGGCACGGTGGCGAGCTTGCGGCCGATCTCGAACAGACCCGCGGCGCGCGCACCCGCCGCGCCGGGCAGCATCAGGTTCAGCAGCACCGGCGGCGCATCGATCAGCGCACGCGTCGACATCGCCGAAGGGAGCAGGGCGAGGCCGCTCAGCATCATCGTGCGCGCCAGCTTGCGGTCGATCGGCGCGCTCAGGACCAGCTTGAGATCGTAGTAACGGCGCAGCAGCCGCAGCGAGAGGATCGAAGTCAGCGACAGCGACACCAGATGCGCGATCAGGATGCCGTCGGTGGTGAAGCCGATGCTGAACGTCAGCCCGGCGGCGACGATCCGCACCACCTGCTCCCAGAACACCCGCAGGCGAATCTCGGGGCCGAACGCGCGCCGCGCCCGCGCGGCCGATGTCGATACCTCGACGAACGTCCAAAGCGGTAGCGCCCAGGCGAAGATCGCGATCGCGTGGGGGAGTTGCGCTGCATCCTCGGGTGAGGCGGAGACGAACTGGGAGATCCACTCCGCGTTGAGCGAGATGCCCAGCGCCGCCGCCGAGGTCAGGCCTACCGAAACCATAAGCGCGAAGCGCACCGCAGCGTGGGCGCGTGCCTCGTTGTCCTGGCGCGGCACCTCGCGCTGGAGCGCCGCGGTCATCGACAGGTCGAGGAAGTTCGAGATGAAGTTTACCGAGCCCCACAGCACGACGTAGAGCCCGTAGGTCGATAGGCCGAACAGCCAGATATACCACGGTTGCGCGAGCGCCTCGATCGCTATGCTGAGGCGCGCCATGGCCGCCAAGCCCGCCCCCCGCGCGACTTCGCTGGTCGAAATCGACGAGGGCTGCACTGTGCCTGCGGGATCGCTCAGCGGACTGCTCCCTGACGCAGGAGACGCGGCAGCAGCACCAGCGAGCCGGCAAGCGGCCACTTGCGCTGCCACGGCTTGAGCTCGATCCGGGTGTCGGCGTGGCGGTTGATCTTCCACACCAGATAATCTGCGCCCCCGCTGAAGGTGGTAAGCGCCTTCGCCAGCCGCAGCACGCTCAGCCGTTTGCCGCGCCGGGCGAACCGTCGCCAGGCGGCGGCAGGCTCACGCGGCAGTGCCGGCAGCCCGTCTGCCAGCGCGGCTTCGGCGAACGCGCGATAGCGCGCCGGGTCCTGCGCCACGATCTTCGCCGGGCGGTCATCGCGCTCGGCGCGCAGTTCGCTGGCATATGTGCGGGCGAAGCCTTCGCGCCACAGCGCCAGCGGTTCGGCCTCCGGCGCCACGCCGCGTGCATAAGCGAGCAGCGTCGGCGCCGCACGGGTGACGGCGGCAATCGCAGCCTCGCGCGCGGTCGCATCCGCCGCCCACGCAATCCGCGCCGGCTGGGCGAAGCGGGCCCAGACCGAGACGTCACCCGCCTCCGGCCCGCAGCGCGCGTGAAAGTCCGCCTCGCTCAGCACCGCGTATTTTGCCGCCAGCCCGTCATGCTGGAAGGGAAACACATTGGGCGGAAGGATGCGGTTGGCAAAGGCGTACCAGCCGCGGCCGTAGGCCGCGCGATAGTCGGACACGATCAGGTAGAAATCGAGCATCAGCCCGTCGAGCCGGCTCTCGCGCAGGCACGAACCATAGAACAGCACGACCCGCGCCGCATCGCCGTGGCACGCCGCGATCGCCTCCGCGAAACGGGCGGCGCGCGCGTCCGTTGGCTCGAGCAATTCGCTCCGCACCAGGGCTTCGACGCGGGACTTGGTCGCCATGCGGCCCCTTATGGGCGGGAATGCGAATTCCACAAGGGCGAGAGCGTGGCAAGCCGCCCCGCCGGCGCGCTCGAGAAAGTGGCTTCATCACCCGCCTTCGCCTGCGCCTGCGCACTGGACGTGAGATCGACGAAACGCACGCTGGGGCCGCTGCGCAGGTGAATGCCGTGGCCGGGCGCGGCATGGAACGATTCGCCGTCCATGATCGCATCGGCCAGCTCGGAACCGAGGCGAATGTCCGCGCCCGCCTCGAAATGCAGGCCCGGGATCGGCTTGTTGCCGACCTTGCCAACGAATCCGGCGAATACGGAGCGGAACACGGTTGAGCGCCGCCGCTCCATCGCCACCAGGCCGAGGGTGCCGTCGCGCGGCGGGGACAGCCGCCCGGTGAGCACCAGCGCCTGGAGCGTGCTCACCATCAGCACCTGGAATCGCCCGTGAAGGCTGCTTCCGCCGATCGTCACGCTTGCCTCACGCGGCATCGGCGGGAGCAAGCGCGAAGTGCTGTTGGTCAGGACCGAAACCAGCCCGGCGATTACTGTGAGCAGGTGCGCGAGCCAGTTGGGCATCTTGAGCGGGTAGAGCTTGTGGCGACAGTAAAGGAGCATGTCCGCCAGAGCCCCGGCTGCAAAGAACATGCCCATGACCGGCGCACCGCGGCCGCTGTCGAGCGCGATCAGTTGGCGCTTGACGAGGTGGCCGCGCAAATCGTGCGTGGTGAGCGCGATCAGCCGTTCGAGCGCGACTATCGGATCGCCGGTCGCGCCCAGATCCTTAGCGATCAGGTTGGTCCGTCCCGAGGGCAGCACGGCGATCGGCGGCACCGCGCGCGTCGGCGAATCCTCGCCGAACAGCCGGGTGAGCACGCCCTGCACGGTACCGTCGCCGCCGTTGATGGCGATGGCGCGGAAGTCTGATGCGGCGATGGTGTCGAGCGCCGCCTCGAGATCGCCCGGTTCGACGATCTCGAAATGCATAACCTCCGGCCGCGTGGCGCAGAACCGGCGCACGCGTCCGCGATGCACCTTGTTGCCATCGGACAGCGGATTGGAAATGACCGCGATCATCGCGCGCGCCGAATCGTCTCCGCGAACGGTATCGGCGACGCCGCCGGCATGCGGCGCCCGGATGTTCACGCCCTCAAGCAATCCTTGCGTCCTACGGTTGGCGGTGATCGCCATGACATTCCAGAAGTTTCGATCCGCGCCGCCAATACTGTAACACGCGACGACGCGATACAGCCAATGCGGCGCCTTCAGATAGGTTGCTTCGCCGCAGGGACAAGCGGGGCCGCTCCCTTCTCCTATCGCGGAAATGGCCCACCGATCAACTCGTCGCGCTGTCGGCTCGCCTCACCGGCAAGTTGCAACCCGGAGTTGACGCTCCGCAATCTCCCGCTATCGGCGCGATATGTTATATCATGATCGATTCGCTCGCAGGGCGACCGCCCTTCCGCTCGCACTCGCTGCGGTGCTGCTCGCCCAACCCGCCCAGGCGGAGGAGGCCGCCCCCGGACCGGACCAGCCCGATCAGGTGATCGTCGTCACCGCCTCGCCTCTGGCGCACGCGATGGACGAGACGCCCGCGATCACCGCGGTGGTCGACAGCGACGACATTCGCAAAGCCGGCGGGGCCAACATAGCCGACGCGCTGGCGAAAGTGCCCGGCGTGTCCGGCACCGGATTTGCCTCGGGCGCCAGCCGGCCGATCATCCGCGGCATGGACGCGCAACGCGTGCGAATCCTCGAAAACGGCACCAGCGTTTCCGACGTGTCGGACGTCGGCCCCGATCACGGCGTGCCGATCGACCCGCTTGCCGCGCGCCGGATCGAGGTGGTGCGGGGTGCCGGCACGCTGCGCTACGGCAGCCAGGCGATCGGCGGCGTGGTCAACGCCATCAACGACCGCGTGCCGATGACGCTGTTCAACGCACCGATCGCCGGTGAGCTTACCGGCAGCTACGGCACGGTCGACGATGCATGGCAGGGCTCGGGCCTCGTCGATGCCGCGCTGGGCCAGTTCGCTATCCACGCAGACGGATTCGTGCGCGATACCGGCGACTACGACACCCCGCTCGGCAAGCAGGGCAACAGCTGGTTCCGCGGTCACGGCGAATCGCTCGGCGGTTCGTATTTCTTCGGTTCGGGCAATGACAGCCACGTCGGTGCGGCGATCGAGCAATACGATGCGAAATACGGCATTCCCGCCGAGGAAAGCTATATCGACATGACGCAGACGAAGGTGGTCACGCGCTCGTCGTTCGCACTCGGAACAGGGCTCCTGAAAGCCTTCACGCTCGACGGCAGCTACGCCGATTACGAGCATTCGGAAATCGAGGACGGCGAAGCCGCCGCGACCTTCAAGAACAAGGAATGGAACGGCCGCGCCGAGCTGCTGCTCAATCCGATCGGCCCCATCGCACAATCCGCGGTCGGCTTCGAATACGGGCACCGCGATTTCTCGGCGCTCGGCGAAGCGAGCAGCTACCTGTTCCCGACAGAGAGCGAAAACGCGGCCGGCTACCTGTTCGTGGATGCGGAGCCGGTCACGCGGCTGCATCTGGAAGCGAGCGGGCGCGTCGAACGCGTATCCATGAGCGGCACGCCGGCTTCCGATGTCCCTACCGACCGCTCCTTCACCCCGGTGAGCGGCGCGATCGGCGTACTCTACGAGCTGAGCGATGCAGTGAAGCTGGGCGCGACCGCTTCGACCACCGGCCGCGCGCCGGGGATCACCGAGCTGTTCGCGCGCGGGCCCCACGACGGGCCCGGGACGTTCGAGTTCGGCGATCCCGATCTGACGATCGAGCGCGCCAAGTCGCTGGAGGCAACGCTGCGCGTCAACTCAGGTGGGTTCAAATTCGAGGGCAGCATCTACTCCAGCTGGTTCGACAACTACATCTACGGTGACCTCACCGGCCGCACCTGCGACGAGGATGGCATCTGCACCGCCGATCCCGATGGCGACATGCGCGAGCTGTTCTACCGCCAGCAGGGCGCTCATTTCCGCGGCATCGAGGGCCAGGCGAGCTACGCCCTGATCGATTCGGCGGACGGAACGCTCGAAGCGAGCGTGCTTGGCGACTATACCCGCGCCACGTTCGACGATGGCAGCAACGTGCCGCGCATCCCGCCCTATCGCATCGGCGGTGGCGTCGAATGGACCAGCGACGCGTTCGACGCGGGCGCCACGCTGATCCATTCGGGCACGCAGGACAGGTTCGGCGCCTTCGACACGCCAACCGAGGGCTACAATTCGCTCTCCGCCCAAGTGGCGTGGCGGCCGTTCCGCGACCATCCGGGTATCGAGTTCGCGATCGTCGGGCAGAACCTGACCAATGACGTGCAGCGCAACGCCGCCGCGCTCAACAAGGACGAAGTCATCATGCCCGGACGCAACGTCCGCTTCATGGTCAAGCTGGCGACGTTCTAGGCGATCGGCCTAAGCAATCGGCTTGTTCGCACGGAGCGCACCCTCCGCCACCCCGTCGGAATGAGCCTGGGCGATTTCGGCCCGCTGCCGCCTGCGCTCCTCGCGCACCGCGTCGAGCGTGCCGCGCACCTGTCCGTAGGCGAACACTGCCAGCAGGCCGCCGGCCATGCCGAGGTTCTTGAGCGCGTTGGTCGCCTGCATCGGATCGGCGATCTGGTTGTGGAAGAAGAAGATCGTCAGCAGGCAAAAGCCGGCAAGCAGGATCGCAACCAGCCGGGTCATCAGGCCGACAGCAAGCAGCAGTCCGGCGATCAGCTCGAACGCGCCGGTCGGAAGCGCGAGGTTCGCCGGAAGGTTGGTCGACGCCAGCATCTGCGCGGCAGGGCCGGGGTCCATCAGCTTCTGGACGCCCGAAAGGATGAAAATCACCGCAAGGAACACGCGGCCGATCACGGCGGCAATGGTGGACATGGCTCGTTCTCCCCCAGGCGACGCTCAGTGCGCCGATCTGCCAACGGCGGGGGTGAGACGAAGGTTCCGGATCAGAGCTTGGGTAGGGTCACCCCTCGCTGGCCCATATATTTGCCCGCGCGGTCGGCATAGCTGACCTCGGGCGCCTCATTTCCCTTCAGGAACAGGAACTGGCACGCGCCCTCGTTGGCGTAGATCTTGGCGGGCAGCGGCGTGGTATTCGAGAACTCGAGCGTGACGTGGCCTTCCCACTCGGGCTCGAGCGGAGTCACGTTCACGATGATCCCGCAGCGGGCGTAGGTGCTCTTGCCGAGGCAGATCACCAGCACGTCGCGCGGAATGCGGAAGTATTCGATCGTGCGCGCGAGCACGAAGCTGTTGGGCGGGATCACGCACACGTCGGTCTTGCGATCGACGAAGCTGGTGGCGGAGAAATTCTTCGGGTCGACCACCGCGTTATCGACGTTGGTGAATATCTTGAAATCGTCCGCCACGCGCGCGTCATAACCATACGACGACAGGCCGTAGGAGATGCAGCCGTCGCGCTGCTGGCGCTCGACGAACGGCTCTATCATGCCGCTGTGGCGCGCTTCGTTCCTGATCCATCGATCGGAGAGAATCGTCATGCAGGGGAGATTCCGGACTGACGCTGGTAGGGCAAGGCGGCCAGCGACTTATCCCCCGGCCATCAGGCTGGCGTTGCCGCCGGCGGCAGTGGTGTCGACGGTCGTCACCCGTTCGGTGGCGAAGCGGAGCGTGTAGTGCGGGCCGCCGGCTTTGGGCCCCGTACCGGAGAGGCCCTCGCCCCCGAACGGCTGACTGCCGACCACCGCGCCGATCTGGTTGCGGTTGACGTAGAGGTTGCCGACGTGCGCCCTCGCCTCGACCAGTCGCCGCACCGCATCGATCCGGCTGTGGAGGCCGAGCGTGAGGCCGAATCCGGTCTGGTTGATGGCAGCGACGACTTGTTCGAGCTCATCCGCCCTGAAGCGTGCGACGTGCAGCACCGGGCCGAAGTTCTCGCGCGACAGGTCGGCGATGGATTCGATCTCGACGATAGCGGGGGCGACAAACGTGCCGTTCTTGCACGCGGGCGGAAGTTTTTGCTGCCACACCTTGCGCCCTGCGCGCTTCATCGCGGCGATGTGTTTGTCGAGCGCGGCCTTGGCCTCGGCGTCGATCACCGGGCCGACATCGGTTTCCAGAGCGGCCGGATCGCCGACCACCAGTGCCTCGAAGGCGCCGCGCACCATCGCCAGCGTGGCGTCGTAGATATCGTCCTGCAGGTAGAGCACACGCAGCGCCGAGCAGCGCTGGCCGGCGCTCTGGAACGCGCTCGCGGCGACGTCTCGGGTGACTTGCTCGGGCAAAGCCGAGCTATCGACGATCATCGCGTTCTGCCCGCCGGTTTCGGCGATGAGCGTGGCGATCGGCGCGTCGCGCGCGGCGAGCGAACGGTTGATCGCGCGGGCGGTCTCAGTTGAGCCGGTGAAGGCGACCCCCGCGATGCGCGGATCGGAGGTGAGCAGCGCGCCGACCTTCCCGTCGCCCGGAGCGAGCTGGAGCACGTCGTCAGGCACCCCCGCCCCGTGCAGCAATTTGACCGCGAGCGCGGCCATCAGCGGCGTCTGCTCGGCAGGCTTGGCGATCGCACTGTTACCGGCGGCGAGCGCCGCTGCCGCCATGCCGGTGAAGATCGCGAGCGGGAAGTTCCACGGGGCGATTGTCGCGAACACGCCCTTGCCGTGGAGCCGCAGCCGGTTCTCCTCGCCGGTCGGGCCGGGCAGTGGCAGCGCGGCCGAAAACAGCATCCGCGCATCGGCGGCGTAATAGCGCAGGAAATCGACCGCCTCGCGCACTTCGAGCACGCCGTCGAGCACGGTCTTGCCCGCCTCGCGTCGGCACAGCGAGAGGAACTCCGCTGTGTGCGCTTCGAACAGGTCCGCCGCGCGTTCGAGGATCGCGCCGCGCGCATCGCCGCCAAGCGCATCCCACGCAGGCTGAGCTTCGACCGCGCGGTCGATCATCAATTCGACATCGGCCGCGCTCGCATAGAGCGCCTGGCCGACGATACGCGCATTGTCCTGCGGCGAGCGAACTTCGCGAACCTTCCCGCCCTTCCCTGCAATCGCGGTCGGCGCGGCCGCCCAATCGCGGTTTTCCAGTGCTGCCAGCTCGGCAAGCAGCGGTTCACGCACCGTCGCATTGGCGAGATCGACCCCGGCGCTGTTGGCGCGTCCAGGGAAGATGTCCGCCGGCAATGGGATCGTCGGATTGCGCTTCGATTCGAGCGCGGCAAGCTCAAGCACCGGATCGGCGGTCAGCTCGGCAACCGGCACTTCGGCGTCCGCCATGCGGTTGACGAACGACGAGTTGGCGCCGTTCTCCAGCAGCCGCCGGACGAGATAGGCGAGCAGGTCCTTGTGCCCCCCGACCGGCGCATAGATGCGCACCGGCGTCTGGCGATCCCCTTCCTCCCTTGCAAGCACTTCGTAGACGTCCTCGCCCATCCCGTGGAGGCGTTGGAATTCGAAACTCCGGCCCGCCGCCAGCGCCTTGATCGCCCCGACGGTGTAGGCGTTATGGGTCGCGAACGCCGGGTAGATCGCGTCCTCGGCGGCGAGCAGCTTTGCCGCGCAGGCGAGGTACGAAACATCGGTCGCGATCTTGCGCGTGAACACCGGATAGTCGGGATAGCCGCCGACCTGGCTCAGCTTGATTTCGCTGTCCCAGTAAGCCCCTTTGACCAGCCGTACCATCAGCCGCCGGCCGTGCTTGCGGGCCAACGCCGCGATCCAGTCGCACAGCGGCGCGGCGCGCTTCTGGTAGGCCTGCAGCGCGAGGCCGAAGCCTTCCCACCCACCCGCAAATAGCGCGTCGTCGGCCACCAGCGCCTCGATCACGTCCAGCGACAGCTCGAGCCGCTCGGCCTCCTCGGCGTCGATGGTGAAGTGGATATCCGCCGCGCGTGCCGCCATCGCCAGCTCGCGCACCATCGGCACCAGCGCCGCCCTGGCCGCGTCGCCGTGGTAGAAATCGTACTTCGGATAGAGCGCCGAGAGCTTGACCGAGATGCCCGGACTCCGCCGCATCCCCCCCTTTGCTTCTCGCGCGAGCCGCGCGATCGCCTTGGCGTAGGACTGGCGATAGCGCTCCGCGTCCTCAAACGTCATCGCCGCTTCGCCGAGCATGTCGAACGAATGGGTGAGGCCACGCTTGCGCTCCGGCGCGGCGCGCTTGAGCGCCTCGTCCATGGTGCGGCCGAACACGAACTGGCCGCCGAGAATGCGCATCGCCTGGAGCGTCGCCTGACGGATCACCGGCTCGCCCAGCCGCCCGACCGCGCGACGCAGACTGTTCGCCAGTCCCGTATCGGCCCGGGTGCCGCCGCGCAGCACTTGCCCGGTCAGCATCAGCGAGAAGGTCGCCGCGTTGACGAAAGTCGAATTGCTTTCGCCCAGATGCTCGGCCCAGTCGATCCCGGCGAGCTTGTCACGGATCAGGGCATCGGCGGTCTCTTCATCCGGCACGCGGAGCAATGCTTCGGCGAGGCACATCAGCGCGATGCCCTCCTCCGTACCGAGGCCGTACGTGACGAGGAACGCGTCGATCCCGCCGGCCTTCCCCGCCCGCGCGCCCTCGATCAGGCGCGCGGCCAGCGCCGATGCTTCGGGATGAACCTGCGACGCGGGAGCGGCCTGGCGCAGGCGCGCCTCGACGCACGCGGCTTCTTCCATTCGATAGGCGGCGCGCAGCGCGGTGCGGTCGAGCGGCATGAGCGCGCTTTGGACTCGGTTTCATCTGCAATCAAGTCGGAGTCCTCTCCCTGAACAGGGAGGGGGAATCAGCTCGCGACGAACTCGTACCTGAACGCATCGCCATCGCGAATGACGTGGCCAGCCGAAGTCCGGCGGAAGTGCGCGGGGAAGCACAGCAGACCCTCCTCCGCCGCGCGCTCGAGCGTCGCCTTGCGCACGTCGCAAGCGACTTTGCCGTCCGCATCGAACGCGAACGGCAGGTCGTGGCGGATCAGCATCAGCGGATGGTGGATCACATCGCCCCAGAACAGCGCGGGCGGCCCGTCAGCCTTGGCGTTGACCGTGCAGCAGCCGGGCGAATGGCCAAACGCGGGCTCGAGCCATATGCCGTCGCCGATCTCGCGGTAGGCGCAGAAATCGGCCTCGACGATCTCGCCCTGCCCGGCTTCCATCACCGGCACGATCGAATCGAGGAACGCCTGGGCGTGGACTTCCTCGCCCTCCGGATTGGCGATGAAATACTCGTAGTCCTTGCGCCCGAACACGTAGCGCGCGTTGCGGAAGGTCGGCACCCACTTGCCGTTGTCGAGCCGGGTGTTCCAGCCGACATGGTCGAAGTGCAGGTGGGTGCACATGACGATGTCGATGTCCTCAGGCGCAAAGCCTGCGGCCCTGAGGTTCTCGAGGTAGCGCGTCTCCAGCCCGCTGACCTCCGGCACCAGCCGATCCTTGTGATTGCCGCAGCAGGTGTCGATCAGGATCGTCTGGCCGTCGAGTTCGATCACCCAGCTGTGGACCGAGAAGGTCATGAAGCTGGCTTCGGGATCGGCGAAGATCTCGTCCGGCTGGTCGTACCACTGCATCAGCCGCAGCATGTCCTCGCGCGTGGCGCCGGGAAGCTGGCTGAGCAGCGGCACCGGGCTGTCCATCTCGTGGACCTTGTGGACCCGCATCCGGCCGAGCTGCAGCGGCTTCATGGCTACTCCCCCCAGTCTTCGTTCGCGCGTGCGATCAGGTACGCATGGATGTCGTCCACCTGCTGCTGGTTGAGCAGGTCGGCGAAGCTGGCCATGCCTTTCTCGACATAGATGCCCTTGAGCACGATGTCGCTGAACTTGGCGTGGGTCTCGGCCGTCATGTGGCGCAAGTCCTTGACCCCGCCGATCGCCTGGCGGCCGTGGCACCCCGAGCAGGTTTCGGCGAATAGCTGCGCGCCGCGCTGGACCTGATCTTCCGTGGCGCGGAGTGGCGGCGGATTGGGGATCGGCTCGGCCTTGGCGAGCGGCGGCAGCTTGAGATCGCCGCCGAGCCTGAACACCAGGAGGCGCGCCGCCGCGCGCGGCAACTCGATGCCCGCGCCGCGCTCGATCTGTGCCGCGCCGCCGCCCCAGCCGGCGTTGATCGCGACATATTGCACGCCGTCGACCATGTAGGTGATCCCCCCCGCGACCGGCGCGCTCTGGGTCGGATACTCCCACAGCACTTTGCCGGTGCGCGCGTCGAACGCGGCGAAAGTCTGCTTGGTGGTGCCTTCGAACACCAGGTCGCTGGCAGTGACGAACACCCCGCCGTTGCCGTGGCGCGGCAGCGGCACTTGCCAGGCGAGCTTCTGGGTCACCGGATCCCATGCGGTGAGCATGGCCTTCTCGTCGGCGTCGCCGATCTTCTGCAACTCCATCCGCTTCTTGAGCGCCTCGCCGGAATAGCCGCCCCAACCGCTGTTCGAGCGGAACGGCTGCGGCTTCCAGTCCGGCTGCCGGGCGTAGACCAGGGCGGACTGATAGGCGGGGAAGTAGGCGAGCCCGGTCTTGGGGCTGAACGCCATCGGGAACCAGTTGTGTGCGCCGCCGGGGCCCGGATAGACCAGCGCGGGCTGCTCCGTGTAGCGCGCCGCCGGATTGTCGATCGGCCGGCCGTTCTCATCGAGGCCGAGCGTCCAGTTGACCTTCACATGCGGCTTGGCGCTGATCAGCTTTCCGGTCGCCCGGTCAAGCACGTAGAAAAACCCGTCCTTCGGCGCCTGCATCAGCACCTTGCGCTGCTTGCCGCCGATCGTCAGGTCCGCCTGGATGATCGAGCTGGTGCAGGTGTAGTCCCACTCCTCTCCCGGGACCATCTGGTAGTGCCAGGCGTAGCTGCCGTCCTTGCCGTGGAGGGCGACGATCGAGCACACGAACAGGTTGTCGCCGGTATCGTTGGACCGATAGAACCGGGTATGCGGGCTGGCGTTGCCGGTGCCGACGTAGACCAGGTCGAGATCGGGATCATAGGCGATCGAATCCCACGGGTTCGCGCCGCCGCCGAGCTGCTTCCACATGCCCTCGTCGGACCAGGTCTTGCGGATCATCGACATGATCGGGTCAGAGGCTTCGCCGTCGGGCCTGTCCTCGGGATTGGGCGTGAGGAAGAACTTCCACCGCTTGGCCCCGGTGCGCACGTCCCACGCGGAGACGAACCCGCGCACGCCGAGGTCGCCGCCCGACTGGCCGACCACCACCATGTCCCCGAACACCCGCGGCGCGCCGGTGATGGTGTAGGGCATCGAATTGTCGAAGGTCTGCGCGGTCCAGATCGGCTTGCCGCTCGCCTTGTCGAGCGCGATCAGCCGGCCGTCGAGCGTGGCGATGATCACCCGGTCACCCCACAGCGCGAGGCCGCGCGCATCGGGCTCGCAGCAGGCGTAGCGGCCCATCTCGCGCGGGACCTTCGGATCGTAGGTCCACAGCTTGGCGCCGGTCCTGGCGTCATAAGCGACGGTGATGTTGAACGGCAGGGTGTTGTAAAGCACCCCATCGGCATAGACCGGCGTCGCCTCGACCCCGCGGAAGGTGTCATACTGATCGAACCACGCGAGCCCCAGCTGGGCGACGTTCGAAGCGTCGATCTGCGTCAGCGGGCTGAAGCGCTGCGCGGTATAATCGCGCCCGTCGCTCGGCCATTCGCCGGCGGCCGGCGTGGCGAGCGGATCGACGGCAGCGGAAGGCCGCGGCGATCCGGCAACGCAGGCGGCAAGCATGAAGGTGGCCGCGGCAGCCAGCGTAGCGATGCGAATCTTCAAACTTGTCGGCATTCTCGGCAAATCCCCTCCGCCCGGATCGAGTCCGGAAGCGCGCCACGATAGGTTAAATCGCCGTGGTGAAAAGCTCTCACGATGAACTGACGGCATCGCCCCTTGCGAAACGGCGGGGCGCCGACCAAGGTCCGCGCCACCGCAGCAGGAGTATCGATTTGTCACGCAAAGTCGCGCTGATCACCGGGATCACCGGACAGGACGGCGCCTATCTCGCCCAACTCCTGCTTGAGAAGGGCTACATCGTCCACGGCATCAAGCGCCGCTCTTCCTCATTCAACACCGGCCGCATCGAGGACATCTACCAGGACCCGCATGAGCCGAGCCCGCGGTTCAATCTCCATTACGGGGACCTCACCGATTCCACGAACCTGATCCGCATCATCCAGGAAACCCGGCCGACCGAGATATACAACCTCGCCGCGCAGAGCCACGTGCAGGTGAGCTTCGAGACGCCCGAGTACACCGCCAACGCCGATGCCGTCGGCACCCTGCGGCTGCTCGAGGCGATCCGCATCCTCGGCATGGAACAGACCGCGCGGTTCTACCAGGCCTCGACTTCGGAGCTGTACGGCCTGGTGCAGGAGGTGCCCCAACGCGAAACGACGCCGTTCTACCCGCGCAGCCCCTACGGCGTCGCCAAGCTTTACGCCTACTGGATCACGGTCAACTACCGCGAAGCCTACGGCATGCACGCATCCAACGGCATCCTGTTCAACCATGAGAGCCCGCTGCGGGGCGAGACTTTCGTCACCCGCAAGATCACCCGCGCCGCCGCCGCCATCAAGCTGGGGCGGCAGGACAAGCTGTTCCTCGGCAACCTCGACGCCAAGCGCGACTGGGGCCACGCCAAGGAATACGTGCGGGGCATGTGGCTGATGATGCAGCAGGACGAACCCGACGACTACGTGCTGGCGACCGGCGAGACCACTTCGGTGCGCGATTTCGCCGGCTGGGCATTCGAGGAAGCGGGCGTGCCGATCGTGTTCCGCGGCGAGGGGGTCGAGGAACAGGGCCTGTGCGCCAGGACCGGCAAAGTGCTGATCGAGATCGACCCGCGCTACTTCCGTCCGACGGAAGTGGAGCTGCTGCTCGGCGATCCCGGCAAGGCGCACCAGAAGCTCGGCTGGCGCCACGAAACCAGCGTGCGGGAGCTGGCGCGCGAGATGGTCGAAGCAGACCTCGCGGTGATGCAAGACGCGCCGATCGCGAAGGGTTCGTAGAGAACACCCGCCCGCGATGAAGCCGATCACCTTCCTGCTGACGTACGCCGACGGGCGCAACCGCAAGGGGCAGAGATTGTGTGCGAGTGCGCGGGAGGTGGGATTCGACAAGATCGCAGCGGTCTCGCCTACCCATCTCGCCCGGACCAGATTCGCGGTGACGCATTACGACGTCCTCTGCGAGCCGCGCGGCGGCGGTTATATGACCCATCGTTTCCTCAACGCCCCGCGGAACCTCGAACGCCTGCTAAGGGGTGAGCCGGCCAGACTCGCCTATGGCGAGGAAGCGCCGGGCCGGCTTGGCGAGCGCCAGGCGCGTTTCGCACCGGACCGGATGCGCGAACGACAACCGGTTCCGGAACCTGCGGTGGCTCAGGCCGATGTTTGACCTGAAGGGCAAGCGCGTGTTCGTCGCCGGGCATCGCGGGATGGTCGGTTCGGCGATCGTGCGGCGGCTGGCGAGCGAGGGCTGCGACGTGCTCACGGCCGGGCGGAATGAGCTCGACCTGATCGACCAGGCGGCGACGCGCGCGTGGTTCGCGCGCGAGACGCCCGACGCGGTGTTCCTCGCCGCGGCAAGGGTCGGCGGCATCCTCGCCAACGACAGCTATCCGGCCGATTTCCTCTACGACAACCTGATGATCGAGGCGAACGTGATCGAGGCGGCGTTCCGCGCCAAGGTCGCCAAGCTGCTGTTCCTCGGCTCGTCGTGCATTTACCCGAAGTTCGCCGAGCAGCCGATCCGTGAGGACGCGCTGCTGACCGGACCGCTCGAACCGACCAACGAATGGTACGCGATTGCCAAGATCGCCGGGATCAAACTCGCCCAGGCCTATCGCCGCCAGCATGGCTGCGACTTCATCTCGGCGATGCCGACCAACCTTTACGGCCCGGGTGACAATTTCGACCTCGCGAGCAGCCACGTGCTGCCAGCGCTGATCCGCAAGGTGCATGAGGCGAAGCTGGCAGGCGCGGGCGCGTTCACGATCTGGGGCAGCGGCACCCCCCGGCGCGAGTTCCTCCATGTCGACGATCTCGCCGATGCCTGCGTGTTCCTGATGCAGCACTATTCGGGCGACGAGCACGTCAACGTCGGCTTCGGCAGCGACGTCGCGATTATCGCACTGGCGGAGCTGGTCGCGCGCACGGTGGGCTTCGGTGGCACGATCGAGCGCGACGCTTCGAAGCCGGACGGCACCCCGCGCAAGCTGATGGATTCGGCCCGCCTCAATGCGATGGGCTGGTCGCCCCGGATCGGGCTGGAGGACGGCGTCGCGGCGACCTACCGCTGGTTCCTCGACCACCAGACCTGAACCAATGCGGTTGCTATTCCTCGGTATCAATTACGCTCCGGAAGAGATTGGTATCGGGCCCTACAGCGCCGGGCTCCTGCAAAGCTGGGTTGCCGAGGGCAACGAGGCCGATGCAGTGGTGGGGCAGCCCTATTATCCGCAATGGCACGTTCTGGCGGATTATCGCGGGGGGTGGCGACGCTCCGAGGAAGACGGCGTGCAACTCGTCCGCTGTCCGCTGTACGTCCCGAAGCGCCCGACAGGCATGCGGCGCATCCTCCATCACCTGTCGTTCGCCGCCGCAAGCCTCGCGCCGATGCTTCGCCGTTCGTCGCGACGCCCGGAGCTGGTGATGACAGTCGCGCCGTCGCTGATCGCGGCGCCGGTGGCGCTCCTGGCCGCGCGGCTCGCCGGCGCGAAGGCGTGGCTGCACGTGCAGGACTTCGAGCTGGAGGCCGCGCAGGCGACGGGGCTCGTTTCGAACGGGTTTTTCGGGCGGCTGGCGGCGGCGTTCGAGCGGCGCGTGTTGCGCAGCTTCGATCGGGTAAGCACGATCAGCCCGCAGATGTGCGCCCGGCTCATAGCCAAGGGGGTCGAGCCCGAACGGGTGATCGAGCTGCGCAACTGGGCCGAGGTCGATGCGATCCGGCCCCTGACAGGCCCTTCACCCTATCGTGCGGAGTGGGGCCTGGCCGCGCCGCACATCGCGCTCTATTCGGGCAATATCGCCAACAAGCAGGGGATCGAGATCGTCCTCGAGGCGGCGCGCCTGCTCGCGCATCGCAAGGATATCGCGTTCGTGATCTGCGGCGAGGGGCCTAACCGCGCGAACCTCGAACGGCTCGCGGATGGGCTACCCAATGTGACGCTGCACGACCTGCAACCGCGCGAACGGCTCAGCGAATTGCTCGGCCTCCCCAGCGTCCACCTGCTGCCGCAACTGGCCGGCGCCGCAGACCTGGTACTGCCGTCTAAGCTCGCCAACATGCTCGCCTCAGGACGCCCGGTGGTGGCGACCGCGGCGCCGGGAACGGGGATCGCCGATGAAGTCGCCGTGTGCGGGGTCGCGGTCGCGCCCGGCGACGCGTGGGGAGTGGCGGTTGCGATCGAGACTCTGATCGACGACGAACCGCGCCGCCGGGCTCTCGGCAAGGCCGCGCGCGAGCGGGCCGAGCAGCGCTGGAGCAGGGGCGCAATTCTTTCCCGGTTCGTCGATCAGGCCGACGACTTTATCTCAAATCGGTAAATCAACTTTCCTACACTAACCTATTTGGTTATTTTCTGGTTCGTACCAATCGAATCGGGAATCGCACCATGTCAGACCTGCCTATCCACGCCCCCGCCGCTTACTATCCGCCGTTCGCCGTCGCCTTTGCCGATGGCGAGGGCAACGGCCTGGTGGTCGACGCCGCAAATCCGCTGCCGGTAACGGTTGCGCCGGCCGCGCCCGAGACCAGCACGCCGATCACGGGGTCGCTTTCGGCCAGCGGGGTGGTCGGCCCGTTCGATCCGGCCCCAGGACGCGCGATCTGGCTCTCGCTCTCGGGCACCTGGACCGGCACGGTCACCGTCCAGCGCTCGATCGATGGCGGGACAACCAAGCTGCCGCTCACTTCCGGCGGCCTGCCGTGGGCTGCATTCACGGGCAACGCGTGCGAGCCGGTGGCCGAGGACGGCGAAAGCGGCGCGGCCTACTACCTCGACGTGACGCTCGCCTCGGGCACCCTCACCTACCGCCTCGCCCAATAGTCAGACGAAGTTGGCGATCCACGCGACTGCCAGCGCCCCCGGCAACAGCAGCGCCTGCGCCAGCAGCGTGCCGGCCAGGCGACTGATCGAGATCCACACGATCGTGCGCCGGAATAACGGCTCAGACACCCGCCCTTCGACCACGTCGTCGGTCATCACCGACAATTGCGGGTCGATCAGCGCGAACAGCAGGATCGTGGCAAAGCCGTTGATCACCGCCGAAAGCTGCGACGCGGTGACGCGGAACTCGGGATTGAGGTAGCCGGCGTAGAGCGAGGCAAGCACACCGACGGTGATCAACGCCTGCGCCAGGCAGTTCGCCAGCAGCACGCCCCAGCCCACGCCGCGCGGCTTCAGCAGCTCACGCAACTGGCCGCCTTGCGGCAGCGCGGTGGCGCTGCGGATCGTGCGCAGCCCGGCCGGAGTGGCTGTGCGCAGGATCATCTTCCCGGTCGAGCGATGGCGCTGGAAGTATCCGATTGCGACCACGAACAGCCGCTGCGCGGTCGGCACCAGCACGATCCCGATCGCCACCGCGATCGCGGCGGCGACCAGCACCAGCCGGAAATCGCCAAGCAGCGCATCGCCCCCGCCGTCCGACAGCCGGGTCTCTATCCGCTTGGCGAGGAATGGGCCGAGGAAGCCGTTGGCGGTGCGCGAGACCAGCACCAGGATGTTGAACAACGCGAAGCTCATCGCGATCCGCCGCGTGCGAATGCCTGCGATGCGCGCGGCATAGGCCAGCGTGCCGATCAGATTGATGCCTGCGGTCAGCAGGCAGATGACCAGAAGTTGAGCGTCCATCGGTCCAGCCATGCAGTGCGGGAGACGTCCATACACCGCCAGCGGCCCAATCGTGCGTGAACCGGCGGCGATTTCCGCAGAAGAATATCAGCCGCTCGCCGCTTCCTTGCCGTGAGCGCCGATCAGGCGGCGGATCGCGGGCTTGCATGAACCGCAAGTGGTGCCCGCCGACAGCGCCTGGCCGACTGCCTCGACGCTCATCAGGCCGCTGTTCTCGATTGCCTCGACGATGGTCTTGAGGCCGACGTCGAAGCAGACGCAGCCGATGGGTCCAGGATCCGGCTGCGGCGCCGCCGGATGCCCGGCGATGAGTTCGATCGAAGGCGCCGGCGTGACGGCATCGAGCTGGGCGATCAGCCATTCGCGATCCGGCAGCGAGCCGTCGCGCGTGAGGTAAAGCGCCGCGGCCAGCCGGCGCTCGCCGTCGAGCACCGCCACGCGCAGGCCTCCGCGCGCAGGATCGGCGATCTCCACCCGTTCGCCGGATGGCAGAACCGCCCGGACGAGCCGCGCCGGGTCGCCGTTTCCCGCCAGTCTCTCGGTCACGTGCCGTCCCCCATCAGTTCGTGCGCGGTTACGATCGCTTCGGCGATCTCGGCGGCGGCCGGAGCTCGGCGCAAGCCTCGGGCTCACCCGTGCCGCGGCTGCGCATGAGGGTGCGCATGAGGGTGCGCTTGCCCTTGTCGATGGCTCGCGCTCGGCGAGCTTTCCCTGCGCTTCGGCGAGATCGCTCTGCAGCCGGGCAAAGACGTCGAAGCGCTTGACCCCGAGATCGACCACCGAACGGACGCGGTTCGAATGCAGCCCATCGATCACGCAGACCGACACCCCGGCGTCGCAGGAGAGATCAATTCGATGTGGCTGAGGTCGATGTCGTTGTCTCTGAGAACAGGGGCGTTCTGGGGCCGGCTGTAGAGGTTCAGCGTCCGCCGTTCGCCCTGACGAGTGGCTCAGCGCGAGACAGCTCCCCTGTCCGGCTTCGGTGGAGTGCGACGGCGACCAAGCCAAGCCGCGATGTTCAGAACATAGCGGCGGGTATCGGCGATTGCCTGCCTATTCTGGCTGAAGCTGTCGCCCGGGAGTTCGGACACGAAGCTGGGACAGCCCGCGCGAATGTCCCAGTTGTAATCAGCGAAATGGTGGAAGGTGCTCTGGGCTACGGCGCGCCCACCATGCGGTCCGCATCCAAAGGCAACCGCGATATTGAACTCTCGACCGGTTACCTTGCTATGTCCAACCGCGATGATCCTGGCGTCTTCGCCTTCCGGCAAGCGTATCCCGCCCTCGTGCGGATGGGCGGGCAAAAAGCACAGGCGTCGTTTTGTCGGGGCGACGTCCTGCAAGAGCGGATGGACCGGGTCGATCGGCTGAATGATCTGATAGTCGCCATTCGCTCCGGAATGAAAATTCGGCCAGGAGATGTCGGTCGTATATGTATCGTCCCGACAGCGCAGCGCGGCGTCCGGATGAACGCTTCGCGAATGGAAGTAGTGAGCCGAGCCGACCCCGGCCAGGCCGCAAATCGATGATCCGAGATCCATGTGATCACGCGTGACGAGGAGCCCCCCACCCGCGCGCCGAAAGCGTGAGATGGCATCGCATTCCTGGTGCGTTAGCCCGTCTCCGGTATCCACCGCAAAAAGCCAAAGCTGGTCGAACTTGCTCCGGTCGATAGCGCTCAGGACAGGGTCGGCCATTCCCGGCGGGGACCGGTCCCGCATCACCACCTGATATTGCTGGTGCCCATGCCTGTCCGTGGCCTCGCCAAGCAATGCGGCCAAGCTGCCAAATCTGAAGACTGCCCAGTCATCCTGCCTCGGTTCGATCGTGGTCTGCAGGAGAATCTTTATCGGACCGGGGCTCATCGCGGCGCCTTGCACAGCGTTTGAGAAGCTCGGGCCGAACGCGTCGAGCACCGGTCTGCCATTTCGCTATGCAACCGGGTGAGCCCCATCGTGACTCTCAGCGCTCAGGTCGGCGATAGGAACCGAAATCGTCGACGACAACGATATCGCCACGATCCGGCGACCGGAGATTGCGGGGCCGCGCCACCCACACGGTGTTTCCGGCATCGGCAACCAAGGCCGTCCGATCGATCATCCTGAGCGGCGAACCCGTATCGGCCGAAATGCGACTCTGCGGGTTTCCGGGAACCCGTCCCTCGATCAATCGGGCGAGCTCGAACTCGCCGCGCTCTGCCACGACAGGCGTCATCGCCATGCTCCTCATTGTTTGCCCCCTCGATTGCTTGCAGCATCGGGTGCCACGGCCCGGCTTGCCCGGCCGGGCCTGACCGTTCAACTGCGCAGGAACGCGAGCAGGTCGGCGTTGAACTTGTCGGCGTGGGTCGCGGTCAGGCCATGCGGGGCACCCGGATAGTAGATCTCCTGCGCACCCTCGACGAGCCTGGCGGACTTGTGCGCGGAATCCTTGATCGGAACGATCTGATCGTCCTCGCCGTGAACCACGAGCGTGGGCACGTCGAACCTCCGGAGGTCCTCGGTAAAGTCGGTCTCGGAGAAGGCCTTGATGCTGTCGTAGGCATTCTTGAGGCCGGCCTGCATGCTCATCAGCCAAAAGTGGTCGAGCACGCCTTGCGAGACGTTGGCATCGGGGCGGTTCGCGCCGTAGAATGCCTGCGCGAAGGTCTTGTAGAACTGCGATCGGTCGGCAACGAGATCGCGACGCAGGCCGTCGAACACCTCGATCGGCAGGCCTTCGGGGTTCGCGCCGGTCTTGAGCATGAGCGGCGGAACTGCCGCCAGCAAAACAGCCTTGGCCACCCGGCCCGTGCCGTGGCGGCCGATATAGCGAGCGACCTCTCCGCCCCCGGTCGAGTGACCGACCAGCACAGCATCGCGCAGATCGAGCGTCTCGATCACGGCGGCCAGATCGTCGGCATAGCCGTCCATGTCGTTGCGCTTCGAAGTCTGGGCGGACCGCCCATGACCACGACGGTCGTGCGCGACGACGCGGAACCCGTTCTGCGCCAGGAACAGCAGCTGCGGGTCCCACGCGTCGGCGTTGAGCGGCCAGCCGTGGGAGAAGATCACCACCGGTCCCTCGCCCCAGTCCTTGAAGTAGATCTCGTGGCCGTCATGGGTCTTGATCGTCGGCATGGCAGGTCTCCTTTGCGCGCCGGCAGCCCGCGGCGGGCCACTTCGGCGCCTGCCTGTTCTAGGGCGCGACATGACGGCGATCGATCGGACCGACGTGCAGCTCCTCCAGTCCATCGGCTTGGTGCACCCTAGCCGGATGGGGCGTACGCCTAGGCGAAAGGTTGAGCCGGAGCCCGCGAACCCGGTCCTGATGACGGGATGACCTGTCGATCCAGCGCCGTGGCAACGGCGGCGATTTCGAAGGCGAACAAGCGCTACGAATCGCACAGCGCCGACACGTCTCGGACGGGAATGCCGGAGGAGGTACCGGTCGGAGTATCAGCGGCTTACGACGGGGTGGAAGCCTCGACCGCTTCCCAGCCGCCTCCAAGCGCCTTGTACAACGCCGCCACGTTCTGGAGCTGCGTGGCGAGCGCCTGGATGCTCTGTTGCTCGGCGGCGTTGTACTCGGCTTGCGCCAGCAGCAGGGCGGTGAGGTCGTCCTCCCCCGCGAGATACCTGGTCCTCGCGAGGGTGACGGCCTCCGCCGCGGCCGACCGGGCCGCGTCGCGCTCGGCTCTGGCCTCGCCAGCGGACGCGTATTGATTGAGCGCCGTTTCGGTGTCGGACAGGGCCGCGAGAACCGCCCGCTCGTAACGCGCCATCGCCGCGTCCGCGCGCGCGTCTGCCGCGCGGATCTGGGCCCTGATGCGGCCGCCTGAAAAAATCGGCCAGTGCAGGGACGGCCCGAACTGGAATCGCAGACTGTCTGCCGAGAGCAGGTCTCCCGGTGTGCGCGACTGCAATCCACTACCGCCAAGTAGGGAGAGATGGGGAAAGAGCTCCGCCGTGGCGACCCCGATATCGGCGGTCGATGCGGCGAGCTCGCGTTCGGCCTGGCGGATGTCGGGGCGCCTGCGCAGCAGGTCGGACCGGAGTCCGGCGCCGACCTCGACAACGGGCTGCGGCAGTGATCCCGACGCTCGAAGACGATCGTACAAGGCTTCGGGAGGCTGGCCGAGCAGAAGGGCGATACGAAAAGCGGCAGCCGTCGCATCGCTCTCGAAGCGCGGAACCGACGCGGCGCTGCTTCGTGCCAGCGCTTCGGCCCGGGCAACGTCGAAGCGCGAGGCGCTCCCTGCGCGCGCGCGATCGGCGACCAGGCGGGCAAGTGCGGTCTGTATCTCGGCGTTCTCGATCGCGTTGTCGCGCAGGCCCTGCGCGGACCGAAGCGCGATGTAGGACCGCACGACCTCCGCGATGACCTGGATGACGACGGCACGGTGCGCTTCCTCGGCCGCTTGCGCGCGCGCATCGGCCCCTTCGATCGCGCGCCGCGTTCCGCCCCACAGATCGAGCTCCCACGATGCGTCGAACCCAATGTCGTAAAGCGACAGGTCCGGACCGAGGCCTGGAACGCGGCCGACCGGCAGAAGGCCGTTCTCGCTCAGGCGGTTGCGGGTCACGGCTGCGGAAGCGCCCGCCTGCGGCTCGGCCCGGCCGTACGTCGCATCGCGGGCGGCGCGCGCTTCACGCAGGCGCGCGCTCGCTTCCGCCAGATCCTTGTTGCCGGCCACGGCAGACGAAACCAGCTGTGAGAGCAGGGGATCGTCGAACCGCGTCCACCAGGCCGCGTCGACCTCGCCGTTCGCGGCGGGCCCAATCCAGGCCTCGCTCACCGATGCGGATGGCGGTCGATAGTCAGGCCCGACCGTGCACCCGGCCACGACCGTGGTCAGCAGCACGGCCGCCAGTCGTGCAGCGGGCATCGATTGTTTTTCGGTCATGAGATTACCTCCGCGTCGGCTGCGCCGCGGCGCCTGGCAGCCCTGGCAAGGCCGATCTTGACTCCGATGAGCGCCGGCGCCGCGAACACGAACAGCAGGGCGACGACGCTGAATGCGGTGTCGAATGCGATCACCGAAGCCTGGCCCGCGGTGGCACGGCCGAGCATGCCGGTCGCGGCCTTCGCCGCCGAGGCAGCATCCATCCCGCGTGTAACGAGGATCGCCGTCAGCGAAGCGATGCGGTCGGCTAAGAGCGGCGAGCCGGGGTTGAGCGCCGCACCGAGCACGGCCTGGTTGGCGACGGCCTGATGGTCGATGAGCGTCTGGAGTCCCGCGACCCCGATGAGGCCGCCCAGCTGCCTCCCGATGCTGAAGAGGCCGATCCCGGACGCCAGATTGGCAGGCGGCAGCCGGTCGAACGCGACCAGCGTGAGGGAAAGGAACAGGAACCCGAGGCCGAGGCCCCGCAGGAGGATGGCGGGCATCATGTCCGGTGCTCCGCTGTCCCCGTTCGATCCCGACAGCATCCACATGGCGGCCATGATCAGGAGAATGCCGAAGGGAACGCTGGCCAGGGGCGGCGTGCGGCAGGTCTGCACGAGGAACGCCGAAAGCAGCAACGCGCCCGCGAACAGCGCCCCGCTCGGCAACAGCAGTCCGCCTGCGGCGGCCGGGGTGAAGCCCAGCACTGAAACCGCGAAGGACGGTATCAGGAACGCGCTCCCGAACAACGCCGCGCCGGCCACGAAGCTTACAAGAAAGGCAAACGTGAAGTCATCGTTCCGGAACACGGACAGGTCGAACAGCGCCGGTCGCGCGGCGCGGCGCTGGTGCAGGAGGAACAGGACGAGACACCCACCCGCAAGACCGCTCAGCCATAAGATTCGGCCCGCCTCGAACCAGTCCCAGCGGCTCCCCTGGGTAAGAACATAGGTGGCGCCGGACATGGCGCAGCCGAGCAGGGCCATCCCCGCCCAGTCGAGCCGCCACGCGACAACCGGAGGCATCGGAGGCGGGTCGGCGATCATCACGAGCCCGGCACCGGCGAGCGCCAGGGGCAGGATGCCGTAGAAGATCCAGGTCCATGACAGGTTGTCGATCAGCCAGCCCTGCATCGCGGGCGCGAGCGTTGCAGGCGCGACGACCGCGCCCATCGCGAAGAGCGCTTGCAGGAGGGGCTGGCGGCGGCGAGGAAAGGTCAGGAACAGGATGGCCTGGCCGGTGACGAGGACGATGCCGCCCGCAAGGCCCTGCAGCGCGCGCAGGCCGCTGAGCGCGTCGAGCCGTGCGGTCACCATCGCGAGAGCGGAGGCGACACCCATCGCCAGAGTCGAGGCAACGAGCGCGTTGCGCGGTTCGATCCGGGTGAGGAGCCAGGGCGAAAGCGCGAAGCCGACCAGTTTGAGCGCCGTGTAGCTGACGTCGAACGAGGCGAACTGATCGAGCGATGCGTGCGTGTCGCCCATGATGTCGCCGCGCCCGAGCGCGACGACCGTGCCTGCCAGTGCCTCGGTCAGGCTCGCCAGGACGATGCCTGCGACCAGCAGCCATCCCGATGCGTCGAGGCCGCGCTCGTCCGCGATCCGCGTCGTCACGACGGCCTGCGGTCGTCGAGCTCGACGGTGGCTGACAGGCCCGGCACCAGGCGCGCGGGCAGGGGTTTCTGCGTGAGGCGTATCTTGATCGGCACGCGTTGCACAACGCGGACGAAGTTGCCTGTGGCGTTATCGGACGGAAGAAGGCTGAACACCGAACCACTGCCGGGGGCGATGCTGTCGACGACCCCTTCGAACACGAGGTCCGGAAAACCATCGACCCTGACATTCGCTCGCTGGCCGGGGCGGATGTTCTCGAGCTGGGTTTCCTTGAAATTGGCGATCACGAACAGGTCGGCCACAGGAACGATGTCGAGCAGAGGGGTTCCGGAAGCGACCAGCCGGCCAACCCGAACTTGGCGATTGCCGACCACGCCCGAAATCGGCGCGCGGACGACGGTGTGTTCAAGATCGATCCGCGCGAGATCGCGCACGGCCTCGGCTTGCGTCACGGCTGCGAGGGCCGCTTCGCGCTCCACCACAAGCACCTCCGCCCGCTGCCGCTGGGCATCGATTGCCGTGGCCGAGACCGAGGCGCCGGCTTCGGCACGGATCCTGCCGGCCTGGCTTTCATCGACAAGGGCTTGGCTTACGGCGCCGCTGTTGACGAGCTCGAGCCGCCTGTCGCTCGTCGTGCGGGCGAGCCCGAGGTCCGCCAGCGCCGCGCCGCGCTGCGCCCGGGCTTGCCGCACCAGCGTGTGTTGCAGGCGGATTTCCGCCGCCACCGTCGCCGCCTTTGCGCGCGCTGCCGCGACGTCAGCTTCGGCCCGGGCCAGCCGCGCGCGGTAGTCACTGTCATCGATGCGGAACAGGACATCGCCCGCCTTGACCGGCTGGTTATCGCGCACCTCGACCGAGGTGACGTAACCACCGACTTTCGCCGCGAGCGACGTGATATCGCCGCGCACATAGGCATTGTCGGTCGATGCGGAGCCGGAGTGCGCCCAGGTCCAGCCCCCGACCAACACACCGGCCGCGGCGAGGCAGAGCAACACACCGATGAGCTTCCTGCGGGTGAAACGAGCCACGACAGCCCCCTATGGTAATTTTTGTTACCGTTGACGAATACGGTAATATCCGTTACCGGTCAACTATCCGAAAGTGTAAGACGAGGCGCCCGGTCATGCAGGACACAGTTCGCGGTGCGCGCAAGAAGGTCGAGCGGGACGCGCTGCTCGCGGCTGCAGCCGACCTGTTTTTCGAGCTGGGCTACGCGGCGACCAGCATCGATGCGATCATCGAGCGGGCGGGCGGATCGAAGCGCAACATCTACAGTGAGTTCGGCAGCAAGGAGGGCTTGTTCGCCGCCATCGTGACCCGGCATGCCGAACAGGCGCTGACGGCCCTTGCCGTCGAGGATTGCGAGATCCGCGACCTGCGCGGCACCCTGATGGCGTTCGGGTGCCGGCTGATGGACATCGTGATGTCGCCCGCCCTGCTCACGGTCTACCGCACCGGAGTTACCGAGGGCAGCCGGTTCCCCCAGCTCGTGCGGGAATTCTACGAACTTGGTCCGGGGCGGGCGAGCGCGCGACTTGCCGAATTCCTGGAAGACGCGCGACGGCGCGGCGACATCCGCGTCACCGATTGCGCCGCGGCAGCGGATCACTTCGCCGGCATGATCCGCGGCAATCTTCACCTGCAAGTCCTGCTCGGACTGCGCCCGCCGCCCGATGCCCGTGAAACGCAGGCGATCGTCGGCTCGGCTGTCGATCTGTTCCTCCACGGCCTCGTTCCCGGCACCGGCGGCGGTTAGCGGCGACAAGGCGGCCACGGGCGTCATCTGCCGGCCACCGCGTCCTCGATGATGCTGGCGACGCTCTCGGGATGGGAGACCATCAGCGCATGCGATGCGCCCTCGACCACGACCGTCCTTCGGGCACCAGCGCGTTCTGCCATGAACTGCATGACCGCAGGCGGAATGTTGCGGTCCAGCGTACCGTAGATCATGTACGATGGTATCGTCTTCCAGGCGGGCTTGCCGGACGCCTCCTGCAGTGCCGACATGGTCACCGGGCGCTGGGTGGCCGCCATGACCGCCGCCTCGGCCTCCGGCACATCCGCCGCGAACTGGGCGTGGAAACTCTCCGGGCGGATGTACAAATCCTCGGCGCCATCAGGCAGCGGCACGCTGACCAGGGTGTCCCCCAGCGTGCTTCCGGGGAACTTCGCGGAAAGCATGAAGCTGGATTCGCCGCTGTCGGGCGCGAAGGCGGCCACATAGACCAGCGCTTTGACGTTCGCGCTGCCGGCGGCGGCCGCGGTGATCACGGGCCCGCCGTACGAATGGCCCACCAGCACCACCGGCCCTTCGATCGATCTCACGACGGCAGCCACCGACGCCGCGTCGCTGGCGACACCGCGCAATGGATTGGCCGCGGCGATGACGCGGTAGCCGTCGCCTTCCAGCCGCGAGATGACCGGTCCCCAGCTCGAGGACTCGGCAAATGCGCCATGCACCAGCACGACAGTCGTCTCTCCCGCTTCGACGGTACTCTGTGCGGAAGCGATGCCGGATGAGGCAAGCGCCAGGAAAGCAAGCGAGAAGGTAAGGACTTTGCGCATGACAGGCTCCATGAAGGGACGGAAAGATCGGATTTCGCCTCGTTGGCCAACAACATCGGCGCCGCCCGCGATCGCCGCTATTGTCCGGAAGAATGATTCGAACTCGCGATTGGCGGGTGCCCCCTGTTCCAAGGTGCAGGTCGGGCAGCGCAATCTGTCGGCGAAGCGCGTGACAGCCACCTTCGCCGGGCAGCCCGATCCTAGTCCGCCACGAGCCCCTCGTCGCGCAGCGCCTGGCGGACCGATGGCCGTGCCGCGACGCGCTCGATATAGGCGATGAGCTTCGGCGGGAGGGGAACGTCGAACTTGCGGGCCCAGAGCAGGATCACGAACAGATAGGCATCCGCCGCGGTGAAACGCCCCCCGAGGAGGTATTCGCCGGGCATGTCGTCCGCGACGAGGCGCAGGAGTCCGGCGATGCGGTCGCGCGCCAGATCCTGGTCATGATCCGCCGCGCGGTGAAACAGTGGCTTGAAGGCGATGTGCAGCTCGCTTGAAATGAACGACAGCGCCTCAAGCATGCGGACCCGCCCCAGTTCGCCATCGGGCAGCAGTTGCGGGGCCCGATCGGCGATCAGCGAGAGGACGGCGATGTTCTCGGTGATGGTCTGGCCGTCTTCCAGCACCAGGAGGGGGACGTAACCCTTCGGGCTGAGTTCGCGGAATGTCCGTCCGGTCTGGGTGAGCCCGGTCTTCAGGTCGACGCTTTCGTCGGTGAACGGGATGCCTGCTTCGTGAAGCGAGATGCGGTTGGACAGGCTGCAGGCGCCGTGCGCGTAGTAGAGTTTCATCGGTCTATTCTCCCGTTGCGAATGAATCCCATGGCGCGCTCGGCAGTTTGCCGGCGTCGTCGGGGGCTTGCGGAATTGCATCGTCGTCTCCCGGCTCCGGCAGGACGGCCGGCAGGCGCATGGTGACCGTCGTCCCGGCCCCCAGTTCGCTCTCGACGCCGATCTCGCCACCGGCGCCGCGCACGAAGCGTTCGACCATCGGCAGGCCGACCCCGCCCAGGCCCCCGCTCTTGGTGGTGAAGAACGGCTCGAACGCTCGCGCGATCGTCTCGGGAGACATGCCTACGCCCTGGTCGGCCACGCCGATCTCGACCATGTCACCCGCATCGCCGTGCACGTTTCGTGCGGCGCGAATGGTGACGGCACCGCCATCCGCCATCGCGTCGCGGGCGTTGTAGACCAGGTTCAGAATGGCGTTCTGCAACGCGAGCGGATCGCAGCGCACCTTGGGCAGGTTGACCTCGATCCAGATGTCGAGCCGGAACGTCGGTCCCCACAAATCCTCGATCAGCGAGCGGATGTCGAACAGGCAGCCGGCCACGCTGACGAAGTGCAGTTCTGCCGCACTGCTGCGTGCGACGCGCAGCGTCTGGCGAACGAGCCGGCCGGCATGATCGAGCGACGCACTGGCCTTGATCAGCATGGGATCGCGGCGGCCGGGCGGCATGTCGGGGCTGCGCGAGACGATGCTGAGCACCGAGGAGGCGATCTGGATGAGGTTGCCCAGGTCGTGGACCACCCCGGCGAACTCGACAGACGCTCGCCCGGCCCCGCCCGCGGAATCGAGAGCGCTGGCGTGATTGGCAGCCGATCGGTCCGTCACGTAGACTTCCAGCGTCATGACAGCCTCCCGCCTTGTGCCAAGCCACTGCGCTCACCACGCTCGCGAAGTGCGGCCCATCCCGTCAGCAAGAGGCCAAGGATCGCCGGCAGGGTCACCGCGGCGAAATCGCGCATCAGCGCCGATGGTCCGCAAATACCGACCGCGACTTCCCAGAAATGGAACAGGGCATGCGCGGAGAGCCAGAGCGACGCGGCACCCCACAGCATGACGCGAACCGGCGACAGCGCGGCGCCGATCAGGAAGGCCAGCCCGGCTAACAGGAAGATCAGCCCGATGTCGCGCAGGAAGTGCTGGTTGAAGGGCCCCGTGGTGGTGACGCCGGGAACCGCGAAGTACCAGTCCGCCGGAGAAACCAGCATGAAAATTCCATTTGCCAGCGCGCCGACGCCCAGCAGGGCAGCCGTCCACAAGCATAGCCGTTCGGTCATTTTTCGAACTCCTGGCGTTTCTTGCCCAATTTCACCGCGCGGGCGGTGGCGGAACGTGATCGATCCACCACTCGAGCGTGGTCGCCCCGAGATGGGCGGCGGATCGCGGCACCAGCGTGGTCTGATCGACCTCGATGCCGAAATAGGGAGCCGCAGGGTCGGCCACGACCTCGCGGGGATCGCCGTCGCGGCCGAGTACCTGGCGCACTGGCTGGTCGAGGGTGAACATCTCCGGCCCGCCGATCTCGACGACACCGTTCCGGGGATTGCCGAGCGCGGCTTCGGCCACGGCCAGCGCGATGTCCTGCGCCGCCATCGGGCGAAAGCCCACGGGCGGCAGCCGCACGGCCCCGTCAACGGTCGAGAAGTTGGCGATGGCCCGCAGGAACTCGAAAAACTGCGTGGCGCGCACAATCGTGTAAGGAACACCGGCCTCGGCGATCAGCCGTTCCTGTGCCAGCTTGGCCCGGAAATAGCCGCTGGCCTGCATCTGCTCGATCCCGACAACCGACAGCGCCACGTGATGGCGCACGCCGGCCCGGACCTCTGCCTCGGCGATCTTGCGTCCGCCGGTGGTGAAGAAATCCATTGCCGGCTGGTCGTCGAACGACGGCGAATTGGAGACGTCGACGACGATCTCGGTGCTTGCCAGGAGATCGTCCAGCCCCATGCCGGTGATTGTATCGACACCCGTGCTGGGAGCGGCCGCGATCGCCTCGTGGCCACGCTTGCGCAACTCATCGACCACCTTGGAGCCAATCAGCCCCGTCCCACCTATCACCGCGATCTGAAACATGACTTATCCTTTCATTCTCATTGCGTTATGTAAGTTCAGACAACCGCCAGCGACCTGCGCAGCCAGTCGTCGAAGGAGGTCGAGGCGAAGCGCGGGTGCGCGCCGCCGATCAGGGGTTCCTCGGCAATCCGCGCGCCGAAGTAGGGAATCTCGGGATCGACGATGACCCGGCGATTGTCCTCGTTCGCGGCGAGGATCTCCGCCGCGAGATCGGGCAGGCGCACGGTGTCGGGGCCCACCAGCTCGATCACTGAACCGGCACCCCGTCCCGGTACGATGCCCGCCAGCGCACGCGCGACATCCTCCGCGGCGATCGGCTGCATGCGCACCGGGGGAACCCGAACGGCGGCGCCGTCGCTAACGGTGTCGACGATGCCGTAGATGTATTCGAACAGCGGCGCAGAGCGGACGATTGTGAACGGAACGCCCGAGTCCGCGACGATCTCCTCCTGCCGGCACTTCGCGCGAAAGAAGCCGCTGTCGAGGCGATCGGCGCCTATTGCGGAGAGCACGACGTGGTGGCGGATCTCGCTGGCGCGCTCGGCTGCCGTCAGGTGCGCGCCCGCGACCTCGAAGAAGGCTTCCATGCCCGGGGCATCGTGATAACCCGAATTGGATACATCGACGACGGCCTCGGCGCCTTCGAGCGCTGCGCTCAACCCCTTGCCGGTCGAGATATCGACACCGGTTGAACGGGCCGCCACAACCGGATGATGCCCGCGACCCTCGAGGTATTCGACAAGCTTCGCACCGACCAGGCCGGTACCGCCTATGACCACAACTCGCATCGCCGTTCCTCCATGCCGGGCAACTGGACGGATCATCCTCCCGAGTTCGGCGCGGCGCTATCAGCCTCAGGGTTGGGCCAGGCTGGCGAATGGCTCGGGCATCCTCACCCAAGGTTCAGGGTAGCCCTCCCGATCGGTGCGTTTGGGAGAAAACGCGGCTCGGGGCACGCGGCAGCGCACTGGTATCTGAAGACACGCGGGGGCCGGCCCCGGGACGGGTCCGCTTACTGTTCGGGAGCGATGGGCAGCGTGAAGCTGAAGGCGGCCCCGCCCTGCGGCCGGTTTCGCGCGGAAATGGTGCCACCGTGCGCGGCAATAATCGACTGACATATCGCCAGGCCGATCCCGACTCCATCGTGCTTGGTGGTGAAGAAACTGTCGAACAGGCGCTGGAGGTCGGCTTCCGCGATGCCCGGGCCATTGTCCTCGACCGATATGGTGACGGTGTCGGGTTCGGTTCGGCGCATGCCGATCTCGATCAGGCGGTCCTCGTCGTGGGGCGCAAGCGCCTGCTGCGCGTTGATCAGCAGGTTAACGATCACTTGCTGCAGCTGGACCCGGTCGCCCATGACGCGCGGCAGGTTGCCTGCAACGTCGATCGACAGGGCAATCGAGCGCGTTTCAAAATCGTGGCGTACGAAGTGGAGCGCTTCGGCAACGACTTCCCCCAGATCGAGCAGCGCGGGTTCCAGCGCGCGGCGCGCAGCCATTGCGCGGATGCGCTTGATGATGTCGCTGGCATGGCGCCCGCCTTCGGCAATCCGCCCGGTCAGCTCCTTCACTTTCGCGAGATTGGGTACGTCCCGATTCATCCAGCGCATGCTTGTTTCTGCGTTGGTAACGATGGCCGACAGTGGCTGGTTGACTTCGTGCGCGATCGAGGTCGCCAGTTCGCCAAGCATCGAAATGCGCGCGGCACGCGCGTAATCGGCCTGCAGTTGACGCAGCTGTGCTTCGGTCCGCAAGCGCTCGGAGACATCAGTCAGGGTGATGAGCGTCACCTCCAGCCGCTCCGGCGGTGTGGGGTAGGTGACGCCGATCTCCACATCGATGAGTCGTCCGTCGAGCCGCCGCAATTTCATTACTTCGGCGTAACTTCTGCGGCCTTCGAAATGGGCCCGAATGACTCGTTTCGCGGTCTCCGGCGCTGCCGCGAACACATAGTCGACCGGAGCGAGCAACTCCTCCTTGCCATGGGCGCCGAAGAGCTCGACCGCATTGATGTTGGCATCGGTCACCCGCACGATTTGGCGGGACTGGATCGGAAGCTCGCCCGCCGACTCGATGTAAGCGACCACGTCCGAGACGCCCTTGCTATGAAGCCGCTCGAATATCGGCAGCATCGCGGTCGAATCGACCTGCAACAAGGCAAACGGCAAATGATGAATGAGGTTGCTGTAGCGAAGTTCGGATGCCCTCAGAGTCCACAGCGAACGCTTGTCAGTAACCACACCCCCGGCGGAGATGAAGACGATATCCGATTTGCCCCCGGCCTCATCGACCGAGGCATTTACCGTCGCGTGGGAGAAGGCGAGCGAAGAGATGTCGCGGGAAGGCGGCGAGCCCGCGGGGAAGCCGGCAGCGGCCGCGAGGATCACTTCCGCCAGCATCTGCCAGCTTTCGGCTGGCCAGAATTCCGAGATCGCGCGGCCGATCATGTCGCGCTTGCCGCCGCCGTAAGGCGCCACTGCGTGGACGACGTTCAGGTCGACTTCGACAATCCGGACTTGCCGCAAAAACGGCAAGACCCAGTCCGCGGGCGCGTCGCCACCCGCGACTCGCTTCATGATTTCGCGTGCAGCCGAAACGTCGAGCGCCCACCAGGCGGTCGTGTCGCGGTCCATGTGGGCGTGAGCCGCATCTTCGAACCGTGGCAGGAGCGGACCGTGCCGCTCCGGGGCAAGCGCTTCACCGTCGGCATCGTTCAACATCTGTGGGGCCGCGGAGCTCACGTCATCTTTCCATCGGAGTGGCGGGCGCAGATCCGTGCAGTGGCCGTCTCAAGCTTTCCAACAGCTCATCGTCGGAAACCGGCTTGGTAAACCACGCCAACGCGCCGTCGGCCAATGCTCTGGCGCGCAAGCCCTCATCTTCCGACGACGTCAGAAAAATGACCGGCAAGGAGGGCTTCCGCGCTCGCAGCCGGCGTTGCAGATCCAGGCCGTTCAACCCGGGCATCCGGACATCGGTGATCACGCAGCCGATTTCATCGAAGCCGGCATCGGCGAGCAGCGCGGCGCCGTGTTCGTAAAGACGCGTGGGATACCCCTCGACCTGGAGAAGATCGGCCAGCGCCTCGCGCACGGACCGATCGTCATCCACGATGGCAACCACCTGATTTTGCGACAACAGCCTCGTCCTTGATAATCCGACAGCGTCGGCCAAGGTCGAGTCTCGCCGAGATCGGGCCGGAACGTAACCATACCATGGTCTAGGCCGCCGCCTGCAGCTCCGGCGGGAGCATATCCCAGGCCCGGATGAGTTCTCCGACCGTTCGCGCTTCCATTTTCTTCATCACACTGCTGCGGTGAAGCTTCACGGTGACTTCGCTGATGCCCAGTTCGAACGCGATCTGCTTGTTCAGGCGACCGCGAACAACCTCGCGCAGGACCTCGCGTTCACGCGGCGTCAGGCTCGCGTGCCGGCTCGAATAGCTCGCGACCACGCGTGCGGTGGCCTGTTGCTCAATGTCGCGCTCGATCCCTGCAGCCACGGCATCGAGCAGCACCTGGTCGCGAAAAGGCTTGGTCAGAAAGTCGAGGGCGCCGCCCTTCATTGCCTGCACCGACATGGGGATATCGCCGTGCCCGGTCAGAAATATGAGCGGCTTCGGATTACCGGACGCGGCGAGGTGTTGCTGAAGGTCGAGCCCGCTGGAACCCGGCATGCGCACGTCGAGGACGATGCAGCCGGGCCGCGCCGGCAAGTCGGCTTCGAGCAGTTCACGGGTCGATCCGAACCCGATGACGTCGATCCCCACCGACTGCAGGAGTTCGCTGATCGAATCGCGCACCATCGTATCATCGTCCACGACCACAATCAGGGGTTCGGCTTCTGTGGCAACCGCGCCAGTCATTACGCGAACTCCATTCTCGATTGCGGGCAGATCGATTCTTCGCCTTGAGGGCAGGCGGACGGCCGGGCGCACGTGCGCCGAGCCATGCCGGAACTTCCGTGCCGAACCACGCAGGAGCTTTCCTGGCCACCGCCAGCACCGGGTCGCTCAGCGGACCGCGCGGCACTCCGCGTTCGTCGAGACAAGTCGTGCCGGCGCTCGATCGACGGGTACGCCACGCTATCGACTCCAGATGTCGGAACGCGCCGGCCGCAAGTCGGCCGGATTCAGACCATAGATGTCGGATGGAAAGCGCGATGCGATCGGGCTAAGATATTTCATCGATTAGCCCCCTAAGGCGTACCGGATCGTGCGGTCGCGGCGGGCAACCAGACGGGCCGGAAGATGCGCGACGCCGGACAAGAGACTAGTCCTCCCTCCGATCACCGCAAAGGACGTTGATACGATGATTTCGGACGTCTCCCGCCATGTCGGCTTCTTTGTCTATCCCGGCTTCGTATTGCTCGACCTCAGCGGTCCGCTTGAAGCCTTCTCCACCGCGAACCTGCTCGCGCCGGGCAGCTATCACTTCTCGTTCATGTCGATCGAAGGGAGCTCCGTCGCCTCTTCCTCGGGGCTGATGGTCTCGACCATTCCGGTTTCCTCCACTGGCCTCGACACATTCGTCGTTGTCGGCGATCCCGGGCTGTCGAACGGCCCGGCACCGCAAGCCGCCGTCGAGTTCCTGCGCGACGCCTCCGCCAGCGCCCGCCGCACGGCAAGCGTGTGCATGGGAGCGTTCCTGCTGGCGCAATGCGGCGTTCTCGACGGGCGCACGGCGACGACACATTGGCGCTGGGCACCGCTTATGCAGGAAAGGTTTCCTGCGATCAGCGTCGCGGGCGACCGGATCTACGTCAACGACGGGGGGATCTGGACGTCCGCCGGAATGTCGGCTGGAATCGACCTCACCCTCGCGTTGATCGAGGAGGATCTGGGGCGTGAACTGGCGCAGACCGTGGCCCGCATGATGGTCGTATATTACAGGCGTCCAGGGGGACAGATGCAGTACTCCTCGCTGCTCGATCTCGACCCCGGTTCGGACCGCATTCATGACGTGCTGTCGTTCGCCCGCGAGCATCTCCACGAACAGCTCTCAGTCGAGACCCTGGCCGCGGTCTCGAGACTGAGCGTGCGCCAGTTCAGCCGATCCTTCACTACAGCTACGGGAATCCCGCCGGCCAAGGCAGTGGAGCGCTTGCGTGCGGAGGCGGCTCGGCCGCGGGTGGAGGATGGCAGCGAAACGCTCGACACGATTGCCGCCGCGGTCGGCTTTGGCGATGCCGAGCGCATGCGCAGGGCCTTCATCCGAACATTTGGGCGGTCCCCCAATGCCTTGCGGCGCGCGGCCGCGAGCCATGCGGCCTCGCTTGGGATCACCAGCCGGATTAGGACGCGATCCTAGCCGCGCACCGCGCCGGCACGAGCTATCCCCCGGGCGGGGGTCGGTTCTACGTGAGGATAGGAAACGACACGCTCCGGGCATGGCGCTCCCCCGCCGCGAGCGCCGTCGGCATGGCGCGGCGAATACCTGCGGTCAGCTGGCCGAGGCTTCGCCCTGCGCGCATTTTCGGAGCCAGTGGCGTGACCGCGACGGTCGCGCGGCGAGCCTGGGCCTCGCCCATCGCAGGCCCGCCAACAACTGGAGTTGCGGGAATGAACCTACTCAAGGACAAGGTGGCCCTGGTCACCGGCGGCAACGGCGGCATCGGGCTGGCCATAGCGACGCTGTTCGCGTCGGAAGGGGCCAGGGTGGCGATCACCGGCCGCAATCGCGAGGCGCTCGATCGGGCGGCGGACCTGATAGGTCCCGGCACGCTCGTCATCCCCGGAGATGTCGCCGATCCACGGCACCACGAGGCCGTCGCGAAGCAGATCGCCGACCGGTTCGGTGGCCTGGACGCCTACGTCGCCAATGCCGGCGTCAACACTGTCCGGCACTCCGCAGAGGTCTCGCCCGCCGAGTTCGACATGGTCTTCGCGGTCAACGCGCGCGGCACCTTCTTCGGCGTCCAGAAGATCGTCCCGATCATGCAGGACGGCGGCGCGATCGTGCTCACCGGCTCGTTGGCCAGCAGCCGGGTGTTCGAGGGACATGCGGTCTATGCCGGGTCGAAGGCAGCAGTCGCCGCGTTCGCGCGCAGCTGGGCCATCGAGCTCATGGCGCGTCGCGTCAGGGTAAATGTCCTCAGTCCCGGCCCGACCGACACCGCGATCATCGAGAAGATGGGCGTCGCGCCCGAAGAGCGGGCCGAGTTCGAGAAACGGATCGCGGCCTCGATCCCGCTTGGCCGCTTGGGCCGGCCGGCGGAACTGGCGCAAGCGGCACTATTTCTCGCTTCGGACCAAGCGAGCTTTGTCACGGGAATCGAGCTGAAGGTCGACGGCGGCATGGCGCTCCTGTGATCGGCGGCAGAACGGGGAAGCACTGCCCATGCCGATTTGCCTGAAGCGCCGCCGGCTGCTCACGGCCGCGCCCCGGTGGGGCGTCGGCTTTCAGCGAGAGCTGCCGTTCGCCGTGCTGCGAAAATTTGTCGCCGCGGCGTAGCGCAGACGGATCAGCCGACGAAGCGCACCACGCCGCCGTCTACCCGCAATGCCGCGCCGCTCGTCGCCGAAGCCTGTTCGGAGCAGGCGTAGACGATCATGTTGGCGACCTCGTCGGTCGTCGCGAAGCGGCCGAGCAGGCTGGTCGGGCGCATCGCCGCGAGGAAGCCTTGTTCGGCCTCATCCTGCGTGATGCCCTGCGCCTCCGCCTGTTGCGCCATGAAATCGCCGAGGATTTCGGAGCGAGTCGGACCGGGCAGGACGGCGTTGACCGTCACGCCAGTGCCCGCCACGGCCTCCGCGAACCCGCGCGACACCGCGAGCTGCGCGGTCTTGGTCATGCCGTAGTCGAGCATTTCCTTGGGGATGTTGACGGCGGATTCGCTGCTCACGAATACGACACGCCCCCAACCCCGGCCTACCATCCGGGGCAAATAGTGCCGCGTCGCGCGCACGCCGCTCATGACGTTGAGCTGGAACAGGCCCAGCCACTCTTCGTCGGGAATGGCGGCGATGTCGTCGACGCTGTGATACTCCCGGATATGGGCGGTCCCGACATTGTTGACGAGAATGTCAGCGTCAGGCGCCGCTGCGATCAGCGCCGCCACGCCTTCGCCCGTCGCCATGTCCGCCGCGACGCCGGTGATGTCGGCATGGGGCGCTGCCTGGAGAATCTGTCGCACGGCCTCCTCGACGCGCGCGTCGGTGCGGCCATTGACGACGACCGCGGCGCCGGCGCGCGCCAGCCCTTCCGCTGTGGCACGGCCAATGCCGGCGGTGGACCCGGTAACGATGGCCTTGCGGCCGGTCAGATCGATGATCATGCTGCTCTCTCTCGCTCGCCGGTCGTCGGGTTTGCCATGAGATATTCTCCGGTGGAGACCTGTTTCAGTCGAACTTGACCAGGTCCTTGAAGATCAGTCGGCCCCAGCTATTCCCGTGCGCCTGCACAAGCAGGCCACCTTCCGAAAGTCCGCCAAGTTTGATCGGCGCGAAGCCGAGATGTCCCGCGAGCGTCGCGATCTCCTCGGCTGCGGCGTCATCGTCGCTCGCCAGGAACACGACTCTCTTGCCGCCCTGGACGGCCGGATCCTGGTCGAGCACGGCAGCGACCAGGTGGTTGAAGCCCTTGACCAGCCTGCCGCCGGCGAAGGCCTGGGCGACGACCCTTGCGGAAGGCTGCCCGCCCAGGTCTTCATCGGGCACGCCGTATGCGTTGGTCACATCGACGATGATCTTCCCCCGCCAGTTGGGCAGCGCCTTCGCGACATCCGGGTGCGACTGGAACCGGACAGCCAGGAAGATGACGTCTGCCTCGACGGCTTCCGCGAGCGTTTTGGGAGTGATCCCGGGTCCGATCGCTGCCGCGGCGGATGCAAAGCTCTCCGGGTCGCGCGTGGTGGCGACGGATACGTCGATGCCGCGTCGGGCAAATGCCCTGGCCAGGGTCTGGCCGATCTCGCCGAAGCCGATGATTGCGTAGTTCATGATGTCTCTCCGATCTTGTTTGATGCGAGGGGTCAGACCTGCGCCATGCCGCCATCGACGGCGAGATCCACGCCGGTGATGTAAGAACTTTCATCGGAGGCGAGGAACGTGACGGCGGACGCGATTTCCTCCGGCTTGCCTCTGCGGCCCATCGGGATCTGCGAAGCGAATTGGGCGGCCGCTTGCTCTGCTTGCTCGGAGGTAAGTCCCGTCGTTGTCTCTAACGCCGGGGTTTCGGTTGGCCCCGGGCTCACCGAATTCACGCGGATTTTGCGATCTTTCAGCTCCAGTGTCCAAGCGCGAGCAAAGTTTCGCACTGCCGCCTTACTCGCGGCGTAGGCGCTGAACCCTGGCAGTCCCAACACGTTTGAGACCGAGGAGTTGAGGACAATCGATCCGCCGTCTGTGAAGAGGGGAAGGGCCTTCTGGACTGTGAAGAACAGCCCCTTCACGTTTACGTCGAAAGTCTGATCAAAATGGGCCTCGGTAGCTCCCGAAAGCGGAGCGATCGTCCCTGCGCCTGCGTTCGCGAAAAGAATGTTGACGCGACCATGCTTCGCTTTCACGACGGCGTAGAGCCGATCCAGGTCTTCCAAGCGCGAGACGTCGCCCACGACCGTCGTGACGTTTCCCTTAATGTAGGCCGCGGCCTTCTTCAGCTCATCCTCTCGTCGCCCGGTGATCACGACGTGCGCGCCTTCTTCAACGAAGCGCTTGGCCGTGGCCAATCCGATTCCGCTGCTGCCGCCCGTGATGACGGCGACCTTGTCTTCAAGCTTCTTCATAATCTTATCCTTCATTGTGTGCGGGACCTCGCCCGGGTCAGAGTTGCGCCAGCCCGCCGTCGACGGCGAGTTCGCTGGCGGTCATGAAGCTGCTGTCCGATGATGCGAGAAAGGCTGCCGCTGCAGCGATCTCCGCCGGATCGGCCATGCGCTGGAGCGCGGTCATCGAGCCGTAGGCCTTCTGACCTTCATCGCCGAGCGCCGCCTTGGCTAGTTCGGTCGCCGTCGGCCCTGGCGACAGCACGTTCACCCGAATGCGGGTGCCCTTCAGTTCCTCCGCCCAGGTCCGCGCGAGATTGCGCACGGCTGCCTTACTCGCGCTGTAGGCGGTGAACGCCGGGGCGCCCGTGGTGCCGGCGCTCGATCCGGTCAGGATGATCGAACCGCCTTCGCCCATCAGCGGCAACGCCTTCTGGATCGTGAAGATCGTACCCTTCACATTGATGGCGAAGGTCTCGTCGATGTGCGCCGCGGTGATCTCGCCGAGCTTAAGCTGGCTTCCCACGCCGGCGTTGGCGAAGACGATGTCCAGGCCTCCGCGCCCGGCCTGCACCGCGGCGTAAAGTCGGTCGAGATCGGCCTCATCGGAAACCGAGCCCTTCACCGCCCGGGCATTGGGTCCAAGCCCTGCCATGGCCGCGTCGAGCGCTTCCTGCCGGCGGCCGAAGATGAAGACGAAGGCGCCCTCCTCAATGAAGCGCTTTGCCGCGGCGAGCCCGATCCCGGTGGCGCCACCGGTGATGACGGCGGTCTTTCCATCCAGTCTGGTCATAGTGTGCCGTCCTTGTTTTGCCGTCTCGGCTCTTTGCGGACGGGATGTCCGCGGAGGCCCTGAACATGGGCTCGCCCAAGGCAGGCGGTGAGTGCGAAACCCTGCACATCGGTGGTGCAAAAACGATCCAGCCGGAATACTGAGCGCGCCACGATAGTCGCGCAGGCCCAGCCCACTGTGCTAGAACAGACTTTGGAGCATGCGGCTGGCGGCGCGGGAATGCACCATGATCGACTGGGATGACGTTCGCTACTTTCTTGCCACCGCGCGCGGCGGGTCAGTGCGGGCCGCCGCCAAGCGCCTCGGGGTGAACCACGCTACTGTGCTGCGACGCATTGCCCAATTGGAGGAGCGGCTGGGCGCGCAGTTGTTCGAGAAGCTGCCCTCGGGCTATCGCCTGACGGCGGCAGGCGAGGAGGTCCTCGAGCTCGCCACCCAAATGGAAACCTCTTCACTCCAGCTGGAGACGCGCGTGTTCGGGCGCGACCAGAGCGTGCGCGGCCTTTTGCGGATGACGTTGACACCGATGCTCGTGACACACCTCCTCATGTCGGACCTGGCTGATTTCGCGCGTCTCCATCCCGACATCGAGATGGAAATCCTGTCATCCGGCGAGCTGGCAAATCTGACCAACCGCGAGGCCGACGTGGCGCTCCGCGTCGTCTACGACCGCAAAACCCTACCGCTCAACCTTCACGGCCTGAAGGGGCCGGATCTGTTCGGCGGCGTCTACATGTCTCGAGACCTATTGGCCGCGTGGCGCGCGGGCGCGCCTGATGCCATCCGGTGGATCGTCATCAGCATGCATGGCATTCCGGCTTGGGCCAGCGAAGGAGAGGTTCGTACCGCGGGGGTGCCATTCAGGGTCACGGACGCCGCGGCGGAGATCGCGGCTGTACGCGAAGGGCTCGGGATCACGACACTGCCGTGCTTCGTCGGAGATGCCGACCCCCTGCTGGCGAGGGTACCGGGCACCGACCTGCACATGTACGGAACGCTCTGGACTCTTACACAGGGGGAGACACGCAAGACGAAGCGCGTGCGGCTCTTCACCGAGTTCATATCCCGCAAGCTCGCCGCCCATGCTTCGCTTCTTGCCGGCACGTCCATTTCGCGCGAGTGATGCGCAGCACGTCCGCCTGGCGAGCGGCTTTTTTTGCGAACGCATGGCCAAAAAGCGGGCCGATCGGAAAATCCCAGATGCAGCCGGTGCCCGCCAGCGCCGCGAACATAAATCAACGTTGGCTTTCGGCGAACGCGAGCCGGGCATTGGAACGGCGCGGGTTGGGCGCAAAGCAGTCTGGCTGGAACTCACCCTGCTCCGGACCGCTCCTGGGACGGCGTTATCCACTCCTGCATGACAAGCAAGAGCGCTGCCATGATGACGGGGCCGATGAACAGGCCGACCAATCCGAGTGCAGCGAGTCCCCCAAACGCGCCGATCAGCGCAAGGATGACAGGCAGTTCGACCGCGCTGCCCACCACAATCGGTTGCACCACATTGTCGCCGACCGTCATGACGATCGCCGAGAAGAGAAACAGCAGCACGCCGGCAAGGGCGCTCCCGCTGCCGATCAGAATAAGGCTGGCCAATCCGAATGCCGCCCAGGCACCGAAAGGCACCAGGGCGAGCAGGATCGTGAAGGTGGCAAACAACAACGCCTGAGGCACGCCCGCCGCCACATAGGCCGCGCCGATCAATGCGCCTTCGACGAACGATACGAGCACAGTGCCGATGACAGTCGAGCGAACTGCACCGATCAGCCGATGCACAAAATCCTCGCCGAAGGCGCCGAACATTCGGGCCGCGAGAACCCTGCACTGCCCTGCGATCCGGCTGCCGCGATCGAGCAGTGAGGCAAGCATCACCAGCGTGATCAGAAACAGGGCCGAATCCCTCGCCACCTCGCTCGCTATCGAACGCGTCCAGCCGAGTGCCGATCCTGCGCTGATGGTGCCGAGCAGCGCGTTGGCGCCTTCCGGTGAGGCCAGGTGTTCCTGCCACCAACTCGCAAGCCGTGAACCGATTAGCGGCAGGCCCTCGAGCCAACCGGGAACCGGGGCGCCGAAGCGCTGTGCGTGCTGCAACCAGCTGAGCGCGTTCTGGCTTTCCTGGGCGAGCGACACCGCTGCAACGGACAAGGGAAGCACCACCAACAGGCCGGTTGCGACGGTAAAGGTCAGCGCCACGAAGAGCGGGCGGCGCGAGCTACGACGGACAGCCCGCTCATAAAGCGGCCATTCTACGATCGCGAGAATGGCGGCCCACGCTATTGGCGTCAGAAACGGCAACGCGATCCACAACGCAAGGAGTACGATAGCCGCGGTGAGGTAAAGCTGGCGCGCGCGCGCTGTGCGGCCCGTGCTTCCTTGCGGATTCGTCGTCACCTCGAAGCAATCATTGATATCTCGCTGCGATCCCGCCCGGCGGCTACCTCGGGTTATAGCTTAGCCCGCCGTCGCTCTATCACCCAGCCAATTTGGCGCGCTCCCCCGCGTCCATGATGCATCCAGCTGTTGCGACTGTGGCCCGTCACCCCGTCCTGGCCAGCAACCCGGCGATCGAATGGTCGAGCTCGTAGGGATCGTCGAGGTAGCGGATTGTCCCGAGGTCGTCGGCGACGGCCGTCAGGTAAACGACGTATACTGGAACCGGCCGAAACAGCTCTGCTCGCGTCGTCCGCCGCGTGGCGACGGTGTCCGCAATCCTGGCTGCGGTCCACTCGGTTCCGGCAAGCAAGACGGCGGCGAGGTCGAGTGGGTTCTGCGTGCGGATGCAGCCGTGGCTGAGTGCCCGCACGTCCCTGTCGAACAGCTCCTTGGTCGGGGTGTCGTGCATGTAAACCGTGAACGGGTTTGGCATGTCGAGCTTCATCTGCCCCAGCGCATTCTGCGGTCCCGGCTGTTGCGTTACGCGCAGGCCGCCATTGGCGAAGCTCCATGTATAGCCGCGTGTTCGCGCGACGGCCGGCTGATTGCGCACCAGCTTGCCGACGCTCTCGGCGATGATCGATTGCGGAACGCTCCAGGAGGGATTCAGAATAACGCCGCTGACCTCCGCGCGAAACCGAGGCGTGGGGGTGCTGGTCTTTCCCACGATGACACGGTGCGACGCGACGACCTGTCCTGCGTCGAACAGGCGCGCCTGGTATTCGGGGATGTTGACCACCAGATAGCGCGAACCGAGATTGCGCGGCAGCCACCGCCAGCGCTCCAGATTTGCCTCGATCTTGTGCCGCTCGTCGACCTGGCCCGGCCTCAGCTTCCAAAGCGCCGCGCGCAGTGCGAGATATTGGTGATCCTGCGGTGCAAGGCTTTCGAGCGAACCTGCGACATCGTTATGGATCAGGGCCTGATCGATCAGATTGGCTGTGTGGACCGGGTCCGGCACGTCAGAGGGAATGAAATAGCGACCGCGCTGGTCTGGCCGCAGATGGCCCGAGGCGAGGTCGTGCGCCACCAATGCAAAGCTTTGCGTGGCACGACGCTCGATCTCGCCTTGTTCGCCGGAGCTCAGCGCGGCGCGCAGTTCGGACGGCGCGTAGTCGGCCGGGTCCAGTCCATGCGTCTCGAGCGTCTCGATATACGCAAGCAAGACCGTTGCGGACCGGCGGTCCCACTGGCGCGAAGACGGGGGCTCGGCGGCGATGAGCGCGGTCGCAAAGAGCACCACGAATAATGCGATTGTCCAAACGATGCCGTGAACGCAGGCACGCGCATAGCTGGAACGCGGGTCAGGCAAGGTCCGCCTCCACCATCACCAGGGCAGGGTCGTCTTCGACAGTGGAAGAGCGGAAACCAAGGGTATGTTCGACTTCGAGCGCGTCATGGTTCGCGCGGCTTTCGATCGAGCGCAGCTTCTTGATGCCACGCGCTCGCGCCAGGTCTGCGGCGTGCCTGAGCAAGGCCCAGCCGATACCGCGGTTACGCGCACCGGACGCGATGGCGATCGCCACTTCCGCTGTTTGCATCTGGGGGTCGGCCACGATCATCAGGCTCGCGACCGGCTGGCATGTGAGCTCGTCAATGGCGAGGACGTGCTCCGTTCGCCGGTGATCGACCGTGAGCAGCCGCCCGATCTGCGCGGCATCGGGCTCATTCTGCGAGACCAGAAAGCGGAATCGGAGATCCTCCGGCGTGAGGCTGCCGAGAAGTTTTTTCAGGTCTGCTCCGTCGTCCGCTCTGACTTGCCGCAGACGCAGCCGAACTCCCGAGCGGGTGATGAGATGGAAGTCCGGCCGCTCGGCGACCGTCCGATCGAGCGCAGAAGAGGTCATGGCTGTTCTCCCTCGTGGCAATCAATGGCAAGCCAGAATCGGCAACGGCACCGGCGGGTTCGCGAGCACCTCGCGTGTGACCCCACCGAAGACTGTCTCGACCAGCCGCGCGTGGCCATAGACCCCCATCACGAGGTAGGACGCATTGCGAACCATCGCGGCGTCGCCGAGCGCATGGGCGATCGACGTGGCGGCCGGAAACTCGACCATCTCGCAGGATATGCCGTGGCGCGAGAGATATTCGGCCCCGTCGGTCGGCGGCAGATCGTAGCGGCGCTCGGCCTTTTCGCGCACGGTGGCGAGCGTCACGCTCGAGGAACGCGCCAGCAGAGGCAACGCAGCGCGCAATGCACGGCAAGCTTCGGGGGATCCGTCCCAGGCCACCAGAGCGGGGCCGCCGCAGTCCAGCCCGTTCGACTTGGGCGGAACCACCAGCACCGGCGTGCGCGAACGGATCGCGAGGTCACCGGGCAACGGCGAATAATCCTTGCGGAGTGGATCGCAGCAGCCGACCACCGCGATGTCGCTCAGACTGGTGAATTTCAGCATCCGATCGACAGCGGGACCGTCTTCCTGCACCCAGCTCCAACTGACGTCCTCGTTCGCGAGATTGCCTTCGATCCGTGCTCTCAGCGCGTCGGCCGCCTCCTGGAACGCAGGCACCAGATCGGCGGCCATGGACCCGTAGAAGTCGCCCGGCATTCCGACGACGTACGGGATCACCTGGATGCAGGTGACATGCCCTTCGAAGCACCGCGCGAGATCAAGCGCGACCTGAATGCGCGCCTCGAGACACGGATCATCGTCGATATGAAGCAAAATGGACCGCATGGCCGAACTCCTCGTGTTCGCTACGTGGTACGCAGCGGCCGAGAGCCGGTAACTCCGGAGATATCCGGAAGCGCCTGCCGAGGCAGCGCCCCGCGATTATCGATCTTCAGGGAGGCAGCTGAGGGGGGAGCGACGAGCAGGCGCCGTCAGGTTACCGGGACAGCGCGGACCGCTTCGCAAACCTCCATCGCGGCCGCAATTGGCGACGATCATCGTCGGCCTGAGCACCGATGCCGCTGCGGTGCGAGGCGCAGGCGCAGGCCGGCCTGCTCCGCCACGCCGGACCGGACGCGCCGGCGAATTGCCCGATCGATTGTGCGCGCCCGCCGACTGCGCTGCCGGCGGGCGCCGGTCGTCAGTTTACCGCGATCCGGTCGACCACCTGGGTGACGCCGGGCGCGGCCCAGGCGGCGCGTTCGGCGGCCTGGCGCTCGAACCAGGCATGCACCTGGCCGCTCAGCGTCACCTTGTGGCCGTCGACCGCCACGATCACGCCGCGCGCGTCGAGGCCGGCCTGCCGTTCGAAGGCGTCTTCGATCTGCTTGCGCACGTCGCTGGGGTGCAGGCGCTGCTTGATGGTAATGTTGTTCGAGACTCCCGTGACGCCGTTGATCTGCGCGGCGACACGCTTGGCTTCGTGGTTCTGGTACTGCCACTCGACTTCACCGCTGAGCGTCACCCAGCCGTTCTCGACCTTGACCTGGAGCTTGTCCTTGGGGAGCAGCACGTTCCAGCCGAACACGTCGAGGATGCGCCTGGCGATCTCGTGATCCGCAGTCTTCGCGTCCGTGTCGTACCGGACCTTGAGCTCCTCGGCGATCGCCTTAGCGCCCGCGACGCGGCGAACCGCCCGCTCGGCCGCGAGCTTCTCGGCGTAGCTCTTCACGTAGCCCGACAGGGCGACGACGCCGTCCACGACGGAAACGCCAATGTCGGCGGACTCGACCGCGGGCTCCCACTCGAGCTCGGCGATCACCTTGCGTTGCAGCACTCTATCCTGGTCCATGGGTATCTCCTGTGTTCTCGCGGCCTTTTACTGGCGCCGGTGGATCGAGATTGCCGGGTGTCGGGTGGGCAAGACATGCGGAATTATCCGGAGGCCCGCGTGCGCTTCACTCAGGAGGGCATTCGTCCGGGCAACGGCCGGGCTCGTCGACATCCGGGGCGTCCGGTTCTGTCTCGGGAAGCGCCGGAGGGATGGCCGGTTCTGGTGGCTGTCGCCGCTCGGGCGGCGACTGGGGGTCGACGCGGTTCGGCTTGTCAGGCGGGATGCTGGCCATGGGACTCTCCTTCGATCACGGTCGATAGTGGGCGTCGGGGCGGATCTCACGCGAGGTCAGCCGGTTGCCGGTGAAAGTGACCCGATACCGGCCTTGGGAAAGCTTCCGATCGCTGTACCCGCCGGCGAACATGGCTCGATCTCCCTTGTGCCGCGCAGCGGCGTTCCGTCCGATCATGGCTGCCGCGCTGCGACGTTGGGCATCGGTAATGTTCCCGAGGCGCTCCGTAACATTCCCGATGCCGCGAGCGACGGATCCGGAGGACATCGGCGCGGCAGGCGCCTCGCCGTCCCTTTCCCCCGCAAGACCGAGGCGCCTGCTGTCCCTTCTGAGGAGGCTCGCATGTCCACCGACCGAATCCTGGTCATCGATGCGCATCCGGATCCTGATCCCGCGCGGTTCGTGCACGCGCTCGCCGCCGCCTATCTCGACGGCGCGAGCGATCATCAAACGCGGCTGATCAGGCTCGCCGACCTCGACTTTCCGCTGCTGCGCAGCGCGCACGACTGGGCGGATGGTCAGCCTCCCGCGGTCATCGCAAGGGCACAGGAGGACATCGCCTGGGCCCAGCATGTCGTGTTCCTCTATCCGCTATGGCTCGGTGACATCCCCGCGCTGCTCAAAGGCTTCCTGGAGCAGGTCATGCGGCCGGGCTTCGCGCTGAGCTATCGCCAGAACGGCCTGCCGCGGAAGCTGCTCAAGGGCCGCTCGGCGCGCATCGTTGTAACCATGGGCATGCCGGCGTTCTTCTACCGGCTGGTCTATCGCGCGCACAGCCTCAAGAGCCTCGAGCGCAACATCCTGCGCGGCGTTGGGATAAGCGTGGTCGGTGAATCAATCATCGGCCTGGTCGATTCGAACGATATCAAGCGCGGAGCATGGCTGCGGGAAATGAGGGAGCTGGGCATGGCCGGCATGTAACCGGCACACGCCGGAATCGGGTCTTGGAACTCTATCTGATCCTCTTCGCGCTGGTGCTGGCGGTGAACCTGATGCCCGCATTCGGCCCGCCGACGTGGTCGATCATCGCCGCTTTCGGACTCAGCACCGACCTTTCCTTGCCGGGGCTGATCGTTGTCAGTGCGCTGGGGGCCGCCATTGGACGGCTGCTGCTGGCTCACGGGTTCCGATTGCTGGGCCGGCGCGTGCCCGCGAAGCTGCGTCGCAACCTCGCTGCGGCCCGCGAGGCGTTCGAGCGACGCCCGCGCGCGGGCGTCATGGCAATCGGCATCTTCGCGTTGTCGCCCCTCCCCTCTGCGCAACTGTTCGAAGCGGCCGGGCTCACCGGCGTTCGCCTGCTGGGATTCACGGCGGCCTTCTTCGCCGGACGCCTGGTTTCCTACTCGATCTATGCCGGCGCGGCGCGCACGCTGCGCGATCACACTCTCGGAGATGTGATGCTCGAACACTTGTCGTCGCCGTGGGGCGTGGCGCTGCAAGTTGCGATGATCGCGCTGCTTGTCGCCTTCGTGAAGGTCGACTGGGAACGCATCGCCGCGCGCAAGGACCAGAGGTGATGCGCGCTGGGCCCTTCCGTATATTTCCCAGTGTCGTGCGGTACTCACCTTCGGCCAGGGACTCTTCATGAGTTACGACCGGCACCGCCATTCCGACTGGAAGATCATTCGCCTTGAGCTGGCGCGCACGGCCGAGTTTCCCGAGGGCTCGCCGAGCCGCGCGCTCATCCTGCGGCTGCCGCTCACCGCCGACGGTCTCATCGACGCGGACGAAGTCGGCCGCAATCCGGCCATGGCCACGGTCAAGCGGTTCTGGCCCGACGAGCCGGACCAGCAGGGCTACGTGATCCGTACCGGCGCGACCTGGGCCTTCTCCTACGCGATCGGCGAGGATGACGACGAGGACCTGTTCCACCTCGAAGCCCATCCGCTGCGGCCCGGGGAATACGTCACCCTCACCGAGCCCACCGGCGAGCAGCTGCCGTTCCGGGTCACGCGGATCGCCTCGACCGACGGATGGGACGGTGCAATCGGCCCCGTCCTGCCGCCGGTGGACTGACAGCTGACCGCGGCCCCCCGGTCCGAGGTTGCGACCGAACTCTGGCTTCCGGGCCGCTACGACCCATCCTCCTTTTGAGGAAACCGCTGCCGCGAATACGGGCTATTCGGTCGTAACGCCGTCGAAGTGCTCGTGCGCCGCCGCGGCGTCCTTGCGGGAGGCGTGGACGGTGCCGTCGAGATGCTCGGGCGGGCCGTAGATCGTATACAGGCGGAGCGGCTTGTGGCCGGTGCACTTCACGTTGTGCCGCGCGCCCTGCGGAACGATCACGCCGTAGTCGCCCTCGACCTCGTGGCACACGCCGTCGATCCACACCTCGCCCTTGCCTTCCTCGACCCGGAAGAACTGGTCCCGGTCGGTATGGACCTCCTCGCCGATCTCTTCGCCCGGTCCGATGGCCATGACCACCAGCTGGAGCTGGTGCCCGGTGTAGAGCACGCGCCGGAAATCCTCGTTCTCCTCGGTCAGGTCTTCGATATTTCCGACGAAACCACGCATCGGCCTATCCCTTTCGCAGTTTGCTCGCCGGGTGTGGGCGAGCTATGTGACGTCCACCAGCTTTGCCGCGTCCGGCGATCTTCGCCATTCGCAAATCTACGGATGATGCGCCGGTGTCGAGCGAGGGATAGGGCGCGCGAAGGGCAGGTGGAGGCAACCATGTCGCAGGATAAGCTGGTCCACGTGGTTGACGACGATGACGCCGTGCGGCGCTCGCTCGATTTCATGCTGCGCTCGGCCGGCTTCGCCGTCGAACGCTGGGAAGACGGCATCGCGTTCCTCAAGGGAGTCGAACGGGCGCGGCCTGCCTGCGTGTTGCTGGACGTGCGCATGCCCGGCATGGATGGGCTCGAAGTCCAGGCGGCGATGGCCGAGCAGGGGATCAACCTGCCGGTGATCGTGGTCACGGGGCACGGTGACATCTCGACCGCCGTGAGGGCAATGCAACGGGGTGCGGTCGACTTCCTCGAGAAGCCGTTCAATCGCCAACGTGTGCTTGATTCGATCGAGACTGGTCATGCGCAGCTGTCCGACAAGGCGGCGCAGCGTCAGCGCGAGCAATGGGCCAGGACGCAAATTGGTGCGCTGACCGAGCGCGAGCGCGAGGTGCTCGAAGGCCTCGCCTGCGGGTATCCGAACAAGACGATCGCCTACGACCTAGGGATCAGCTCGCGCACTGTCGAAGTCTATCGGGCGAACGTGATGACCAAGCTCGAGGTGACCAACTTCGCCGATGCCCTGCGCGTGGCGTTCGTCGCCGGCATGGGATCGGAGGACGCGTGGAAGAAGCAGTACAAGGTCGGCCAGCGGCGCCCTGAATAAGCACCACGGTCGACCGCGTGCCGCTCGCCAAGCGGGAGATCGAGCGCGGTCGCGCGTGCATCGCCTGCCTTCCCGATCAACCTCAGTGACAAGCCAGAATCGGCAGGGGTACCGGCGGGTGAGCGAGCAACTCGCGCGTGACCCCTCCAAAGATCGTCTCGAGGAGCCGGGCATGGCCGTATGCGCCCATCACGAGGTAACCGGCACGGCGCACCAACGCGGCGTCGGTGAGCACTCGGGCAATCGATTCCGATGCCGGCAACTCGACGATCTCACAGGAGATGCCGTGGCGTGAAAGATACTCGGCGCCATCGGTCGGAGGCAGATCGTGCTTCCGCTCGGACGGCTCACGGACGGTCGCCAGAGTGACTGCCTGCGAGCGGGCGAGCAGCGGCACCGCGGCACGCAGTGCCCGGCGGGCCTCAGGCGAGCCGTCCCATGCGACGACCGCCGGACTATCGGTATCGAAGCCGGCCGCTTTGGGGGGAACGATCAGGACCGGCGTGCGCGAGCGGAGGACGAGGTCTCCCGTGAGCGGTGCGTAGCCCTTGCGAAGGGGATCGCAGCAGCCGATCACGGCAATGTCGCTGAGGCCGGTGTATTGCAGCAGCCGCTCGATCGCCGGTCCATCGTCCTGCACCCAGCTCCAGCTGACATCCTCCTTGATGAGATGGGCCTCGATCCGCGCACGCAGCTTGTCGGCCAGTTCGCGAAACTCGGGCAGCATCTGCGCCGCGATCGTGCCATAGAGATCGCCTGGCATGCCGATCACGAACGGCATCGCCTGGACGCAGGTGACGTGCCCATCGAAGGCCCGCGCGAGATCGAGCGCGACTGCGATGCGCGCGTCGAGACAGGCGTCGTCGTCGATGTGAAGCAGAATGGACCGCATGGCCGAACCTCCTCAGGTGCCCGGCTCGACTTAGATGCGGCTCGAATACCGGTAACTCAGGATATATCCGGAGTAGAGCATCCCGGCGGCCGCTGCTCCTTCTCCGGGCAACACCAGCTGGACGAACACGGAACAGGCGGCACCGGGACAGGGCGGATCGAACACAGCCTTCAGCGGGCCGCTGGACCGCCGATCACTTCGGCCACGGCCCGAACCAGGACAGAATCGCTGATGGGCTTGGCCAGCACCATGTCGAAGCCCGCGGCCCGCACGTCTGCATCCCGTTCGCTGCCCAGATAGCCGCTGATCAGGATCGACCGGCCGGCCCAGCCGGCTTTCCTGAGCTCGGCGAGCAATTGAACCGCGTCCGTGTCCGGCATCACAAGGTCAGCGACAAGACAGGCGCAGCGGAGCGCTGCCGGGTCTTTCGCGAGGTCGAAGGCAGACGGATACGCCCGGACTTCAAAGCCATGCGAGTGCAAAAGCAGCTGAATGCTTCGCCGCACCGCGTCGTCGTCCTCGACCAGAAGAATTCGCGACTGTGTCTCGGACGGTTCACTCACGACCACGCTGGGCCCATCCCTGAATGTTCAGATTGCGGGATAGCCGACGCAGCGGATGCGTCGTTACGTATACATCCTAACCCGTCGGGGCCCGAGCGGCGGCAAAAGCGATCCGCAGCACTTCCGTGACCGACGTTGCCCCCAGGTCCGCGAATATTCGCGAGCGGGACATTTCGATCGACAACGCGGGCAAGCCGGTGCGCTGAGCGATGGCATCTGCATCCTGGCCACGCGCGATCAGCTCAAGCACCTGCCGGTCGATCGGCTCGAGCTTCCCGACCGCGGCGGCGGCCGATTGGAGATATCGGTTGTAACCGTTGCTATCATCGAGCCGCAGGAACGCTATTTCCAGAGTCTGCTCGAGCGCGGCTCGCGGGAAAGGCTTTTCCAGGAACGCCACGGCTCCTTGCTCCATCCCCGTGACCGCCACGGTCAGATCTCCGTGTCCGCTCATCAAGACCACTGGCAAGTCGCAGCCTTTCTTCTGCAACCTACGCTGGACCTCGAGGCCATCGATTTCGGGCATGCGTAGGTCCAGCAGCACGCAACCCGGCGACAGGTCCATAAGGGCATCGAGAAACGAGTATCCCGAAGGGTAGGTCAGAGCTTCATAGCGCATGACATTCAGCATCATCTGCGTCGCGCGGCGGATCGGCTCTTCGTCATCGACGACATGAACGAGTTTCACGTGCGCGGGTCCGTGCCGGCGGCTCGCGCGCGCATCAAGGTGAACTGGAACTCCGTCCCTCCATCAATGCCATCGAGGGCTCGTATACGTCCCCCGTGCGCTTCGATGATGGTCCTGCAGATCGACAGGCCCAATCCCATCCCTGTCTTCTTGCTGCTGTTGAAGGCTTCGAACAAATGCGCCTTCACTTGCGGATCGATTCCGCATCCGGTGTCGGCGACGGACACCTGCACGGTATTCTCGTCGAGCAGCGAGGTTGTCACGCTTAGCCGCCTGCTCGGCATACCCTCCATGGCCTCGAGTCCGTTTCGCATCAGGTTGATCAGGACCTGCTGGATCTGGACGCGGTCGATCAGCACGGGCGTGGCATCGGGCGCGAACGTGAAGTGGGCCGCAATCCCTTTCTCTCTCGCGCCGACGAGGGCGAGCGCGCTTGCCTCCTCTATCACTTTCGCGAGATCCTCGGACGTCTTGGCAAAGTCGCCCTTGGACACGAACTCGCGCAGGCGCCGTACGATGGCGCCCGCCCTGAGCGATTGCTCGGTCATGTCGCGCATCACGTCGCGCAGCATGGCCTTGTCCGGGTCGCCCGGGCGCTCCAGCACGGCCGCGGCGGCCTCACCGAAGCTGGCGATCGCGGTAAGAGGCTGGTTCAGTTCATGCGCCAGCGTCGACGCCAAGGTGCCCATCGCGCTCAGGCGAGAGACGTGTATCAGCTCGGACTGGAGTTGCTCGAGCTTAGCCTCGAAATCGCGGCGCTCGGTCAGGTCCTGGATGAAACCGGTGAACAGCCGCTGGTCGGCCGCGTGCGCCTCGCCGACGGACAGGGCCATGGGGAATGTGCTGCCGTCGGCGCGCAAGCCGGTTACGAGCCGGCCGATTCCGATGATACGTGGAACGCCGGTCGCGAGATAGCGCTCCAGATACCCGTCGTGCCGGTCGCGATCGGGCTGGGGCATCAGGATGCTGACGTTCTTGCCGGCAACCTCGGCTTCCGCATAGCCGAAGAGGCGCTCGGCGGCCTGGCTGAAGGACAGGATGATGCCCTTTTCGTCGATCACGATCATCGCGTCGGGAACGGTTGCGAGGATCGACTTCAGGTGCTCCTCACGCCGCTGAAGTGCGCGTTCCTCGGCCTTGCGCGCGGTCACATCGTAGATGACTTTGGCGAAGCCCAGGTGTGTGCCGTCGTCGTCCGTGATGGAGGTGAGCGAGATGTCGGCGATGAACTCCGAGCCATCGGCGCGCCTGTGCCAGGTCTCTTCGGTAAAGCGACCCTCGCGCTTCGCGGTGTCAAGCTGTGCCGCCATTCTTTCCGCGGTCTCCGGCCCGCTCAATACCAGCGAGCAATGTCGGCCCAGAACCTCGCCTCTTGCCCAGCCGAGAATTCGTTCAGCCCCGGCATTCCAGCTGATAATGCGCCCCACCGGGTCGACCATGAATATCGCATACTGGGTTGCCCCTTCGACCAGCAGCTTGAGCTGGCGATTCGCTCTCGTGGCAAGCATCCTCTGCGACGAACGTCGACTATCGAGCCAACAAACCCCGGCCGATACCAGTACGAACATTCCCGCCTGGATAAGCGACGCCGAGGAAAACCGGCTGCTTGCATCGATCATGCTGAATCCGGCGATCAGCGAGAGAAATCCGGCAAAAAGGCCCGGACCCAGCCTCGCGACCACGGTGGCAAGAACGACAGGCAACACATAGGGAAGGAACTGCGCCTTCTGGTCGAGGATAGGATCCGCGGCCAGTCGGACGAGATAGGCGGCGCCGACGGCGATTGCCGAGAGCCCGTATCTCGCGGCGGTCGATTCAACCAAGACCCGACGCAAGCTCATTGCTTTGGGCCCTTCGCTCTATCCCGCGCACTGAACTGGCCGGGCGCGTCCGCAAGACCGCCGCGCGGCCCCCACGGGTGCCTTTACCATACGCCCACTGGACCTCAAAGGGCACGGCCTCATGCGCGACAAGCTGCTTCGCATCGCATCGGCCGACGAACTCAAGCTAGACGCCGCGTCTTCCCAATGCTCGCTCGCGCCTTTTGGAATACCGCCTCGCGGAACAGCATGCCCGGCATCGCCGACAATGCGCCGACGCCGACCGCGACAAGCCCGTCACGCGCGCCAATCGAATGCAAATGGGACAAGTCCGCGAACTCGGGGATTCCGCTGGCCGCGAAAGTCAGGAGCGCGAGCGCTGCGGCAATGACCTTGGGCGCGGTTGAGTGCAATCGGGTGAGGATCGCGAAGAGCACGATCAGCGAGCTAGCAAGGGCCACGAAGGACATGGCCCGTGCATGCTCCACGGCTCCTCCGTTCCTCAGTGTCGTAACGAACAGGATCGCGATCCCGCAGGCAATCAACGCGCCGGTTAGTGCAATCGCCCCCCGCTGGCGCCCGGTGAAGAAGCCGCGGCCATGATCGATCGATGGTCCGAGGTCGTTGCCGCCACTTCGCTGAAAGCCCAGGATCGCGCTCGGATGGATCATCAATTCGAGGATCACGATGTGAATCGGCAGGTATAGCAGCGGATAGCCCAGCAGTGGGACCGCTGCCGCCGTGGTGACGAGCGGGATGTGCACCATCAGCAGGAAGGCGAAGCTGCGCACGAGGTTGCGAAACAACTGCCGTCCTTCGGCGATGGCTCGAACGATCGTGCTGAAATTGTCGTCCAACAGGACGATGGAAGCGATCTCGCGGGCGCTCTGCGTTCCTCGCAACCCCATGGCGATACCGACGTCAGCCGCCTTGAGCGCCGGGACGTCATTGACTCCATCCCCGGTGACCGCGGTGATGGCACCGGCCTCGCGCATGGCTTCGACGAGCAAGACCTTTTGGGCGGGCGTGGCGCGCGCCACCGCGTCGAGCTCCTCGAGGAATGCCCGCTCGCCTTTCGCGAGCCGGCCCTGCAGGTCGTCGCCGGAAAGCACGATCGGATCCGCGGAAAGCCCGCTTTCTCGAGCAATCGCCGCGGCGGTCCGCTGGTGATCGCCCGTCACCATCACGACACGAATGCCCGCGTCGCGGGCAGCGTCTATGGCTTCGCGGACGCCCGCACGCACAGGGTCGGAGATGCCGATGAGCCCGGCAAACGAAAAGCCGGTCGCCGGCTCGTGCGATGCATCCGCGATCTCGCGCCAGGCGCACGCAATGACCTTTTGCCCCGCATCGGCCATGCTTGCCGTCTCGGCGCGCACGCGGCTGGCGCGGGGCTCATCAAGCTGGCACATTCCGAGGATCGTTTCCGGCGCTCCCTTCGCCGCTGCCATCAACCGGCCTGCGCGCGGCCAGATCGCGACCTCTCGTCGGCGCGCTTCGGTGAACGGGAAGGAGGCCACGGGGCCCGCTCCCGGTTCCGGCTCGGCCAGGAGCAGGACCCGATCGAGAGGGTCGCCCGTTTCCCATCGGGAGGCCATCCGGCCCAACTCGAGCAGGCGATCCGGGGTCGTCCCCTGCGCCGGGTGCAGCTGATGCACAGTCAGCCGGCCCTCGGTGATCGTGCCCGTCTTGTCGCTGCATATCACCGAAACCCGGCCGATGTTCTCCACCGCGACCGCTTGCCGTACCAGGGCATTCGCCCGCGCCAGCCGGAACACCCCCACTCCGAGAAAGAAAGTGAGGACGACGGGAAACTCTTCGGGGATTGCGGCAACCGCCAGAATCGCGGCGCTCAGGAAGGCGTCAACGATTCCATAACCTTGCACGATCCGAACGGCTGCGAGGACGACGCACGCGCACGCGGCGATGACCAGCAAGACCCGGACCAGCCCGGCCACCGAGCGCTGCAGCGGCGTCCGCGCCTTCCGCGTCGCGGTCGCCGCACAAACGACATTGCCATAGATGGTGTCCTGCCCTGTGAAGATCACGCGCATCAGCGCCTCGCCGGTCAGCGACCGGGTCCCGGCGAACACCCAGGTCTCATCGGGCAGGGTCGGCCCTCCCCCGTTGGCAAGCGGCTGCTTGGGCACGGGATATGCCTCGCCGGTCAGGGACGACTCATCGGTCTGGATGCTGTGGCCGGACAGGATGAGTCCGTCGGCGGGGAAGGGTCCGCCCGCGCGCACGCGCACGAGGTCGCCGGGGACCAGGTCGGTAGCCGGGATCGTGCACTCGTGGCCGTCGCGCATCGCCGTTGCGTGCGTGGCCAGCGCGCTTGTAAATCCCTTGAGCGATGCCTCGGTTCGGCGATGAAGATAGAAATCCATACCCATGATGGGAATGATCGCCAGGACCAGGACAACTGCGTCGAGCGTTTGGCCGAGGACGGCAAAGCCAGCGCTTGTGGCGGCGAGGAACCACAGCATGGGATCCGTCGCCGTGTCACCCGCTACGTCGCGAAAGGACCGTGCGGGACGCTCGGCGATCACGTTGGTGCCGAATTGCCTTCGCAGCGCCTCGGCTTGACCGCCGCTGACGCCGCCGCGATCGTTCGGACGCAGCAGGCTCAAGCGCTCGGGGGGTAGCTCACGCCTCATCCTGTCTGTCGGGCTCCAGCCTACCGCGCACCACCATCACGGAGCAGCGAGCACGGCGAACAACCCGTTCGGCATTCTCGCCGATGAGGAAATCCTTCATTTTCGGCTTGTGCGAAGCGAGGATCACGAGGTCCGCGTGCACTTGGTCCGCCGTGTCGAGTATGCCGCGATAGACCCTGCCGCTCGCTACATGAACGTCAACTTCGCCATCGGTCGTGAATTCTTCCGCTAGCAAGGCAAGCCGTGCGCGCGCTGTTTCGAGGATGCGGCGGAGCGCAAGGCCGGACCATTGGGCCTCCTCAGCCAGCACCATGTCGGATACGACGTAAACGAGGCCGACCCTCGCACCAAAGCACCTCGCGATTGCAAGAGCCGACGGAATCGACCTCTGCCATGACGCTGGTTCGTCCAAATCCACCGGAACCAGGATGCTGGAGTACATATGGTCTCCTCGTTCAGCACATTCTTGGGCCTTAATTCATTGCTTCGGCACCGCTTCCGCGGGAGTTGACCGCGATCGAGCGCGTCCGGGTGGCCCCAGGAGTCTCGTGTCGCCCGCCGGGTGCGGGTCGATGGGAGGATCTAGCCCAGCTCGCCCGCTTTTCGACTACGCACATAACCGGATGGAACGAGGACCCGGCAGCGAGTGCACTAGGCGCGTGGCATTCACCTGGTGCCGGGGCGGGCATGAGGCCATGCCGCGACGCCGGCGGGCCGCGCCGCACCTGCTGCCAGTCGCAAAAGACTACCCGGATGAAGGTACGAAAAGGGAAGCCCATGAGCCGCTTGTTCAGTATCGCCATCATGATCGGCACGCTCGCGGGCTGTCAGACCGCGCGTCCGCCAGCGTCATCTGCCGACGTGCATGCGACGATGGTCGGGGGGATAGACCCGGCAGCGGTTGTGATCTGGAGTGTCGGCAGCCGCGCGATGAGCCAGGCAAGCGGATCTCGGCAGCGCGTGATGGACGAACCCTCCTGGGCCAAGCTTGAAGCGGCGGCCCTGCAGTTGGAGTTCCACTCTCGCCGCCTGGCCGACGCCCGGGCGATCGACGTAGGCATCCACGATGAGCGCCTTGGAGGATACGCGAGCGGGCCCGAGGTTCAGGCCCGGATAGATGCCAATCCGGATGAATTCAGACAGTTGGCGGAGGCAGCCGCAACCCACGCGGCCAATCTGGCGGCGGCAGCCAGGTCGAGGGATATCAACAGGAGCGAATTGCTTACGCGAAACCTGTACGACAATTGTCTCGCGTGTCATTCAAAATACTGGGACCAACCCGGGAGCTAGGTTGCCGTTGGCTGCGTTTGATAAGGCTATATTTTTCGTAGCCCCATCTGAATGGTGCATGGATGGCAGTTAGGCCCCATTCGCGGTCCCAGGCGGCTCAGGGGACGAGGACCAGTGCTCCCTCAACTTCGCCAGCGCGCACGCGCGCGAGCGCCACATTCGCGTCCTCGAGGGGCATCGCTGTCACGAGCGTGTCGATGGCCACTTGACCGGCGAGTCGCAGGAACTCGATTTCCATCGCTTCGCGTCAGGTTTGCGACCGAGCGGACCGAGCGTTCGTGCCACAATGCGGCGTATGGAAACGCGGGGATATCGCTCATGTGGATTCCCGCACAAACGACGCGCCCGCCTTTGCGGACAGCCTTGAGCGCCATCGGCACGAGTGCCCCTACCGGAGCGAAAATGATCGCGGCATCCAGCGGCGCCGGCGGCGCTTCCCCTGAAGCCCCCGCCCAGGCGCAACCGAGCTCACGGGCGAAGCTCTGGCCGGCAATATCTCCCTCGCGCGTAAAGGCGAACACCCTTCGCCCTTGCGCCGAGGCAAGCTGGGCCAGGATGTGGGCCGCCGCGCCAAATCCGTAGAGGCCGAGATTGGGCGCGTCTCCTGCCATGCAGTAGGCCCGGTAGCCGATAAGCCCTGCGCACAGCAGGGGCGCCGCATGCAGGTCATCGAGCCGACGAGGCAATGGAAAGCAAAAATCCGCATCGGCGATGCAGTGGGTCGCGAAGCCTCCGTCGCGGGTGAACCCCGTAAACTGCGGGTGATCGCAGAGGTTCTCCCTGCCCGCCCGGCAATAGAAACAACGGCCGCAAGTTCGGCCAAGCCACGGAACGCCAACCCGGTCACCGACTGCGAGATGGTGGACGCCCTTGCCGAGCATATCGATGAGCCCGACCACTTCATGACCAGGAACGATCGGCAAATTTCCATGAATGTCGCCGTCGGCTACATGGACGTCGGTGCGGCACACCCCACATGCTGAAACGGCGAGGCGGACCTCGCCGGGGGAGGGCAGAGGCAAGCACCTTTCGACCAACCGTAGCGATGCGCCCGGGGCATCGAGTTGCATGGCCCGCATCGACACTCCCACCCTTTCGCCCGGGCGGCTATGATTGGCAGCCATCGCCGCGCCCCGCGATCATGCCGCCTGCGGTTTGCAGACCTGCCGGGCAGAAAGCGCGACGGCCTGATCGATATCGCTGAGGGGGAAGCGCGAGCTGTTCGCAGGGGCTTCGGAGGACGGTTGGTAAGGAGCGCACTTTGCTCCTGTAATCAAAACGATCGCGGAGCCACGCCGATCGGATATTTGCCGGGCAAGCCGTTCGGGCGATGAGCCGGCGACATCATCGCTGATGATGACCAGGTCTGGCGGCCGTTGTTCGGCGGCCCGAAGTGCCTGTTGCGCGGTCCATGCATGGTCGAAAGAATCGAAGCCCAGCGGAAGCAGGCGATCTTCCACCGCACGGCTCACTATCATGTTGTCCTCGACGATCAACGCGTGGGGCATGGCTTCCTCCTTGCCAGCCTTTAGTCGGAGGATCCCTGCTCTCCGGCATTACGCAAATATCCGGAAACGAGGCGAGGTCCGCGCCCGTGCCCGGCGCGAACGTTCGGCGCTGTGCGGCAAAGGGAACCGCCCAAGAGGAGCGCGGGATCGGCCCGAGCTACGTAACAATCCGCATAGGGCCAAACCCGCAGCAGGATCATCAAGGCCGCTTGAAAGCGCCGCAAACCATCATGCGCTCCGGCGATGGCTCGCCGCATCGACGCGGCACTGAATCTCCCTTTGGCCAAGAGGCGCGGGCATGGAAAACACAATGAAAGCCGCAGTGGTCCGCGAATTCGGAAAGCCGCTCGTGATCGAGGAAGTGAGGGTGCCCGAAGTCACCCCGGGCACAATTTTGGTAAAGGTCGCCGCCACGGGCGTATGTCATACCGATCTGCACGCCGCGAACGGGGATTGGCCAGTCAAACCGCAGCCCCCTTTCATCCCCGGTCACGAGGGCGTCGGTCACGTCGTTGCGGTGGGTGCGGGGGTGACCTGGGTGAAGGAAGGGGACCGGGTCGGTGTGCCGTGGCTCTATACCGCATGCGGCCACTGCGCGCACTGCCTGGGCGGATGGGAAACCCTGTGCGAGCTTCAGCAGAACACCGGTTACTCGGTAAACGGAAGCTTCGCGGAATATCTCCTGGCCGATGCCCGCTACGTCGGCCATCTGCCCGCCAATGTCGGGTTCGCGGAGATCGCGCCAGTGCTCTGCGCCGGAGTCACCGTCTACAAGGGTCTCAAGGTCACCGACACCAAGCCGGGCGACTGGGTGGCGATTTCGGGTATCGGCGGCCTGGGGCACATGGCCGTACAATATGCCAAGGCCATGGGGCTTAACGTCGTTGCGGTCGATATCGACGATGCGAAGCTCAGGCTGGCAGAGGAACTCGGTGCATCGCTCAGCGTCAATGCGCTGCATGACGATCCGGCGGCCTTCATCAGGAAGGAGATCGGCGGCGCACACGGCGTTCTTGTGACCGCGGTCAGCCCCAAGGCATTCCAGCAGGCGATGGGCATGGCGCGTCGTGGCGGCACGATCTCGCTCAACGGCCTGCCGCCCGGAGATTTCCCGCTTTCGATCTTCGATACGGTGCTCAACGGGATAACCGTGCGCGGCTCGATCGTGGGCACACGACTGGACCTCCAGGAAGCACTCGATTTCGCAGCCGCCGGCAAGGTTCGCGCGACAGTCGCGGTCGATCGGTTGGAGAACATCAACGAGATCTTCGGCCGCATGCGAGAGGGCGCGATCGAAGGTCGTGTCGTCATCGATTTCGAGCAGGCCTGATTTGCCGTTCCGGAGACCCGGCTATCGAACGTGGTCGAGGCTTCCAACTGCGCGGGAGGATTCATGACAAGGCGGATGCACGAACTGGCCGACGAGATCGTGCGCCTTCAGCAGGAGCTGGATCGGGAGATCGAACGGCGTCGCAAGGCGCTCGGATGGACGTTCAAGGATGGCCTCGTCAAATTCGAGAAAGGTCTGGCGCTCGAGCAACGCAGGTTCAGGATCGGCACGGCGCGATTCCTGGCCGATTCAACCTCCGCCACAAACCTGTCCGCGCCGGTCGTCTATTCGCTGATCGTTCCGCTGCTGGTGCTCGATATGTGGATCAGCGCCTACCAGGCCGTGTGTTTCCGGGCGTACGGAATTCCGCGCGTGCGCAGGGCGGACTATGTCGCGCTCGACCGGGGCCACCTCGCCTATCTGAACTGGATCGAAGCGCTCAACTGCCTCTATTGCGGCTATGCGAACGGACTGATCGCCTACGTGCGCGAGGTGGCGAGCCGGACCGAGCAGTATTGGTGCCCGATCAAGCACGCGCTGCGGGTAAGCGATCCGCATCACCGGTATTTTGAGTTCCTCGAGTATGGCGATGCCGAAGGGTATCGGGCCCGGCTTGAGGAGTTTCGCGATAAGCTTCGCGCTCACGAGACGGCGGCAACCAAAGACTGAGCAAAACGCAGCAGCATCGTTGCCGAGAGCGCTGCCGCGATCGGCACGCCGAGCACGTGCAGCAGACCTGTCGAGGTGGCTTCGAAGCTCCCGAGACTCAACGGGATTCATCTTGTGAAAGCCCTTGCTGCGAGCTGCCGAGGGCATGGAGCAGCACCGCTTCGGATTGCGAACACCACACCAGGGCAGGCGCCAGCTCACTCATGCCGCCGCCTATGGCGCGATGCCGGAACAGCGTGGCGCTTCGTGCGCTCCTGACGCGCTGAATTGTAGCTCTCGAGAACCTTGCGCATCTCCTCGATCGCTTCCCGGCGCTGGCGCCCATCGCGCATGGCGCTCAATCTGGTTTTGAGCGAGGTCGCGAAATCCGCGTAAGCGTTTTGCCAATCGGTGCCGACGGTTTCGTGCAAGGACACGTTGCCCTTCGCGAGCCGCTTCGCGGCTTGGCGCGCGGCGAGCCCGAACGTATCGCCCAGCTCGGGTAGCATGACCGCCAAACTGGACCAGCGCCGCTGCAGCTCGCGACGGATTGCTTCCACCGCTTCCGGTTCGCCGTGGTCGATTAACACCGATCCGGAGATGGGCATGCGTCGCTCGATCCAGTCGAGCAATTCATCCTTGTCGGCATGCGCCGAATAGTGCTCGATCCTGCGGATCTGCGCCTGAACGCGCACATCGGCCCCCGAGATGCGGACGGCCTTCGCACCTTCGAGCAGGACCCGACCAAGCGTGCCTTGCGCCTGGAAACCCACGAACAGGATGGTTGAATCGCGCCGCGCTAGATTGTGGATCAGGTGGTGGCGGATGCGCCCTCCCTCGCACATCCCGGACGCGGCGAGGATGATGGCGCCCGAAACCGAGTTGAGCCGGATGGACTCGGCGGTGTCGCGGACGAAATGGAATGCGGGGTGAGCGAAGATGTTTTGCCCGCCGGTGTCTTGCAACTCGCGCGCATAACGGGCGAAGACACTCGTGACTTCGCTTGCAAGCGGCGAATCCACGAATACCTGGACTTCCGGAATTGCGCCCGAGCGCAGCAGGAAATCGAGATCGAGCAGCAGCTCCTGCGTCCGCTCGAGCGCGAATGCGGGAATGACAAGGTTGCCGCCGCGAGTCAGCGCACCACGCACCTCGGCTTCCAAGGTTTTGCGCCGCTCCTCCATCGTGACTCTGTCGCGTTGCCGATCGCCGTAAGTTCCCTCGCAAATCACGTGATCGAAGCCTTGGGGGGCTTCCGGGGCGTTCTGGAACGCCTTGTGCCCGGGGCCGATGTCCCCGGAGCACAGGATGCGGACACCGCCCGCCTGGAGCTCGACCGAAGCAGCCCCAAGGATATGGCCGGCGTTCCACAGCCGCGCACGAAAGCCCGGGACCGGCTCGAACCATTCCTCCAGCGCAACGGGCTTGCACAGGCGCCAGGCGTCGTGAGCGTCGGCCTCGGTATAAATCGGGAGGAATGGGACTTCCCCGGCCCGGTCACGCCGGCGATTGCGCCGCTCTGCCTCGTTCTGTTGGATTCGGCCGGCGTCCGCCAGCATGTATTCCAGAAGATCGGCGGTTGGCTGAGTGCACCAGATCGGGCCCTTGAATCCCTGCGCCGCGAGCTTCGGCAGGAGCCCGCTGTGGTCGAGGTGGGCGTGAGTGAGCACGACTCCCCCGAGCCGACCGGGGTCGAAGGCAAAATCGCCCGAGTTGAGACTCTCCAGCGTCCGCGAGCCCTGGAAAAGGCCGCAATCGACCAGGAGCGACCGACCTTCATGGCTAAACTCCATGCATGATCCGGTGACGGTGCGTGCCGCGCCATGAAAGGTCAGCGAGATCGGGTATTTGGACACGCTATTCTCCTGCCCAGCGTTGATGACGGATGGCCGACGCCAGCAATCCCGCGATGGGTAAGGAGGCAGCGGGACCCGGCACCGTATCGGTCGCCCGAACCCGCAAGACGCCTGCGCCCGTCAGGCGGACAAGGTCCGCCTCCGAGGAAAGGCAATGGGTGGCGAGCACCTCGACACGGGCCGCTCCGGCTTTGCGCAATTGCAGGGCGGCCTCCCTCATCGTCTCGCAACTCGAGATGAGGTCGTCGATCAGGACCACGTGTCGATCCTTGCACCGCTCGATGTTCGCGAAGCTGATTTCGACCTGTCGATCACCTCGTCGTTGTTTTGCCCCGAGCAAGGTTTCGAGACCCAGCGGAGCTGCGACGGCCTCGAGCCAGGCTGCGGATTCGTCGTCCGGCCCCGCGATCAGGGGATCGTCGGCAAGACCGAGCGCGGCTGCGAGCACAGGCGCCGCGGACAGTGCAACTGCGGGGATTCCGGGCACCACCTGGCTGAGCGAATGCGTTCGGTGGAGGTGCGGATCGACAGTCAACAGCGCGTCGATGCGCTCGGCCAATAGTCGCCCTACCACCTGCTGGCTAACCGCCTGGCCCGGCTGGAACGCGCGATCCTGCCGCATATAGCCAAGGTACGGCGCGATCAGGATCACGCGGGCCGCTCCGTTGGCGCGAAGGGCGGAAACCGCCAGCAGCAGTTCAACCAGCTTGGCGTTCGGATCGTCGAGCGAGCGATACAAGAGCGCCGTGGGCGGTGATCGCTCGACCCGGACCAGGCTCTCACGGTCGGGGAACCGGTGGACGGTGACGGCGCGATTTGGAAGGCCGAGCTCGTCGGCCAGACGACCGGCCTGGACGCTGGATTCCGCAAAGGCGAAGATCGCGGCGATCATGCGATGCGGTATCCGGCGCCATCGCTGGCAAGCTCGCGGGCGAAGCGCAGTCCTTCCGGCGCGCTGGCGTGGATGCAATAGAGCGGCGCACCCCGCTTCACGCGGGCGCCCACTTTGTGCCGCAGGTCGATTCCCGCGCCCTTGTCCATTGGCGCACCGGCGAGCCGGGCGATGCGCGCAAGGCGTTCGCAATCGATCGCCAGGACCTGGCCGCCGGTGGGCGCCGTCACCTCGAACGTATGGGCTCCCGGGACGAGGGCTTGCGTCTGGCGCCCTTGCGCTTCGATCAACCGCTCCATCGCCACCAGCGCAGCGCCCGAGGCAAGCAGCTCGCGCGCACGCCGCGGCCCGTCCCCCCCTCGCAACGCAGGATCGAATTCCAGCACTCGCCCTGCGAGGAATATCGCCCGCTCGCGCAAGTCCGCCGGCGCGTCTGCGGCGCCACGTAGAACCTGCATGACGTCGCGCGCTTCCAGCACCGGACCGATCCCGCGGCCCACGGGCTGGGAGCCGTCGGTGAAGACGACGTCCGTGACAATGCCGATGTGGCGCGCGACATATTCGAACAGCTTGCGCAGTCGTACGGCGTCATTCTGCGAACGCACCTTCGCGGTTGGGCCAACCGGGATGTCGATCACCAGGTGGGTCGAACCGGCGGCGGCCTTCTTCGACAGGATCGACGCCACCATTTGCTCGAACGTGTCGAGCCTCAGCGGCCGCTCGACCGAGATCAGGACATCGTCGGCCGGAGACAGGCGCACACGTCCGCCCCATGCCAGTACTGCCTTTTCTTTCGCGACAATTGCCGACATCTGCGCTTCGGTGAAATCGACCTGCGCGAGCACCTCCATCGCGTCGGCCGTGCCAGACGGCGATGTGATTGCGCGAGAGGAGGTCTTCGGGCAGATCAGCCCATGAGCGGCGACGATAGGCACCACGATCATGGAGGTGCGATTACCGGGAATGCCGCCGATGCAGTGCTTGTCCACGACCAGCGGGGAATCCCACTGCAGCCTGTCACCGACATCGATCATTGCGCGCGTGAGCAACAGTGTTTCCTCGGTGCTCATGAAGCCGGCGCACGCCACCAGGAAGACGCCGATTTCCATCGGTGAGTACCGGTGGTTCGCAATATCGCCGACGATCGCAGCGAGCTCGGCCGCCTGAAACGAGTCTCCATCGATCTTGCGGCGGACGAACTCGAGGCTCGCGGGCGGTTGCGCCTGCGCGACGCTGACGTCTGTCCCCTCGGGCTGGGCTAGGCGGCGGTACGCCTGTTCGCCGAGCCCAATTTCGCCCAGCCCGACGATGCGCGCGTCGTCCACCAGCGCGAGGGTCGCAAGGATTTCAGCGTTCGGCGCGGTCACCCGGATTTTGCGCAGCGCCTGGAACTGTTCGGCTGAATATCCGTCGCCCCGGCGCAGCATGAACGCAGTGTTTTCCGGGTAAGTATCGATCGGGATGTGGCGAATGGTTGGCAATGTTCGGGCCTCTGTCTCCCCTCCGCTCTTGCACCGGCCAGCTCCCGTTCGAATTACGCAGATATCCGGAAACGCCGGCGGTCGGTTGTGAGTGCACGCAGGCGCAAATGTGAAAGCGCCCGCCGCGCGCCCTGTCCGCCTGCTGGAAAGGATGAGCTGAGCGCACGGGCAGTTCGATGCAACAGTGAACCGATCGCGCGGGAGTCTTCCCTCTATCCCTCTTTCGGGCGAGTGTCCGCGCAGAACCAGTCCGCAGGTGACAATGAAACGACGCTCGTTGGTCATCGCCGTCCTTATCGCATCGCTGCTGGCAACCGCTTGGCTGCTGTGGCCGCAGCCCCCGCGCGTGGCGGTCCTTCGGCTTGCCGAGGCTCCGGCGATGCGGGTCCTCGCGATCAATGGAAAGATCCGGCCGCTGCTTTCGGTCGAGATCCAGTCTCCGGTCGGGGGGGCCCTGAGGGAGTTGCCGTTCGACGTGGGCGCACGGGTCTCGGCCGGCACGGTGCTGGCGCGGATCGATGACGCCCCCGAAGCCGCGGCCATCGCCCAAGCCCTTGCGGCTGTCGCAGCCCAGGAAGCGACACTCGCCCAGGCGCGGCGCGAACTCGCGCGCTACGAAGGCCTTGGGCAGTTCGCGGCCCGGCGCGAAGTGGAGGAGCGCAGGCTGGCGGTGACCGAGGGAATTCGGGAGCTGCAAGGGCGCCGGGCTGCAGTCGAGGAAGCCAGCAAGCAACGCGAGCGCAGGGTGATCCGGGCGCCGTTCGCCGGCGTCATTCTCGACCGTCCGGTTGATCCCGGGCAGGTCGTGGCCGCCAACGTGGTGATCTATCGGCTGGCCGACCTCAGCACGCCTCAGATCAGCGCTGAAGTGGACGAAGTCTATGCCGCGCAAGTGCGCCCCGGTGCCCGCGCCGTGGTCAGCCTTCCGGGCACGCCCCGGCCGCTGCGGGCGACGGTCCTCCACATCGAGCCGCTGGTCGATCCCGCGACCGGCGCGCGCGAGATGCGCCTGCAATTGCTGGACACGCCGGAGCAGGCTCCGGCCGGCCTCACGGTAACCATCAACCTGATCGTCGACGAGCGGAAGTCCGCACTGAGCATTCCCCGTAGCGCGGTGCTGGGCACTGGTGCATCCACGCGGGTTAGGCTGCTCGATGACAGGGACATCGTACGCGAGCGGCCGGTGCGGATCGCGGACTGGCCGGCGGAGCAGGTCATCGTCGAGTCCGGCCTTAAGGCAGGTGAGCGAATACTTGCTTCGCCCGCTTCTGCGCGACCCGGTCAACGGGTGCGGACGTGACGCCGTATGCGATCAAGATCGCGCTGCGCCACCTGTCAGCGCATCCCGGCCAGACGGTGCTCCTCATGAGCGGCGTCGCGGTGGGAGTTGGCGTGTTCATCTTCATGAGTGCGCTGATCGGTGGCCTTGCGACCGTGCTCACTCTGAGGACGGTCGGGAGCATCCCGCACGTGGTGCTGGAGATGCGCGAGCGCGAGCCGGCACTTCTCGAGGGCCTTACAGGGGCGCAAGCCGTGGTTCAGAAAGACCTGAGCCGCCGCGAGCAGATCGCGGTATGGCAGCCGTTCATCGACCCCATTCAACGCACGGCGGGCGTAACGGCGGTGTCGCCGCAAATCCGCGGCAATGGCTTCGTCGTTCGCGGTCAGGCCGTCGCCGCGGTCGGCGTGATCGGGGTCGAGCCCGACAAGCTCTCGGCCATCGCCGACATCAGCTCCGCGATTGTCGCGGGCAGTGATGCCCTGCCTGTCGACAGCATTCTCATCGGGAGCCTGATGGCGGAAGATCTTGGCCTGCGCGCGGGCCAGCTGGTTCGCATGACGTCCGACCGTGGCCGGACACGCAGCTTCCGGATCGGCGGGATATTCACGCTCGGCATAGCCGGCGCGGACCGGCAAACCGTCTACATGAACCTCACCACCGCACGCGCCCTGTTCGATCTCCCCAGCGGCTTGTCGCGGATCGAGATCAAGGTCGATCCGGTCGAGGCCGCATCGGCGATTGCGTTGGAACTCGGACGGGCGACCGGGCTCCGCACAACTGCCTGGACCGAGGAGAACGCCCAGCTGCTCGAAGGCCTCGACGCACAGGCCCGGACGGGAACGATCATCAAGGGGTTCGCCCTGGTTACTATCGTGATCGGGATCGCCAGCGCGATGCTTTTGTCGATCGTACGGCGCTCGGCGGAGATCGGCATTATTCGCGCGATGGGCGGCACAAAACGTCTGATCATGGCCATATTTTTGATCGAGGGAACGCTGATCGGTCTGTCAGGGGCGGTCATCGGCGCCGTTGCGGCCTGGCTGGCCTTGCTCCCGGCCCCGCCGCTCTCTGAATTCCGCGAAGGCCGGCTTCCGCTGGACCCGGCGGCAGGCGGGTTCCTTCTGGCGATCGCGCTGACCACAATCGCGGCTGCGTTCGCGTCGCTCCTCCCCGCCCGGCGGGCTTCGCGGATCGATCCTGTCGAGGCAATCGGGATGTGAACGAGGAGCCGCTCCTTGTTGTTCGTGGTCTCACCAAGTCGTTCGGCGACGGCGACGTCGCAACCTTGGTTCTGAAGGGCATCGATCTCGATATCGGCCGCGGGGAGCTCACCGCGCTGCGCGGGCCGTCGGGCTCGGGAAAGAGCACGCTTCTTTCCATTCTCGGCACTCTGCTGCGGGCGACCGGCGGACGGCACGAGATGCTTGGGCACGATCTGGCCACGGCCGACGACCGGGAGCGCACGTTGTTCCGCAGCAGGCATCTCGGTTTCGTGTTCCAGTTCCACCACCTGCTGCCCGACCTCTCCGCGCTTGAGAATGTGATGATGCCTGCCGCGGCCGCCTTGGGCCACGAGACGCGGGACCTGCGGGACAAGGCGGCGATGCTGCTGGACTCGGTCGGCCTGGCGGACCGGCGTTCCTATCGCCCCGGCGCGCTGTCGGGCGGGCAGCGACAGCGTGTTGCGGTGGCGCGTGCGCTGATCAACGATCCCGAGCTGGTGCTGGCCGATGAGCCGACGGGTAATCTGGATCGCGAGGCGGCCGACAGTGTGATGCGGTTGATTGCGCGAATCAACGAGACAACCGCCACCAGTTTCCTCATTTCGACGCACGACGAGCGGGTTGCGGGACGCTGCGGGCGCTGCATCGAACTCGAGGACGGAAAGCTCGTCGGGTAGCCTGACCTTGACCGTATCTCCCGCCTGGCCCCCGACATCGTCATCGCGATTGTCCCGCGGAAGCAGCCCGAGCATCTCACGGCGTCACGGCTGACCGGCACGACTCTTCCGCTATCCAGGACGAAGCAGCGCCGAGAGCTTGGTCTCACCTGAGAATTCCAACTGCAGCCAGAAATTTCCGACCTGAGACGGCGGACATATGCCGCGCCAAAACCGGGCAAGCGCGGCCGGTCTCTGACTGCAGATCCTCACACCAGAAAGCGAAAAGGCCGCGGAACAGCGCCATTGCTGGCGCCCGTTCCGCGGCCTTTCAGATCCTTGCGGATCACTCAGGACTGTGTGGTGCGGTCGAGAAGACTCGAACTTCCACGGGCTTTCGCCCACAACGACCTCAACGTTGCGCGTCTACCAGTTCCGCCACGACCGCACATCGCATAGGCGGCGCGTTGGGCGCGCCGGCCGGTAGGAGCGCGCCACTAGCAAAGCGGTTCCGACCCCGCAAGGGCGGCGGGCCGCGAAATCGCAAGGCTCGCTTATTCCGGCTTCCAGCCGATCTCGGCGAAGCGCGCCGAGCGGGGCACGTCGGTAACCGCTTCGTTGATCGTTACGCTCTCGCCGGGGCCGAGCCTGCTCTGCGGCGGCGAGACTTCCCAGCTATAGACGATCCGGTCACGTGCATCGCGCAGCACGATCAGGATCGCCGGCACGCGATGAGTTTCACGGCCGATGTTGGTGATCGTGCCGCTGGCGCCGAAGAACTCGGTGCCATTGGGCAACTGGCGCCGTTCCTGCTGGTCGGCGGGGAAATCGAGCTGCAGGTCCGGGCGGCTCTGGCCGAAAGTCGGCCGGCTCACTGGCACCCAGTCGGGCAAGCCCCAGTAGGACACCGCGACCACCGTGCCGATCGCCAGCAGGGCGAAGATTGCCGCCGCCCAGGTGAACAGCCTGAGCACGTTGCGCCGCGGCCGGAACGGCGGCTCGTGGTCGAACTGCGAGAACTCGTCGTCCCGGTAGGGCTCGGCCTCCTGCAGCGGCGGCAGCGGGACCGCCTCGGCGGCGACTGGTTCGGGCGGCTCCTCCCAGCGCGTGGGCTCCGGCTCCGGATCGGGTTGCCGGATGTAGGACCGGTCGGGCGGCAGCGGTGGCGCTTCGGGCGCGGCGAACGCCGTGGCGCTGAAGCCCGGCGCGGCTACCGGCTCTGGCTGGCGTTGCGGCGAAGGAGAAGGCGGCGATGGGGCAGCGACCGGTGCGGGGCCAGGTGCGTGCCCAGAGGGAGGCACTGGCTGCTGCTGCGCTTCCGGACCTTCCTGGTACCAGCTGTGGCGGCACTTGGCGCAGCGCACGCGCCGCCCTTCGAGACCGATCGCGCTATCGGGTACGACATAACGCGTCGCGCAGGCGGGGCAGGCGATAACCATCGTGCGGATGAACCTAGCGCATGTGCCGCCGGGGGCAACAAGTCTCGCACATCGGGCACAGCACGGTTGCGTGGCTTTTTTCCACCGTAGGCAACAGCTATAGCGGTTGCGATGGATCGTTCGACTGCCTTTTCCGCCCGGTGCGGAGCGCCTGCACGGGCATGACCGAGCGCGAGGGGGACATCGTCCAGTTCGACAATGTCGGGCTGCGCTACGGCACCGAGCGCGAGGTGCTGAGCGACATTTCGTTCAGCCTCTACCCCGGGCGGTTCTATTTCCTCACCGGCGCGAGCGGCGCGGGCAAGACTTCGCTGCTCAAGCTGCTCTACCTCGCCCAGCGCCCGTCGCGCGGGGCGATCCGGATGTTCGGCACCGATGTCATCACCCTGCCGCGCCGGCGCCTGCCGGGCTTCCGCCGGCGGCTGGGAGTGGTGTTTCAGGAGTTTCGGCTGGTGCCGCACCTCTCGGCGTTCGACAACGTGGCGCTGCCCTTGCGGGTGGCGGGGGTTGCCGAGGCCGAGCTCGAGAAACCGGTCGCGGACATGCTTGAATGGGTGGGCCTCGCGCACCGTGCGGACGCGCGCCCGGCGACGCTTTCGGGCGGCGAGCAGCAGCGCGTCGCGATCGCCCGCGCGGTGATCGGGCGGCCGGAGATGCTTGTCGCGGACGAGCCGACCGGCAACGTCGATCCGGAAATGGCGCTCAAGCTGCTGCGGCTGTTCGAAGCGCTCAACCGCCTGGGCACGACGGTGGTGGTGGCGACGCACGACGTGCACCTGCTGCGCAAGGTGTCCGATTCGCTGATCATGCGGCTCGACAAGGGCCGGCTGAGCGATCCCACCGGCGCGCTGCGCTATCCGCCGCGCAAGGATGTGCCGTGAGCGTCGGGGGCGCCATCATGCGCTGGCTGCGGCTCGGCGGCTGGCGCGCGTCGCAACTGCTGCCGCAAGCACGGCTCGCCGGGCCGATGCCGTGGGTGATCGCGATCATGATCGCGCTGACGGTGATCGCCGCCTCGGGCGGGCTCGCGCTGAGCAATCTGGCCTACGCCGCGCGTGCCGAGCTGGCGGGGGGAATCACCGTGCAGATAGTCGAGGCTGGCCCGGTCGCGCGGGATAGCCAGGCCCAGGCTGCGGTCGCGGTGCTGTCGAACATGGAGGGCGTTGCGCACGTGCGACGAGTGAGTGAGAAGGAACTCGACCAGCTGGTCGAGCCGTGGCTCGGCGAAACCGGGTCCGGAAACGATGCGGTGCCGACCCCCGCGTTGATAGATGCGCAGCTGCGCGGCGCGGTAACCGACGTGCGGCTGGAGGAAATCCGCGCCGCGCTCGCCAGCCTGGCCCCGGCGGCGCAAGTCGATGCGCAGTCGAGCTGGCTGGCGCCGGTGTTCGACGCGATCCATTCGCTGCAATTCCTCGCACTCGGCCTGGTCGTGCTGCTGGCGGGCACCAGCGCGGCCGCGGTGTGGCTCGCGGCGCGCAGCGCACTCGGCGGCAACCGCGAGACGATCGAGATCGTCCACCTGCTCGGCGGAACCGACGGCCAGATCGCGCGCATCTTCCAGCGTTCGGTCGGGATCGACGCGCTGCTCGGCGGGATCGCCGGACTTGCGCTGGGCGTGATCGCCGTGCTGCTGCTCGGGCAACAGTTCGCCGAGCTCGGCTCGGGCATGGTCGCGGGCGGCGGACTCGGCCTGAGCGACTGGCTGGCGATCGGCGCAATCCCGCTCGCCGGGGTCATCATCGCGATGGTAACCGCGCGGCTGACGGTGCTCTCCGCGCTGAGGAATATCCTGTGATCCGGCGTTTTCTCGGGGGATTGGTGACGCTGTGGGCATTCGGGTTCCTGTGGTTCGCGCTGTTCCTGCCGCAGCCGGCCGAACCGGCGCCGAGCGACGCGATCATCGTCCCTACCGGCGGCGCCGGGCGGATCGAACGGGGGCTCGAGCTGCTGGGCCAGGGGCAATCGAAACACCTGCTCGTCAGCGGCGTCGATCCGGAAGTGAAGCCCGGCGAATTCGCCGCTGAATACAAGGTCTCACGTAAGACAATGGCGTGCTGCGTGACGCTCGACTTCGCCGCGGTCGATACCCGCAGCAACGCCAGCGAATCGGCCGCATGGGTCGCCGCGGGCAAGTACAAGCGCCTGCGCCTCGTCACCACGGACTGGCACATGCGCCGCGCCGCGTTCGAACTCGGCCGCGCGCTGCCCGGCGATATCGAGGTGGTCGAGGACGCGGTGCGGTCGAAACCCAAGTTCGACACCCTGTTCCTCGAATATCACAAGCTGATCGCCGCGATGCTCGCCAGCCCCTGGCGCGGATAGCGAGACCGTGACCGTCCTGCGCAGCCTCGCGTTCTACCTGTTGTTCTACAGCGCGAGCGTGGTGTTCGTGCTCGGCTCGGTCGCGGCACTGGTGTTCCCGCCGCACATCTCGCGCAAGGTGCCGGACGGCTGGGCGGCGTTCCACCGCTGGTGCGTGGTGCATGTGCTCGGGATCAAGGTTGTGATCGAGGGCGAACGGGTGGCCGGTCCGGCGCTCTACGCGCTTAAGCACGAGACCATGTTCGACGCGATCGACGCGCCCGCGCTGTTTCACCAGCCGGTCGTGTTCGCCAAGGCCGAGCTGTTCCGCATTCCCGGCTGGGGCCGCGCGGCCCGCGCCTATGGCGCGGTGCCGGTCGCGCGCGAGCAGGGAGCGATGGCGCTGCGGACGATGATCGGCGAAGCCAGGCGCTTCGCCAGTGAAGGTCGACCACTGGTGATCTTTCCCGAAGGCACCCGCGTGCCACACGGCGAAGTGGCTCCGCTGCGCTCTGGTTTCGCCGGGCTTTACAAGATGCTCGCCCTGTCGGTGATCCCGGTGGCGATCGATAGCGGGCGGACGTACGCCGGAACGTGGAAGCGGCGCGGCACGATCTCGATCCGTTTCGGCGAGCCGATCCCGCCGGGCCTGCCGCGCGAAGAGGTCGAGGCTCGTGTGCTGCGCGAGATCAACGCGCTGAACGGCTGACGACCGTGAAACCGCTGCACCCATATAGCCCCTGGATTCGTCCTGTGGTCGCGTTTGTCATCCTGTTTGGATGCTATCAGGCGGCCGAAGGACTGGGGACCATGCTGGCACCCGCCAGCCCGGCGGGACCGGCATTGATGTGCGCGACGTTGGCGCTCGCATGGCCTCTCGGCCGGTGGATCGGGGGCGGCGGCTATGCGGCTTACGGCCTCGCCTGGCATCCGGGGATTCCCCGTCTCGTGGCGGCGGGGCTGCTTCTCGCCGGACTTGCCAAGCTTGCCTCTCTGGCGCTCGCTGCGCCGCTTGGCGCCGGAGCCCTCGTCGCTTCAGGCGCTCGACTCAGTGCAGTGGGCATCGCGCTGGCGGCCATCATCACGTTCATTCCGTCTATAGCCGAAGACATCCTCACGCGAGGCTTCCTGTTCCGCGCATTTCCTCTCCGGCTCGGCCCGGTCGCATTCATCGTGGGCAGCGCGCTGTTATACACGCTCAACCATGTGTGGCGGTTCGACTGGGGTGTGAGCGAGCAACTGCGGCTGTTTTGCCTCGGGCTTGCCTACGCCGCAGCGACGTGGCGCTGGCGTACGCTGTGGGGGGCCGTGGCTCTCCACTGGGGATGGAACCTCGCCAACACGCTTGCCGATCCGTTGCTCTCTCTGGAAGGCGGACGGGTGGACGCGGCGCGGTACGTTTCGGCTGGCGCGCACCTGGCGTTGCTGGCCGTCGTGCTGTTGTTACCGAAGCGTCAATCGGAGAAGCTGCCGTGATCCTCGCGCCCGAAGTCGGGCTCGTCGACATCCTGCCCCTGCTCGATGATCGAGCGGCGGATCGCGCGGGTGCGGGCGAACAGGTCGTAAAGCTTTTCGCCGTCACCCCAGCGGATCGCGCGCTGAAGCGCGGTCAAATCCTCGCTGAAGCGCTGCAGCATCTCGAGCACCGCCTCGCGGTTGGCGAGGAACACGTCACGCCACATCGTCGGGTCCGAGGCGGCGATGCGGGTGAAGTCGCGGAAGCCGCCGGCCGAATACTTGATCACTTCGCTGCGCGTGACCTGCTCGAGATCTGAGGCCGTGCCGACGATGGTGTAGGCGATCAGGTGCGGCAGGTGGCTGGTGATCGCGAGCACGAGATCGTGGTGCGCGGCATCCATCACATCGACCGTCGCTCCGAGGGCGCGCCAGAACTCCCCGAGCGCCTCGACCAGCGCCGGATCGGCGTCGGCGGGCGGAGTGAGGATGCACCAGCGGTTGTGGAACAGGCTGGCGAAACCCGCCTCGGGCCCGCTGCGCTCGGTCCCGGCGACGGGGTGCGCGGGGATCACCGGCTGGCCGGGCAAGGCTTCAGCGAGCGCCGTCTGCACCGAGCCTTTCGAGGAACCCGTGTCGCTGACCAGCGCGCCGGGCTTGAGGTGCCCGCCGATCGCTTGCGCCGCCCCGCCCATCGCGCCGACCGGCACGCACAGGATCACCAGGTCCGCATCGGCGACCGCTTCGGCCATTGTCTCGCACACGGTGCCGACCAGGCCGCGTTCGGCGGCGCGTCGGCGCACGTCGGGATCGCTGTCGAACCCGGTGGTACTGGTGTCCGGCAAATTCTCGGCGATAGCGAGCCCGATCGACCCGCCCAGCAGCCCGAGGCCGACGATCGCGACGCGTGCGAAAGTCACTGCGCCGCCTCTGCCAGCTGGCGCAGGATGCCAGCGACCACGTCCATCTGCTCGGGCGTACCGATGGTGATGCGCAGCCCGTGGCCGAGGCCCTGGCCGGGCAAGTGTCGGGTGGCGATCCCGGCCTCGATCAGCGCCTCGTGCGCAGCCTTGGCGCTCAGCGCACCTTCGAACAGCACCAGCACGAAGTTCGCCTCGCTCGGGAGCGCGCGCAGCCCGTGGTTGCCGAGCGCCTCGATCGCCGCGACGAAACGCGCCCGCTCGGCGAAGTTGTGCTCGCGCGAGCGGTCGACGAACGCCTCGTCGCTTAGCGCGGCGAGCGCGGCGGCCTGCCCGCCCAGCGTCACGTTGAACGGCGCGCGGATGCGGTTGAGCATTCCGACGATCTCAGGCGCGCCGGTGCCCCAGCCGATCCGCTCCCCCGCGAGGCCATAGATCTTCGAGAACGTACGGGTGACCAGCACATTGGCATTCTTCGCCGCGAGCTCCAGCCCGCCATCGTCGGTGCCCGGCGCCACGTATTCGGCATAAGCCTGGTCGAGCACGAGCAGCACGTCCGCCCGAAGGCCCGCGTGCAGCCGCGCGAGCTCCACCTTGTCGAGATAGCTGCCCGTGGGATTGTTGGGATTGGCGAGAAACACCACCCTCGTCTTCTCGCCCACGCAATCCAGCAGCGCGTCCACGTCCGTCCCGTAGTCACGGTCGGGCGCGATCACCGGGCTCGCGCCGCAGCGGCGGGTGGCGATGTCGTAGACCGCGAAGCCGTAGCGCACGTGGACGATCTCGTCGCCCGGCCCGGCATAGGCTTGCGCCGCCAGGTTGAGCAGTTCGTCCGATCCGGTGCCGCAGATGACGCGAGCCGGATCGATCCCGTACCGCTTGCCGATCGCAGCGCGTAGATCGGCGCTGTCGGGATCGGGATAGAGACTGGGCGCGCCCGCGGCAGCGCGCGCTTCCAGCGCCGCCGGACTGGTGCCGAGCGGGTTCTCGTTAGCCGAGAGCTTGACCAGCTCGCGCCCGTCGCTGCCGCGCGCGAGGCCCGGCACATAGGCACGAATGTCGACGATCCATGGCTTGGGTGAAGGTGCGCTCCCGTTCATGGGCGCGCGCATACCTGCGTTGCTGCGCGATTGACAGCGGGAAGCGCCTATCCCACTTCGCGTGGCGTAAATGGCCAGCGTCCTTGCCTCGACCGACAGCAGCCTCGTTCTGCCCCAGCCCCTGCCGCTCGATAGCGGCCAGGTGCTCGATCGCGTGACCATCGCCTACGAGACGTACGGCGCGCTCGCGCCGGCGAAGGACAACGCAATACTCGTGTTCCACGCGCTTACCGGGGACCAGCACGTCGCCAGCCCGCATCCGATCACCGGCAAGCCGGGCTGGTGGAGCCGGATGATCGGGCCCGGCAAGCCGATCGACACCAACCGCTTCCACGTCATCTGCGCCAACTTCATCGGCAGCTGCATGGGCTCGACCGGCCCGGCCAGTCCGGCGCCGGATGGTAAGCCGTGGGGCATGCGCTTCCCGGTGTTCACCGTTCGCGACATGGTCCGCGCACAAGTTGCGCTGCTCGACACGCTCGGGATCGAGCGGCTGCACGCCACGGTCGGCCCCTCGATGGGCGGGATGCTCGCGCTGAGCATGGCCGCCAACTATCCCGAGAAGGCTGAGCGGGTGCTCGGCATCGCCACGCCGGCAAGGATGTCGGCCCAGAACATCGCGTTCCACGAGGTCGGACGGCAGGCGATCATGGCCGACCCGGCATGGAACGGCGGCGACTACTACGCCAACGGCAAGCCACCCGACGCGGGCCTTTCGGTCGCGCGGATGGCAGCGCACATTACGTATCTCTCGGAAGCCGCGCTGGAAGACAAGTTCGGCCGGAGGCTGCAGGATCGCGAGGCCAAGAGCTTCGGCTTCGACGCCGATTTCCAGATCGAGAGCTACCTGCGCTATCAGGGAATCAGCTTCACAAGCCGGTTCGACGCGAACTGCTATCTCTACATCTCGCGGGCGATGGACTATTTCGATTTGGGCGAGGAGCACGGCGGGCGGCTGGCAGATGCTTTTGCGGGCGCGAAGGCCCGCTTCTGCCTGGTCAGCTTCGACACCGACTGGCTCTATCCGACCTCGGAGATGCGCCACATCGTTCATGCGCTCAACGCCGTTGCCGCCCCGGTCAGCTTCGTCGAGCTGCGCTCACCCCACGGGCACGACAGCTTCCTGCTCGACATCCCCGCGCTCGACCGGGTGGTGAAAGGCTTTCTCGAATGAGGCCACTTCCCGATGGCTACGAGCTGACCGGCGATCCGGCGCGGATCGATGCGGTCGCCGCCCACGCCTATCTCACGCGCAGCTACTGGTCCGCTGGCATTCCGCTGCCGACGGTGAAGCGCGCGCTCGCCAACTCGATCTGCGTCGCCGTACTCAAGGACGGCGCGCAAGTGGCGATGGCACGGGTCGTCTCGGACCGCGCGACTTTCGCTTATCTCGCCGACGTCTACGTGATCGAGGATCACCGCGGCCACGGCCTGTCGCACGCGATGCTCGACTGGCTGGACAACCATCCGGAGCTGCAGGGGCTGCGCCGCTGGGCATTGTTCACGCAGGATGCGCAGGATCTCTACGCCGGTCATGGCTGGTCGGTTTATCCCTACCCCGAGCGGATGCTGACCCGCGACGATCCACAGGTCTACGCATGAGACTGCGCCCAGATCTCGCCAAGATCGCCGAGCATGTCCCGCAAGGCGCGAAGGTGCTCGACGTCGGTTGCGGCGACGGCGCGCTGATGGCCGCGCTGCGTGACGAGCGCGGCGTCGATGCGCGCGGAATGGAGATCGATCCCGACGAGGTCGAGAAGGCAGTCAGCCGTGGCCTGTCGGTGGTTCAGGGCGACGCCGACAAGGACCTGGCCGATTACCCTGACGACGCATTCGATTTCGCGATCCTCAGCCAGACGCTGCAGACCGCCGCGCGGCCGGACCTGATGCTCGACCAGTTGCTCAGGGTCGGGCGGCGGGCGTTCGTCTCGTTCCCCAATTTCGCCCATTGGCGGATGCGCGCAGCGCTGCTGTTCAACGGCCGCATGCCGGTAACGCGGCACTTGCCGGTGAGCTGGTATGAGACGGAGAATATTCACCACGTCACGGTGAACGATTTTCGCGAGCTGCTCGCCGTCAAGGGCGTCAAGGTCGAGCGGTGCTGGTTCTTCGCCGGCGGCAGGGAACTGGGCGGCTTCGCCCCGAACCTGCGCGCCGAGCACGCGGTATTCCAGCTAACGCGCTAGCGGCTCACCCGGCTTCGAGCTCGATCAGCTTGTTGACCGCGGCGACCAGCGGCGCGATCGAAACCGGCTTCGGCAGATAGCCGCCCGCACCCGCGTCGCGCACCTGCTGCTCCTCGCCTTTGCCAACGTACCCGGTCACGGCGAGCACGGGTATTCCGGCCAGCGATGGATTGGCTTTCAGCGACTTGATGATGTCCACGCCGGAGATGTGCGGCATGTGGATGTCCATCACGATCAGGTCCGGGCGGAACTCCACGGTCCGGGCGAGCGCCTCCCGCTCGTCAGCCACCGGTTCGACCTCGAAGCCCTCTTCCTTGAGCACGTCGCAGAAAAACAGCCGGTTGAGGAAATCGTCCTCCACCACCAGGACACGCTTGGGAAGTTTACGCTTAGCCATGGTTTTCCAACGTTCGAGCGGGCCCTTCGGCGCCGCCGCAACGGTTAACGCGCGGCGTTGACCTGGAGCACCGAATCGGGCCGGGCGAGGCACCAAAGGCTAAGCCTAGAACCTTTCGCTCGAGTAACCGCCATAGAAGTTGGCAGCGAAATCGTGACCAGCCGGGTGGCGCCGGCGCGCACTGCTTTTTCGACGATCTCGTACGAACAGCGCGCGGTCGAGAGGATGAAGCCGGCGGCCGGGTCCTGCCCTGTGCGCGCCAGCGCACCGACCAGCTTGTCGAGCGCGTTGTGCCGTCCGACATCCTCGCGCACGTGGAGGATCGTTCCATCGGGCGAGCAGAACGCGGCGGCATGCGCGGCGCCGGTCGCCCGCATCAGGAGCTGATGCTCCCGCAGGCCTTCGAGCGCCGCGAAGATCGCCGGTGGCTCGAGCTTCTCATGCGCGGCAACCGGCGGCAGCGGCTTGGCCACAGCCTCGAGGTTCTCGATCCCGCACAGCCCGCATGAACTTTCCGCGACACGGGCGCGGACGCGTTCGGTCAACTGCTCGACCCCGAGCCCGCTAAGCTGGGCGCGGACGATCCAGCCCTTGTCCGTTTCCGCGATTGCGAGCTCCGCCACATCGCCGGGCGCCTTCGCCAGCCCTTCGGTGAGCGCAAAGCCGAGCGCGAAGTCCTCGAGGTCCGCGGGCGTCGCCATCATCACCGCATAAGCGAGACCGTTGAATTCGAGCGCCACCGGCGCTTCGGGCACCCACTTGCGATCGATGGCGCGGGTGGTGCCGTCGGAGCGGATTTCGATGGGCTGTTCGGGCTGCGTCATCATTGCGAGCGGGCTCACCCCGCGTCGGAATGGCCCGTCTCGTGCGCGCTGGCGAAGACCGTCGCCCGCGTCTGGGATTCCGGCTGCCCGCCCGCAGCCAGGTGATCGATCGCCTTGGCGGCGACGTCGATCAGGTGGCTGCGATCGTCGGCGAAGATCATCGCCTTCATGCGCGGATCCCAGAACTGGTTGATGTGGTCGGCGGTGGCGAGGCTCGCCTCGCCATGCCCCATCGACTGGAGATTGCGGGCGATGTCGTTCGCCATCCGCCGCAGCGTTTCGATGGTCGAGCTCATTCGGCAGGCTCCGCCTCGACCGCGATCCGGCGGCTTCGTTCTGCCCGCTGGTCGTAGTCCTGCTGCCATTCACTCGGGCCGTTGGACGGCGCGACCTGTACCGCGGTTACCTTGTATTCGGGACAGTTGGTCGCCCAGTCCGAAAAGTCGGTGGTGACGACGTTGGCCTGCGTCGTAGGGTGGTGGAAGGTGGTGTAGACCACGCCCGGCGCGACCCGGTCGGTAACCTGCACGCGCAGCGTCGTCTCACCGGTGCGGCTGGCGAGGCGCGCCCAGTCGCCGGACTTGAGCCCGCGGTTCTCGGCGTCGCTCGGATGAATCTCGAGCAGATCCTCTGGATGCCAGGCGACGTTGCCGGTGCGCCGGGTCTGCGCACCGACGTTGTACTGGCTGAGGATGCGCCCGGTGGTGAGCAGCAGCGGAAAGCGCGGCCCGGCCTTCTCGTCTGTCGGGATGTATTCGGTGACGACGAACTTGCCCTTGCCACGCACGAAGCCCTCGACGTGCATGACCGGCGAGCCGTCGGGGAACTTCTCGTTAACCGGCCACTGCACCGAGCCGATGCGGAGCAGCTTGTCCCAGTTGAACCCGGCGAAGGTCGGCGTCAGGCGCGCGATCTCATCGATGATCTCGCTCGGATGGGTGTAGTTCCAGTCCGCGCCCAGCGCCTGGGCAAGCAACTGAGTGACTTCCCAGTCCGCGTAACCGTTGGCGGGTTCCATCACCTTGCGCACCGGCTGGATACGGCGTTCGGCGTTGATGAAAGTGCCGTCCTTCTCGAGGAAGGTCGAGCCCGGCAGGAACACGTGCGCGTAGTTGGCCGTCTCGTTGAGGAACAGGTCGTGGACCACGACCAGCTCCATCGCCTTGAGCCCGGCGGCGACGTGCTGCGTGTTGGGATCGGACTGAAGAATGTCCTCGCCCTGAATGTAGATCGCCCGGAACGTGCCGTCGCATGCCGCGTCGAGCATGTTGTTGATGCGCAGGCCCGGCTCGGGATCGAGCGCAACGCCCCAGTCCTTCTCGAACAGCGAGCGGACCTCTTCGTCCTTGATGTGGCGGTAGCCCGGCAGCTCGTGCGGGAACGAACCCATGTCGCACGAACCCTGGACGTTGTTCTGCCCGCGCAACGGGTTCACGCCCACGCCTGGACGGCCGATGTTGCCCGTGACCATCGCCAGGTTGGCGATCGCGATGACCGCCGAGGAGCCCTGCGAATGCTCGGTGACGCCGAGGCCGTAATAGATCGCGCCGTTGCCGCCGGTGGCATAGAGGCGAGCGGCGCCGCGGATTTCCTCGGCGGGAACACCGCAGAGCGCTTCGATCGCTTCCGGGCTGTGGTGCGGCCCGGAGACGAAGGCGGCCCAATCCTCGAATTCAGACCAGTCGCAGCGCTCGCGGATGAAGTGCTCGTTGATGAGGCCTTCGGTGACGATCACGTGCGCGAGGCTGGTGAGCACCGCCACATTGGTACCGGGCCGCACCGGCAGGTGATGCTCCGCCTCGATGTGGGGGCTGCGCACCAGGTCGATTCGCCGCGGGTCGATCACGATCAGCTTGGCGCCCTGGCGGAGCCGCCGCTTCATGCGGCTGCCGAACACCGGGTGCGCGTCGGTCGGGTTGGCGCCGATCACCATGATCACGTCGGCGTCCATCACGCTGTCGAAATCCTGCGTGCCGGCGCTGGTGCCGAAGGTGGTCTTGAGGCCGTAGCCGGTCGGCGAGTGGCAGACGCGGGCGCAGGTATCGACGTTGTTGGTGCCGAACACACCACGGATCAGCTTCTGGACGAGGTAGGTTTCCTCGTTGGTGCAACGGCTCGAGGTGACGCCGCCCAATGCGCGGGCACCGTGCTTCGCCTTGATGTCGTTAAGCTTGTTGGCGGTGTAGCTGAGTGCTTCTTCCCAGGTCACTTCGCGCCACGGCTGGTCGATCGATTCGCGCACCATCGGATTGAGGATGCGGTCCTTGTGATTGGCGTAACCGTAGGCGAAGCGGCCCTTGACGCAGGAGTGCCCGCGGTTGGCCTTGCCGTCCTTCCACGGCACCATGCGGACGAGCTGCTCGCCGCGCATTTCGGCGCGGAACGTGCAGCCGACTCCGCAATAAGCGCAAGTGGTGACCACCGCGCGCTCGGGCTTGCCGATCGCCTTGACGCTCTTTTCCTGCAGCGTCGCGGTCGGGCATGCCTGCACGCAGGCGCCGCAACTCACGCATTCGGAGGAGAGGAAGTTGTCACTCTCCTGCCCCGCGCTGACCATCGAGGCGAACCCGCGCCCGTCAATCGTCAGCGCGAACGTGCCCTGCACCTCGTCGCACGCGCGCACGCAGCGGCTGCACACGATGCACTTCGAGGGATCGAAATCGAAATAGGGGTTCGAGCCGTCGGTCTCGAGCCCGAGGTGGTTCTCACCCTCGTAGCCATAGCGCACATCGCGCAGGCCGACCTGGGCCGCCGTGTCCTGCAGCTCGCAGTCGCCGTTCGCCGAGCAGGTCAGGCAGTCGAGCGGGTGGTCGGAGATGTACAGCTCCATCACCCCGCGGCGCAGCTTCTCCAGCCGCGGCGTCTGGGTGCGGACGACCATGCCCTCGGCCACCGGCGTGGTGCAGCTCGCGGGCGTGCCGCGCGCGCCTTCGACCTCGACCAGGCACATGCGACAGCTGCCGAATGCCTTCATGTTGTCGGTCGCGCACAGCTTGGGGATCGCGCCGCCGATCTCGGCCGCCGCGCGCATGACCGACGTGCCTGCGGGCACGGTGACCTGACGGCTGTCGATGGTCAGCGTAACCGTCTCGGCCGCCGTGACTTCGGGTGTGCCGAAATCCTGCTGACGCTCAAATCCCATTGCCATGCTCCAAGGCGGTCAGATCCGCCGGACTGTTGATATTAGCAGGTTTCCCTGCACTTTTCACCGCCGTTGCGCCGATCGCCTCAGCGAAGGCCAGCATCGAGTGCTTGCCGGTGCCTTCGAGGATACGTTCGATCGTGCTCGCGGCTCCCACCGGCCAGTGGCCGATCACCGGTTGGTCGGCGAGGTAGCACGGCGCTGCAGACAGGTCCGCCAGCGCCTCTTGAGAAACGTCCGGCGAATCGACCCCGCAGGTCATCACGCTCTCGAAATCCATGTCCTGCGCGTAGTGCAGCCCGGCGGCGATCCCGGCAAGCGGTCCCATATTTGGGCCCGGCCAATCGGGAATGCACGGCGCGGGGCCGATCTCGCGCCCGGCGATCACCACCTGCTCGCATTGGCCGGACAGGTTATCGACCGCATGCAAGAGCAGCGAGCGCCCGCCAAACGTGGCCAGCGCCTTGTCACTGCCGAAGCGGGTCGAGAGCCCGCCTGCAAGGACCACGCCGAGGATCATTCGGCCGGCTCGGGCGTGCGCGCGGTCGCCTTGCCGGTAAAATCCTCGGGCCAGTGCTTGAGCGCGCTCATCACCGGGAACGGCGTGAACCCGCCAAGCGCGCAGAGCGAGCCGAACTTCATCGTCTCGCACAAATCGGTCAGCAGCTCGATTTCCTGCTCGGGCAGGCGGCCGCCATCCTTCGGTGCGTTGTGCATCACCGGGGCGAGCTCGATCACGTCACGCTTGCGCCCGCCTGCACGGATGCGATCGATGATCTCGACCCCGCGCACGGCGCCGATGCGGCACGGGGTGCACTTGCCACAACTCTCGGCGGCGCAGAACTCCATCGCGAAGCGCGCCATCGCGCCCATGTCGGCGGTGTCGTCGAACACGGTGATGCCGCCGTGGCCGATCAGCGCGTCGGCGGCGGTGTAAGCCTCGTAGTCGAATTCGATCCCGAACTCGTCCGGATGGAGGTAGGCGCCGAGCGGACCGCCGACCTGCACCGCCTTGACCGGGCGTCCGCTCTCAGTGCCGCCGCCGATCTCGTTGACCAGCTCGCCCAGCGTGATGCCGAACGCAGTCTCGAACAGGCCGCCGTGCTTGATGTTGCCGGCGAGCTGAATCGGCATTGTGCCCTTCGAGCGCGCCATGCCGAGCCCCTGGTAGTGGCCCGCGCCGCCTTCGGCCAGGATGTGCGGCACCGCGGCGAGCGTGAGTACGTTGTTGACCACCGTGGGACGGCCGAGGAAGCCCTCGATCGCCGGCAGCGGGGGCTTGGCGCGCACTTCGCCGCGCTTGCCTTCAAGGCTGTTGAGCAGCGAGGTTTCCTCACCGCATACGTAGGCGCCAGCGCCGACCCGCAGTTC